>CAXGUG010000095.1:0-14281 GCA_964012715.1 uncultured Rhodospirillaceae bacterium | reverse complement strand
GCAGGAAGATCGCCGCTTTTTCCGTGCCCGATAGGGCTCTGTAATCGTCCTTGATACGGGCCATGTGCGGCCTGCCTTTCCCTGCGTTGTCGTCTCTGCTGCCGGATCCGCCGGATTACGCTTCCTGGTACATCCAGGCCCGGATGATGGAAAGCGCCTCTTCCGGGTGTTTCTCGACGATCTCGCCGACCTTCTTGACCGACGAGGCTTTGACGCGGCCTTCGACGCGGTCGATATCGATGAGTTCTTCGAACTGCTCTTCTTCCATCTCGGCCGGGGCAGGGGCGGACGGACCGCCCAGCAGACCGGCGGCCTGGACGCTGCTGTCGGCCAGCAGGCGACCGGCGGCTTCCTGCGCCGACGGGATGGATTCGAAGGCCCGGCTGACCAGCGGACGAACCACCAGCAGGATGACCAGGATACCCAGAATGCTGAGGACCAGGATTTCCGCCAGGCGCAGCAGGTCGTTCTTGCCGAGGCCGAAGAACAGTTCCAGCGGCTCGTCGAACTGAACCGGCGAGGCGAATTCCATGTTCACGACTTCGACCGAATCACCGCGATCGGCGTCGAAGCCGATGGCGCTGCGGACCAGCGTGCCCAGTTGTTCCAATTGCGGCTGGGGACGCGGCGTGTAGGTGACTTTCCCATCCGCGTCCTTGCCCTGCACGCCGTTGACCAGAACGGCCACGGTGACGCGTTTGACGGTGCCGTCGGTTTTGACGTGGTTCACCGTTTTCTTGGTGATCTCGTAGTTGACGGTTTCTTCGGTCGAACTTTCGTCCGATTGGGCACGCGCACCCTGTCCGCCGCCGGGGGCGGCATCGGGCAGGTTGGTGCCGACGGTAACCGGATCGTTTTCCGATTCTTGGTTGCGGGCGGCGCGTTCGACCGTTTGGGTCGAGCGCACGACCTGACCGTCGGGGTTGTAGATTTCTTCGGTTGTGGAGACGCGGTCGAAATCCATGTCGGCGTTGACTTCAACCCGCACATTCCCGAAACCGACAGTCTTTTCAAGGAGTTCTTCGATGGTTCGCGCCATGCGGGCTTCATAGCCGCGGCGGCGTTCCTCGTTTTTGGCGGCGACGGTCTGGACGTTGTTGTCGTCTTCGAAGCCGGGAGAAAGCAACTTGCCTTTGTCGTCGATGATGGTGATGCGACCGGGCTTCAGGCTGGGAACGGCCGAGGCGACGAGGTGCTGAACGGCGGAAACCTGCTCGTGGTCCAGGCGTTTGTTGCCGCGCATGGCCAGCACGACCGAGGCGCTGGGCTGCTGTTCTTCGCGGGAGAACAATTGCCGGCGCGGCATGACCAAGTGAACGCGGGCACGGTGGACGATGTCCATCGATTGAATGGTGCGGCCCAATTCGCCCTCGAGGGCGCGGCGCAGGTTGACGTTCTGGAGGAAGTCGGTGGTGCCCAGGCTATCGGTTTCGTCAAACAGCTCGAAACCGACCTTGCCGCCGACGGGAAGGCCGCGGTCGGCCATCTGCAGGCGGAGTTCCAGGGCCTTGTCCGCAGGCACGTAGACCGAGGTGCCTTGATCGCGAACCTCGACCGGTTGGCCCAGGCGGCCGATTTCGGCGGCGATGGTATTCGAATCAGAGGGATCGAGTTCGCTGAACAACAGCGCCATGTTCGGCTGACCCAATTTGGTCAGCAGGAAGATGAAGAACCCGAGCATCAAGAACATGACCCCGCCCATCATGGCGAGGCGGACAGGTCCTAGACCGCGTAGTGCTTGAGTTAGTGCTTCCACGTGCGTCCCCCGTGACTGCAGGAGTGTTAACCAGCCGGCTCTTCCCTATATCTCCAGCATTTTCAAATGCTTGGTGAATCCGGGAATTCCGTTGCTTGCAGGTTATTGGGGGGGCGGTGAAGAAGTGGTTAACGGTGGGCAATTTTTGCCCACCTTGGGGTCAACCCTGGAGAAACTTAGTGACTGGTCACCAAATTGGGGCCACGGCCCTTGCGCTGCGCGATATTCCGATAGACCTGCGTCCGGGTGGTGTGCAGGCCCTTCAGGCCATGATCGTCGATCAGCTGTTCCCAGGACCGATATTCGTCTTCGGACAGGGAATAGCGGCGGCAGGCATCCTGCAACGAGATCAGTCCGCCGCGTACCGCGGACACGACTTCCGCCTTGCGGCGGGCGACCCAGCGTTTGGTCGTTACGGGGGGCAGGTCCTCAAGGCGCATCGGCCGGCCAAGCGGGCTCAACGGTTCAACGTTGCCCATGGTGGCTACCGATTGGTTCTGAGCATCCCGGTTGTGGCGCTTCAGCAGGGTCATGATCGTCCGCTCTGTGTTTCGTCTTCCCTGTGGATGGCGTTTCCGCTTGTCCGTTTCTAAGGTCTACTTTATGCGCCGGACTTTTAAAGAAAGGCTAAAGACCAGCGTTAATTTTTCCTGAATTGCAGTCTTTTCCAGAATTCGTCGAAACCAAGAAAAAGGCCCCGGAATCCGCCAGTTAGGGGATGCCGGGGCCTTATCATCGTCCGGGATCAACCGGTTTGGCTGCCGTTAACGGAGCCGGACCAGTTCATCAAGCATTTCGTCCGCCGTGGTGATGATCTTGGTCGCGGCCGAGAAGGCGCGCTGCACGACGATCATCTTGGTGAACTCTTCGCCGATGTCGACGGTCGAGGCTTCCAACGCCGCCTGGGTAATCGCGCCGGCCGGACCGGAGTTGGCGGTACGCAGGGTCGGGTCGCCCGAAGCCTGGGTCGAGTTGAAGACGTTACCCGTACGGGCACCCAGTTCGTTGACGTTGACGAAAGTCGCGATCGGGATCTTGAACACCGGGCGGGTTTCGCCGTTGTCGAACAGTGCGGTCACCAGGCCGTCTTCACGGACCGTGATGCCGGCGAAGGTGCCGAACTGCGAGCCGTCCTGTTCGATAAAGCCCGGGGTGAACTCGTCACCGAACTGGGTCAGGCCGTCGGCGATGCCGATGGTGCCGAAGTCGATGGTGACCTGATCCGAGTTTGCCGGGTCATCGTCGAAGTTGGCCGCACCGTTGGAGAATCCGAGCAGTTCGATCTCGGCGACGTTGATGGCCGAAGGCAGACCGCTGGAGTCGAACACGATGGCGCTGGTCTTGTCGATCTTGAACGGCTGGTCCGTCAGCGACGATCCGGCCGCATCGACCGGGGTGTTGCCGTCCGGCGTCGTCGGCAAGGTGCCGCCGGCGAAGTTGGTCGAGAAGGTCGCGGTGTACGAACCGGAGGGCAGCACATCCAGGATCAGGGTGTTCTCGGTCGCGAAGCTGGCGGCGGCGGAAGCTTCCGTCGCGTCGCCATTGGCGCGGCGACGAACCGTCGAAGCGCCCGAGGCGAATTCGGGATCGTTGTTTTCGATCGCCGATTCCAGGTTCGACAGCCAGTTGTCGATCTGCGCCGCGGTGGAGGTATAGGTGACGAAGTCCATTTCAACGCCGATGTTACCGGCGCCGATGGCCGTCACGTCGGTGTGGAATTCATAGGTCACACCGTTGAGGACCAGGGTGTCGCCACTCACTGCGTTCGCGCTGAAGGTGAACTGGAAGTGATCCTGATACAGGTTGTCGACCTGACGCACCGTGAAGGACGTCCGCTGCTTGGTCGCCGCGGCACCCGACGAGGTCAACAGACCCGAGGGATTGACGACGATCTCGCCGGTTCCGTCTTCGTTGAACAGGACGGTCGAGGCGTTGAACGGCGACACGGCGATGCGGTCGTTGGTGTATCCGCCGTAATCTGCGAAGTCGGAGTCCGAGGCTTTGACCTTGGAAACCAGCTGCGACACATAGTTGGCGGTGGTCGATGCCGAGCTGGTATCGACGATCTTGACCGTATCGGTGTCGTCCGGGGTGAGCGTCACGCTCGACGTCGCGGGCGTACCCGTGGCCGCGTTCCAGGAACCGGTAGCGAAGCTGAGCACCGTGCCGGTGGAATCGATGTTGGTGATGACGAACGTCGCGGGTTCCACGGCCGAGGCCACGCCACCCGTGTTGTTGATGGTGATTTCGTCGCCGATGGCCAGGGCCGAGAACGAGCCCGTAACCGAGGCGGTCAGCGTATCGGCGCCGGCGCCACCATCGGTAAAGGTCAGGCTGTTGGTGGTATCGGCGGTCATCGTGCCGAAGTTCTGGAACCGGTACTGAATGCCGTCGATGGTGATCGACGAACGGTTCGACGGGATGGAGTCGAATTCGACCTGGCCGCGGCTGTCGTAGGCGTTGGCGTTGGCGTCTTCCAGGGTCAGCACGTCGTTGCCCGAGGGCGGATCGACGGCCACGTTCCACTGGTTGTCACGGCCCGAGCGGGTGTACTGGAAGGAAATCGTACGCGCCGTGCCCAAGCTGTCGAAGAACTGCACGTCCGAGCGGTGGGTCTGGCCGGCCGTGGCGTTCGACGGCAGGTTGGCGCCGATCGAGATGTTGCTCGTCGCCGTGGCCGTGCCGCCGACGCGGTTGAGGTTCACCGTCGTCAGAAAGTCCGTCGAAATGACGTTGGTGTTGGCGATCAGGATGTCCGAGTTGTTCGGCGTGATGTTGCCGTTCGCGTCCACGGGGAAGGCCTGGAGGTAGAAGCCCGCCGTGTTGCGCAGGTAACCCTGGTTATCCTGATAGAACTGACCAGCGCGGGTGAACAGGAACTCGTTCGACAGGGTCGGAACCGCCGCTTCGTTGACCACGAAGAAGCCGGCGCCGGAGATGCCGAGGTCCGTCTGCGAGGTGGAGGACTGCAACAGGCCCTGAATACCCGCGTCCGTCCGGGGTTTGGACTGAACACCACCAGCCGAGAAGAACGTGGACGAGGTCTGCCGGGTGACGAGGGTCTGGAAGTTGACCTGCGTGCCCTTGTAGCCGATCGTGTTCACGTTCGTGATGTTGTCGGCGATGGCGCCCATGGCGCTGGACTGGGCTGTAAGACCCGAGACGCCCGAGCTAAGTGCACCAAAAAGACCCATTTTACTTCCTCCTTACGTATGCCGGTTTGGCTCTGTTCCAATCCGGCGATCGCCAGTCATGTAAATCCGTTCATGCCCCGTCAGCGGAGCGAGAAGCCAAAATCCCTTAAGTCGTCGTATCCGGATCGGTTCCCGTGTCGGTGCCGGTATCCGTACCTGTATCCGTGCCCGTGTCGGTGCCCGTATCCGTCGTGTCCGTGCCGTCGGTAGTGTCCGAACCATCCGACGAAGACGGCGTCGAATTGGTCTGCTCGACCGAGAGCACGTCGTTCTGATCGATACGCAGCGGACCCAGGAACAAGGTGGTCGTGCCGTCGACCACGCCGGCGCCGGTGACCCGGCCGAACGAGGTCTGGAACACGTCCAGAAGGTTGCCCTGGCGGTCCAAGGTGTTGACCTGAACCGAATACAGGCCGTCGGCCAGTTGGTTGCCGCTGGCATCCGTGCCGTCCCATTCGACGGCATGCAGACCGGCTTCGGTCGAACCGTCGACCATGAAGACCGGATCGCCGTTGACGTCGGAGATCGTCAGCGTGGTGCTCGCCGCGCCGACCGGAACGGTGTAGGTGAAGCGCGCATTGCCGTCTTCGAGGACAATGTCCTTGCCTTCGAATTCGACCGTCGTGTCCATGAAGTCGACCAGCGACGCCAGTTTGTTGGTTTCCTGCAGGGCCAGCAGCTTTTCCAGGTTGGAGTTCTGGTAAATCTGCTGTTCCACGCTGGCGAACTGCACCAACTGGGACGTGAACTCGGTCGCATCCATGGGATCCAGCGGATCCTGGTGTTGCAACTGAGTCGTCAACAGGGTCAGGAAACGGTTCAGATCCTCTTCGAGCGATTGCGCGTTCTGCCCCGACTTGGTGTCGGTGCTGATCGTGCCCGAAATGCTGCTGATGGTGCTCATCTAACCGTTTCCCGTTCCTTGCTCGTTGGCTTGGCTTTCTCTGCCTTAGGCCCGAACGTCGACGCGGCCGTTATGCAGGATGCCCATTTCGTGGGCGGCCATGGCGGTGTCCATCACGTTCGGATCGGCGGTGTCGTCTTCCTTCATTTCGCCCCCGGTGTTACCGGACGCGACCTGCTGTTGCTGTTGGCGGCCGTCTTCTTGGCCCTTCAGGTTGTAGCTCAGGTCGCCGGACTGCATGTCCAGACCCGCATCCTGCAGAGCTTTGGCCAACTGGTCGGAGTCGCGACGCAGCATGTCCAGGGTTTCCGGCTTGTCCGCAGTCACCGTGGCGACGGTGCGGCCGTCGTGGCTGACATCCAAGCGAACCTCGACGCGGCCCAGGTGCTGCGGATACAGCTTGATGTTGATCTTGTCGGCGCCGGCCTTGATCGCCTTGTTGATCTGCACGGTAACCTGATCGACCACCTTGTTCTTGGCGGCCTGATTGGCCTGCTGCTGCGCTGTCTTCTGGGACTGCTGCAACTGGTGGCTCGACTGGGTCTGGGCCGTGTTGGCGTTGGCCTGGGTGGCGTTGCCTTCGGCCGAGGTTCCGGTGCTGTGCGTGCCGGCGTTGGTGGTGCCGGACGAAGCCTGGATCGGGCCCTTGGATTCGGCGGTGATCTGCGTGGCGGTCTGCGCCTGGGCAGCCGGGCCGTTCTGGGCCTGGGCCGGGGTTGCCGGGCCTTGCGCCATGCTCTGATGGTTCTGGACCATCGCGGCCTGAGCCAACGGGTTCTGAGCCTGAGCCTGCTGCGCGTTCTGCGCCTGCTGACCAGCCTGCGTCGACTGCTGCTGGCTGGAGGCCAAGGCGGACGCGGCGCTCAGGGCCGACAACGGCCGACCAGAGGTCATTGCCGCGTCGTCCTGAACGTCGACGTTCACCACAAGCTTGGCGTCATTGCCCACGGTCTCGGCAATTTTGCCGGCCTGGGCTTGCAGAAGCGACTCGGCCTGCTTGGCGCCGTCCCCGTTTGCTTGTCCGTTGGTCTGAAGGTTCGCGATGTTGCGAATTTGCTGAGCCTGCGCATTGGCGCGGGCCAAATCGTGATCCGGGCCGCGCTGGCTCTTGGCGGCCTGCGGGTCGGCTTTGACCGCTTCGACGACTTCGTCGCCCACGGTCTGGGCATTCTGGGAAATCTGCTTGCCGGCTTCCTGACCCGTGGTCTGGGCGGCAATGGTCGCCATCACCGCATCAGCCTGGCTGCCGGCCAGCGAAGCCTGGACCAGGGAAGCGTTCTCGCCCTGGTTCTGGCCCTGCTGCTGACCCGCGGACTGATTGCCGGTTCCGGCGTCGCCACCGGTATCGCTGTTCTGCGCGGTCGCCTGACCGTCGCCCGCCTGGACCTGATCGTCGCGGTTGGCGTCGCCGTCGCGGCTGGCGGCATCCTGCCGGCGACCGTCGGTGGTGCCACGGTCGTTGTCGGCCTGGGAATTGCGGTCGGTCGCGGCCACGTTGTTCTGGTCGTCGCGGCGATCGTCACCGTAGTTACGACCGGCGTCGTCGGCCTGGCTGACTTCGTGATCGTCGCCGAACTTGCGCTTGCGCTCTTGATAGCGCGACGTTTGTTCGACGTCGGTCCGGCCAACGTCCTGCGAGGAGCTGCGATCGCGATAGGACTCGCTGCGATTGTCGGACGCGCGTTCCATCCGCGCGACATCACGGCCCGCTGCCTGTTGGGTCTTGGACGGGTCGAGAATCTTCCCCTGCATGTCCATGACCAGGGCCTGGAACGTGTCGAACAGTTCCGTGTGCGTGGCAAAACGCCCTGCCTGCTGCTGCCGTGCGGCGCTGCTGGCGATGCCCGAACTTGTGGCCGTAACTCGATCTATGATGCTCACGTTCTCAATCCTTACGCTTCGTTGGCTATCGATCCAAAAACGGGCTTTCTGCTCCGCGTATTCATGAGCAATGATCGGGCCAAACTGTCGGCACGACTTAATTAATTGAAAAATATATATATTTTGATTTTTGAGGTTTGTCGAAGACGGGTAAAATCGGTCCTACCCGGCAATTTTTGACCGGTCGGGGGTAAGAACTTACCGCCCCGCCAGCCAATCGCGGGCCGACCGCGCCGCGAATACCAGGTCCATGGCCTGGCCATCGACCGGCGTCGGTCCGGGGTGGCGATGGGTCTCGCGCATGCCGGATTTTTCCATGATCCGGCGCATGCCGGTATTGCCCGCCAAGGTGCCCGCCGTGACCATGGCCATCCCCAGGTCATCGAACAAATGGGCCATGACCGCGTTCCAGGCCTCGGCTCCCATGCCGGTGCCCCAGGCCGCGCGGTCGCCGATCAGAATCCGGATGTCGCCGGTCCCGGTGGTGGCGTCGATTTCGGTCGAGATATTGCCGATATGGCGCAGATCGTCCGATTTAACGCGGATCGCCCATAGGCCGTTGGCCGTGCCGTCGAAGGTGGCGATGAAGTCGCGGCAGCTATCCAAGGTATGCGCCCGATGGCGCTGTTCGGAAAAGCGGACGACTTCCGGGTCGTTCAACCAACCGACATAGCGCTCGGTCAGCAAATCAGCGGGGAACGGCTCCAGGATCAGGCGTTCGCTCGTTAGCGTCGGCGGCGCATAGGGCAGGGTGCCGTCGGGGGCGGGCGTTCCGCCTTCGGCGATTTGGGCCAGCGCCCGTGCAGTCCGGGGGGAAGCCCCCAGGCGCAGCGTCCCGCCGGATTGTTCCGCCAGGAAGCTTTCCGGGGCGTCGAGGGCCCGGGTCAGCATCGCCCGCAGGTCATCGCGGGTGGAGACATGGGGAACCAGGTCGCCGCCGATCAGCCATTCGGCCTCTCGTTCGCGGGGCAGGACAGACAAGGTCGGGCGGCCCATCACGACGGCTTCGGTCAGCAGCGCCGTCGACAGGCCGATCACCAGATCGGCGGCGAACAGCGCCGCATGCGGGTCGCCGCCTTCGCTATAGGCAGCGATGTCTTGGTCATAGGCTGCATAAAGATTGGCCGGAGTCTTTGGGTGCAGGCGCAAGGCGACCCGTGCCGCCGGTGCGATGTCGGCTAGGGCGTCCAGAACCTCTTCCAAAACGATCTCGGTACGGCCGTTCGTCTCGCCGCGACCTTGTAAGGTATAGTCGGCGCTGCGCCGAAACTGCGTCGGGTCCAAGCCGTCGGACAGTTCCGTCAAAAACAGGATCAGAGGCGCATCCTCGGGCAAGCCGGGAAACAGGCCGCGCCGCAGGGTCGCGCGGTCCTGGGCCAACAACTCGTCGCAGGAATCGAGAACCCGGTCGTGGCTGGGATTTCCGACCACGCGGATCCTCGCCGGTTCGATCCCAAGTGCCAGGAAAGCCGACCGTGTGCCGAGGTCGGGCACCAACAGCCAGTCGGTCACATGACAACGCGGATCCGTCGTCCGCCCTTGGAAGCGGCGGTCGGCATTGGCGGGGCCGTCGATTAGCGCCGCCGTGGGAATTGATCTCCGCCGGGCGGCCTCGGCCAGGGAAAATCCCGGGGTATCCAAGTTTTCCGCCGTCCCGATCACACAGGCTACAGGATTGATTTGGGAAATCAGCGCGGCAGGATCCGCCGATGGCAGTGGGGTCAGTGCTTCGCCGCGCGCCGTCAGGTAGTCGAGCGCCGCGCCACCGGCATAAAGATGGGCGATCAAGCCTTGGTTCCGCATCGCCGACGCCAGGCCCAGAACCATATTGGCGGCGCCCGGGTCCTCGACATAAATCAGGATTGGCTGCACCGGCATCGGTTTAATCCAAGATCAGGCGCGGGCCGCCTTCCGCCGCCGAACGTCGGACCAGGCCGATGATCCGCTCGTTGGTCAACGCGGACGCCAGCGGCGACCAGGGTTGCGCCGTTCCCGCCGCGAGCGCGGCCAAATTGTCGTACATCCGGTAGAAGGCGTCGGAGACGGTTGTTTCCATCGGCTTGCCTTGGTCCGAGGCGACTTCCATCTCGTTCATCAAACCTCGGTTGTCGACCACCGGGGACAGCGTCGTGACAAGGCCTTCCTGAAGGATCGACAGGCGCCCCGTCGTGCCCCAGATATCCAGGCCGACTTCTCGGTAGTGGGAGAAGTCTAGAGGATGGACTGTGGCGACAACGCCGCCGGCGAAGGTCAGGGCGAAGGGAACATGTACATCCCCGGCCAAAGGCGCACCCGTGGCTGGCTGGGTCGGGCCCAAGGTCTGCACGGTGGTGACTTCGCCCAGCAACATCCGAAGGAAATCGATCAGATGCCCGCCGTTATTGGCTAGGCCGTTCCCGTACAGGCCGCTCACGGCCTGTACGGCACCGATCCGATCTGCCAAGCCACCCGTTGCCAATTCGCGGAACAACCGGTCGGCGCGCCGCCAATAATTGACGATCACCGGAATGCCGCGTTCGGCGGCAATGGCGGCCAATCGCTCGCCGTCGTCATCGTTCGGGCCGGACAGCGGCTTTTCGACCAACACGGCTTTCAGGTCCGGCAGGCGGGAAATCATCTCGGCGCGGTTGCCCGGCGGGGTCGCCAGGATCGCAATCTCGGGCCGGACTTCCGCCGCGATCCGGTCCAGGTCCGGGCCGCAATGGGCGACGGACCAGTTGCTTCGGGCGTCGTCCAGCGCCGCAGGGTTGGGATCGACCACGCCTTGCCAGTCGAATGCCGGATGTGCAGCCAGGACCGAGGCATGCGACGCATATTCGAAATAGCGCGCCATACGCGGATCGCGACCCAGGCCCGAAGCGACCTGACCGAAACCGACGACGATGGTGCGCAGGCCGCTCATCGCACGGGTTTCTCTTCGCAATGGCGGTTGATCTCGGCCAGGGCCGGTTCCGCCGCCAATAGGCCCAGAACGTCGCGCACGCCGAAGGCATCGCCATGGCGCGGTTCCAGGCGCTCGTACACGGCGCGGATCAGGTCCAGGTCTTCCTGATAATCCAGTTGCAGGCGCAGGTCCGGCGCTGTCTCGTCGCCGGGCGCCGCCAAGTGGTGGATACGGTAGATGCCGGGGTGTTCGTAGAAATAAAGCGAGACATGTTCGCGCACCGCCGGATCGTGCTGGGTCCGCGACACCTGATCCAGCGCGTCGAAGCGAAATACCTGGGCGTCGATGCCCTGCGGCCAGGTCAGGTTCGAGGTGTTGGAAACTACGTCCACGTCGCCGTCCAGGAACCGCCGAACGGCAAGATCGATCACCGCCGGGTCGAGCAGCGGCGTATCGCCGCAGACTTCGACGATCACGTCGGAATCCATCATTCGGTGGGCTTCGACCACCCGGGCCAGAACGTCGTCTTCCGATCCGCGGTAATACGGCAGGCCGCGCGCCGCCGCCCAATCGGCCAGGGCATCGTCGGCCGGGTTCGTCGTCGTCGCCAGGACGATGGCGTCCACGCTTTCCGCCAGGGACAGACGGCGCACCAAACGTTCCAGCGCCGGTTGTCCGGCAACGTCCATCAGCACCTTGCCCGGCAGGCGCGAGGCCGACATGCGGGCCTCGATGCTGGCGACGATGCGGGGTGCGGCGGCGGTCATGGATCAGGCCTTGTCCGCCAGGGCGTTCAGATCGCTGCGGTGGTCGTGGACCTTGCGGATCGCGGCGACGAACTTATCGGCCAGATCGTCGTCCACGTCATAGGCGCAGGGTTCGAACAGGATCGCTTCGCGCTCGTGCAGGCGTTCGGTAACCGGGCACAGGCCGTCCTCGAACTTGCGCTCGGTCAGGGTGAACGGCCAGCCGTCGCGCCCGATCGCGGTCCGTTGTTTGAACAACGGCAGGCGATAAAGCGGTGGCAGGTAGGCCGGAAAGTTCGGGAAGCCTTCGGCGTTCAGGGCCTTGCAGAACAGGTCTCGGCTGACGCCGACCTTGGCCTCGTCATAGCGGACCAGCCAGACGTAGTAGTTATGGCGGCAGCCTTCGCGCACTTTCGGTACGGTCCAGCCGTCCAGGTCGCGGGTGCCGTCCGACAGATGCTGGGCCAATTTCTC
Source organism: uncultured Rhodospirillaceae bacterium (assembly GCA_964012715.1). Lineage (GTDB taxonomy): Bacteria > Pseudomonadota > Alphaproteobacteria > Rhodospirillales > Casp-alpha2 > UBA1479. The sequence goes on along the minus strand of CAXGUG010000095.1, from coordinate 2,442 downwards.
GCGTACCGCGACATGGCGTTCGATATCGCCCAGTTGGACAAGGCCGACCGCCGCCGACAGTTCGGTCATGCGAAAGTTGAAGCCGACCATGTTGATCAGATCGGTGACGCCTTCGTGCATGGCGGCGTTTTCCGCATGGTTGCGGATCAGCTGCAGGCGCGTGGCTAGATTGTCGTCGTCGGTGACGCAGACGCCGCCTTCGCCGGTGTGAATGTGCTTATGAAAGTTAAGGCTGGCGATCCCGATATGCCCGACGGTGCCGGTGGGCCGGCCGTTTTCCATGCCCAACGGGGCCTGGGCGTTGTCTTCGATCAGGTAGATGCCATGGGCGTCGGCGATGGCGCGCAATTCCGACAGCCGTGCCGGATGGCCGAACAGGTTGACCGCGACGATGGCGCGGGTCTTCGGCGTGATCTGGGCCTTCACCTTCTCCGGGTCGATGCAGAAGGTATCGTCCTCGACGTCGGCGAATACCGGAATGCCGCCATAGATCAGCGGACTAACGACGGTCGCCGACATGGTCCAGGGCGGCACGATGACTTCGTCACCGGGGCTAAGGCCGATGGCGCCCATGGCGGCGAACAGACCCGAGGTGTTGGAATTGACGCTAACCGCGTGCTTGGCGCCGAACCGGGCGGCCCAGGCGGCTTCGAACTCGCGAACCTTGGGCCCGCCCAGGAATTCCGGCCCCGGTGAGCCGAAAAAGCCGGACAGGCAGCCCGAGGCGACGACGTCGCGCACGGCGTCCTGCTCCGCGGCTCCCATGGAGGGATAGGGCGGTAGCTCTCCGTCGATCACAGGCTTGCCGCCGAGAAGCGCCAATTCGCTCATGTCGCGATTCCTTCGTCGCTGGTGGTTCGTTCGTATTCTTGGGCAAGATCGGCAATTTCCGCCAGCCCCGCGTCACCATGCGGCAGGCGCGCCGCGATCCATTCGGCCCGGGTCCGATCCGCCGGTGTGTCGACGGCAAGGTGCAGGTCCGGGTATCCGCCTTCCGTATAGTCGGGCCCGCTTGCGGGAACGTTAACGATGCGAAAGGCGTCGGGCGTCTCGTAGGCGTAGAGGGTGACGTGCTCGCGATAGCGGTCGTCGTCGATCTCGGTGTTCAGGCGTTCCAACGTCGCCAGGGGCACGGCCTCGGCACTGATGCCCGGAGGGAAGGTGCGGGGAAAGACGTTGGTGGTCAGGTCGGGACGTTCCCGGTCATGCACCGCGACGACGGCGGAAATCACCGCCGGGTCAATGAACGGACTGTCGCCGGAAACGCGCACCAGGGTTTCCAGGCCGAACGACCGCGCGGCGGCCAGGGCGCGGCCCAGCACATCATGGGTGTCGCCTCGAAACAACGGGGTTTGGGCGCCCGCCGCGAAATCGGCGATGGGGTCGTCCAAAGCGCGGTCGGTGGTCGCGATCATGACCGGCAGGCCGACCGCGCGGCAGCGCCGCAGCGTCCAATCCAGCATCGGCCGATCGGCCAGCGGCATCAGTACCTTGCCCGGCAGGCGCGAGGAATCCAAGCGTGCGAAGATCACGATTCCGGTCGTCATGGCCGCACCGCATCGTTGACCCAGTGAAGGGTGACCTGCCGGGACTCAAGGTCGAACCCGGCGCTTTCATATAGCCGGACCGAGGCCGCGTTGTCTTCCTGCGTGCCGACGCGGATACCGTCGATGTTGTCGCCGAAATGGGCGAAGGCCGCTTCGATCATATGGCCCGCGATGCCCCGGCGGCGAAAGTCGTCGGCCACGGCAATCAGGTCGATCACCGCCGTGCGCCCGTTCAGAAGACACAGGTTGAACCCGGCGATCCGCCCGTCCTTACGCGCGACCAGCGGCGCGGCGGCGCGGCCCGACATGTCGTTGCGCACCCATTCGGCGCGGATCGCGTCGGCCACCGCATGGGGGACGCGTGCATCCCGATGCAGGCGGTCGTAGGTAAAGGCGGAAAGGGCCAGGGCAATGCAGGTTTCGATCTCGTCGGCGCGGACAAGGCCGGTGTCGTCGGTGATCGAGCGGGGCGGGCGGCTGGCCTGGTAAAAGGTGACCAGGGTTTCGATTGCCTTGAAGCCGGCGGCTTCCAATGCCGCAATCTGGTCATCGCGGTCCGCTGGGATGCGGCAGGACACCAGCCAGGTACCGTGTTGCCGCCAATCAGCGACCATGTCGGTCAGAGCAGGGGCGATGCTGGTCCCATCATTGGACGAAACGGTCAGTTTGGCCACGGGCGCACCCGCGACCCCGGTCTCGAAAGCCTGTTCCCGGCAGTCTAGGGCGGCGGATTGTGCAGCCCCGGCGGCGATCATGGATTGGGTCCGCTTTCCATGTAATAGCCGACCGTTTCCTTATCCCAGCGCTCGAAAAAGCCGAGCACGGCGGTGGCGTTGTCGCCTTCCCAGGTCAGGGTCTGGGACCGGTCGGTCTTCTGCCCGACCATCACCAGATA
>CAXGUG010000094.1:0-14722 GCA_964012715.1 uncultured Rhodospirillaceae bacterium | reverse complement strand
CCGCCGGTCAGGCGGCCGATCTCGCGCCGATGCAGCAGCAGCTTGCGCTTTCGCTTGGGCTCGTGATTGTTAAGCCCGGCCTGCTCGTACTTCGGGATATCGGCGTTGTAGAGATAAATATCCCCGTCTTCGTCCGCCGCGTAGGCATCGACCAGCGACCCGCGCCCCAGGCGCAGGGATTTAACCTCGGTCCCGGTCAGCATGATACCGGCTTCGACCTCTTCGACGATCGTATAGTCGCGCCGCGCCTTTCGGTTCTGGGCGACGACGTTGCCGGACGGGCCTTTTTTCTTATTTTTCTGTGCCATGAAATAGGGCTCCCGACCGCCGCCTTGCAGCGGTCAGCGCATTCGATCCGCGTCTGCTTAATTCAGCAGGCCCGCGCCGACCATCGCGTCACGCACCTTGGCCTTATTGGCTTCGGAAATTTCGCAGATCGGCAGTCGTGCCTCGGCGGAACACTTGCCCAACAAGGACGCCGCATATTTCACCGGGCCCGGGCTTGTTTCACAGAACATCGCGTTGTGAACCGGCATCAGGCGATCCTGTAGTTCCATGACCTTGGCCATGTCCTGTTCGCGCCAGGCGCGCTGCATATCGGCGCACATTCGGGGTGCGATATTGGCCGTCACGGAGATACAGCCTTGACCGCCCGCGGCCAGGAACGGAACGGCAGTCCCGTCTTCACCCGACAACTGGCAGAAATCGGCGCCGATCGCGACCCGTGTATTGATCGGGCGCGCCAGATCCTGGGTCGCATCCTTAACGCCGACAATGTTCGGCAGCTTAGCCAAACGGGCCATGGTCTCGACGGTCATATCGACGACCGAGCGGCCCGGGATGTTGTAGATGATGACCGGCAGGCCGCCTTCGTCGTGGATCGCCTTGAAATGCTGATACAGGCCTTCCTGGGTCGGCTTGTTGTAATAAGGCGTGACGACCAAAGCCGCGGCGGCGCCGGCGGACTTGGCGTGCTTGGTCAGTTCGATCGCTTCTTTGGTCGAATTGGAGCCCGCGCCGGCGATGACCGGCACCCGGCCGTCAGCGACTTCGATGCACCATTCAGTAACCTGCATGTGCTCTTCGTGGCTTAGCGTCGGCGATTCACCCGTGGTGCCGCACGGAACCAATCCGTCGGAGCCTTCGGTGATCTGCCATTCGACAAAGCTTTTGAAGGCCGATTCGTCCAACGCTCCATCCTTGAAGGGGGTAATCAGCGCAGGGAATGAGCCCTTGAACATAGTTTGATCCTCGATCGAAAAAGACAGCTGTAAAAACGTGCGGACCATAGCCCCCGCCGGGCGCGGCGGCAAGCACCGACGATGCTGCGCCGCAGTGCCACAATTGCGTAGCTTGTTGATCCCCCCGCGAAATCGTATCATCGCCTGCATGACGCGGCGGATTAAAAGGTAAACCATGGTCGAGCCGCCAAGACGAGGAGGCCTTGCGCCATCGGCTGCGTTCCGGTGGATGTCGGCCTTTTGCCTTTGTTTCCTGCTGGCGTTGGCGGTGCCTGCCGTGCATGCGGCATCGAAACCAGCCCCCTCTTCGACCGCTTCTATTATCAAACCCCACGACCTGTCCCTGATGACCAAGGCCTTCACGGCCATGGACCAGGGTAAGTGGACGACCGTCACGTCGATCGAAGCCAAGATCAAAGACCGCTTCGCACGCAAGCTGGTGCGCTGGGCGCGCTATACCTCTTGGTCTGGGCCGGCGGAATTCGACGAACTGGCGACCTTTATCTACGCCAACCCGCAATGGCCGCGCATCCGCCGGATCATCGCCAAGGCCGAAGCCAAATTGTCGGCCACCGGCACCGACGACGACGTTCTGGGCTGGTTCAAGGGACGGCAGCCGATCACGGCGCTGGGCAAGGCACGATACGCCGTGGCGCTGTTGAACCGGGGCAATAAGAACGACGACACCAGAGCAACCGCAATGCTGCGCGACGCCTGGATCAACGGCAACTTCTCCAGCGCCGACGAAAAGCATTTCATGGGCCTGCACTCCAAGCGGCTGCGCACGGCGGATCATATCGCCCGCCTCGACCGTCTGTTGTGGGAAGGCAAGTATTGGGCCGTGAAGCGCCACCTGTGGCGCGTACCCAAGGCATATCAGAAGCTCGGCCTGGCGCGGATTTCCCTGCGCCGACAATTGGGCAATGTCGATGCGCTGGTGGCGCAAGTGCCGCAGAACCTGCAACGCGATCCCGGCCTGATTTTCGAGCGCCTGCGCTGGCGGCGAAAGAAAGGGCTGGATTCCGCCATTGATCTGGCGCGGTTCCTGCCTGCTGACCTGCCCCATCCCGAATTGTGGTGGGAGGAACGCTCGACCCTGGTGCGCCGCGCCTTGCGCAAGGGCTTCATCACCGATGCCTATCGGATCGCCCGCAATCACGGGCTCAGCGAAGGTGCCGACTATGCCGAGGCCGAATGGCTGGCCGGATGGGTCGCCCTGCGCTTCCTGAACGAACCGAAAGTCGCCCTGCAGCACTTCCAGCGCATGTACGCGCGGGTTAACTATCCCATCTCCCTGTCGCGCGGCGCCTATTGGATCGCGCGCAGTTACGATGATTTGAAACAGCCGCAGCGCGCGGCCGAATGGTATGCGCAGGCAGCGTCCTCGCCGACCACCTATTACGGCCAGCTATCGATGGTCCGCGCCAACGCCGACGCCGTGTTGCGCCTGCCGCCCGATCCGGCGCCCGAGCCTGATTTAGCAGATCAGTTCCGTAATCATGAGCTGACCCGCGCCTTTCGCGTCCTGGCTGCCGCCGGGGCCGATAACCTGCTGCGCTCGGTTCTGGATACCTTGCTGGAACGTGCCGACGAACATCCCGGCTGGCGCGTGATGACCGCCGATCTGGCGGCCCAGGTCGAACGCCGCGATTTGGCCGTGCGCGTCGCCAAGCAATCCTTGCGTGATGGGCGGATGATGCCCACCCATGGCTACCCGCAGATCGCGTTGCCCCGCCTTCCCTCGGAATGGAATCTGCAACCGGTCGAGGCCGCCCTTGTCCTGGGCATGATCCGCCAGGAAAGCGCGTTTCGCATCAATGCAGTCAGCCGCGCCAGCGCCCAAGGACTGATGCAATTGATGCCTGCCACGGCCAAGGTCGTAGCCAAGCGCCAAGGCCTTCGGTTCTCCAAAACCAAGCTGGTTACGGACATCAAGTACAACCTGACCCTGGGGCAAACCTATCTGGCCGGGTTGCTGACGGAATTCGACGGCTCCTACGTGCTGTCGATCGCCGGATACAACGCCGGCCCCCACCGCGTGCGCCGCTGGCTGAAGGAATTCGGCGATCCCCGCCAGAAAGAAATCGACGTGATTGATTGGGTCGAAATGATCCCCTTCGACGAAACCCGCAACTATGTTCAGCGGGTCATGGAGAACCTCCATGTCTATCGGTCGCGCTTGTCGGATACGCTCATCGCCTTCGCCCCGCACGCCGATTTGCTGCGCTGATCCGGCCCTGTCCCCGGCCCTGTCCGTCGTTCGTCTCTTTCATCAGACCGTGCCCCCCGCGCCCGTCCGCATCGCTTGACCCCGCCCGCGCCACCCGCCCATAACGGCGATGCGCCGGGTAAGGAGAAGCGAACGATCACGGAAGGATCACCGCCATGCCGAATGAACAACTGACCGATATCGGGGCCTGCGTTTTCGACGCCTACGGCACCCTGTTCGACGTCGCCGCCGCCGCCGCCCATTGCAAGGACGACCTGGGCGATAAGATGGCGCCCCTGGCCGCCATGTGGCGCGACAAGCAACTCGCCTATACCTGGCTGCGCTCCCTGATGGGGGAATACACCGATTTTTGGCGCATCACCCAGGATGGGCTGGATTATTCCCTGGCCACTCTGGGCATTGATGGCGATGGCGCCTTGCGGCAGAAGCTTCTGGACCTGTATTTCAAGCTCGATGCCTATGGCGAGGTTCCCCAAGTGCTCGGGGCCCTGAAAGCCGCCGGGCTGAAGACGGCGATCCTGTCCAACGGATCGCCCGATATGCTCGATGGTGCCGTCGGCAACGCCGGGATCAGCGAAATGCTGGATGACGTCATTTCCGTCCACGACATCGGCATCTACAAGCCGCAGCCCAGTGTTTACCAGATGGCGGTCGATCGACTGGGCGTGCCCGCCGAACGCATCTGTTTCATGTCATCCAACGGCTGGGACGCTCACGGGGCCGCGACCTTCGGGTTCAACGTGGTCTGGGTCAATCGCTTCAAGCAGCCGCAAGAACGCCTGCCCGGAAAGATCGTGACCCAGATCGACGATCTGTCGGCACTTCCCGCGCTGCTTGGTCTCTGACCGCCACACAGGGGCTTGTGCCCGACGCAGGCTTGGATATTCTGACATCGTCATTTCGCCCTTACCGATCAGGCAGGGCCATTCCGCACGACCAATCATCCAAGGAACCGATCGATGCCGTCCTCGCCTGCGTCCGAAGTGCTGACCTTTGCCGATATAGAAGCCGCCGCCCAGGTATTGAAAGGCGTCGCCGTCGTCACTCCCGTACTGGAAAGCCCGTTGCTGAACCAAGCTCTGGGTTTCCGCCTGCGGGTCAAGGCCGAGCCGTTGCAGATCACCGGCTCGTTCAAGTTCCGGGGCGCCTATAACGCCATTTCCCGCATCCCCGAGGCCGAACGCGCCGCCGGGGTCGTTGCCTATTCTTCCGGAAATCATGCCCAGGGCGTCGCGGCGGCAGCCAACATGCTGGGCCTGCCGGCGGTGATTCTGATGCCCAAGGATGCCCCCAAGACCAAGGTCGAACTGACCCGCGCCTGGGGCGCCGAAGTCGCGACCTTCGACCGCTTCACCGAAAGCCGCGAGGAAATGGGCCTGAAGCTGCAGAAAGAACGCGGCGCCACGTTGATCAAACCCTATGACGCACCGCTGATCATGGCTGGGCAAGGCACCCTGGCGGCGGAAGCCATCCGTAAGTGCCAGGACGACGGCTGGTCCCCCGATATCTTCATCAGCCCCGCCGGCGGCGGCGGCTTGATCGCCGGATGTTCGACGGCGGTGCGCCACCTGTCGTCGACGACCGAAGTCTATTCGTCCGAGCCCGCCGGGTTCGACGATACCGCGCGCTCCCTGAAAGCTGGCGAACGCCTGTCCAATGATCCCGAAGCCCGGTCGATTTGCGATGCGCTTTTGGCCCCGGAACCGGGCGAGCTCACGTTTCAGGTCAATTCGGAGCGCCTGACCGGCGGCCTTTGCGTGACCGACGACGAAGCAATGACCGCCATGGCCGTCGCCTTCAAGTATCTGAAGCTGGTCGTTGAACCGGGTGGAGCCGTGGCCCTGGCCGCCGCGATCACCGGCAAGGTCGATTGCAAGGGCAAGAACGTGCTGGTCGTCTGCTCCGGCGGTAATGCCGACCCGGACGTCTACGCCGAGGCCCTGAAGCGGCCATTGGCGATTTAACCCAATTTGCCAAAAGCAAAGGGGCCGCAAGGCCCCTTTTTTATGACTGCTCGGCTAAGTGATTACTCAGCAGGCGCCGGCGTCGGCTTGCCCGGCGGCGTGGCGGGCGGTTTTCCGGAAGCCGGGGTCGTCGCCGAGGAAATCGCCTGTTTCAGCGCATCGACGTCTTTCTTTTCAACCAAACGCTTGCAGTGCCCTTCCAGGAAGGCCCCGTTCTCGATGGCTAGGTCTTCGTGCAGAATATCGCCGATCACCCGGGCTGAACGCGCCAAGGTCACGGAGCGCGCCTTGATCTGGCCGTTGATCGTGCCGTGGACCTGAACGCGGTCGGCGACGATCTCGCCCTTGATGTTGGCCGTTTCGCCGACCAACAGGCTCTTGGTGCGGATATCGCCGTCAATGGTGCCGTCGATCTGGATTTCGCCTTCGGAGCTCAGATCGCCGATGATCCGAAGATCGGCCGAAATAATCGAGGGCCCGGCGGCTTTCGTCGCGGGTTGCTGGCCGTTAGTGGGCTTGCTCGAACCCTTACTTGTCCTTGAAAACATACTTACCTGCCCTGATGAACTTGAGCGGGTTCAACGGCTTGTTGTTGAACACCACCTCATAGTGGAGGTGCGGCCCGGTGCTTCTGCCCGTGCTTCCCAGCAGACCGACCTTTTCATGGAACTTCACTTCCTGCCCGACCTTGACCAACACCTTGCTGAGATGAGCAAAGCGGGTTTTCAGGCCGAAGCCGTGATCGATTTCGATCATCCGGCCATAGCGTCCTTTCCAACCGGCGTGGGTCACCTTACCCGCAGCCGTCGAATAGACCGGCGATTTCATGGGACCACCCAGGTCGACGCCGTAATGGGCGGACCAACGGTTGGTCATCGGGTCTTTCCGCTTACCGAAGCTGGACGTGATGTAATAATTGGTCAGCGGCGCAGCCAACGGCATGCGGCTCATGGATTCCTGCAGCGTCTCCAGACGGTTCAGGTTGCGATCCAGGTTGGCCAATTCCAGCTTCAGGTCACCCGCCGGCTGGCTGTCGGCCTCGACCGGAATATAGGGGCCGCCGACACCGGCCTTTTCGCCTTCGGTATCACCCATCAGGTGATCAGGCTCCATCCCGGCCAGTTCGATGATCTTTTCCAAACCGGCGATCTGGTCGGCCGTGCGCTCGTTCATGCGCTGCACGACTTCGCCTTCGGTCTCCTGCAGTTCCTTCAAGCGCGAGGTCAGCTCTTCGACCCGATTACGCATGCGCGACGAGTCGTTCTGCGCCTTGTTGCGCTCGGTCATGATCAGGTGCAGGTCGCTTTCGACCGCGTTCAGGTTGTCTTTCAGCGCAAAGTTGCGGCTGGACAGGCTGGTCATCTCGTTTTCGAGCGTCGCCAACTGTTCCTTCAAACGCTCGCGCGCACTGATCACCTGCTGGCGCTCGGCATTGGTCAGCTCGAGGCGCCGCGAGACCGAACTCAAATTCCGTTGCAGGGCGGCGTTCTTCTCGACCAGCCCCAACATCAGGGAATGATTTTCTTCCAGGTCCTTGGTGATGGCGGCGAACTTGCGCTGATATTCAGCGACCTCGTTCAGCAGGGAGCGGTATGCAAGCCGCGCGCCCGCGATCTCGTCGTCCTTGGCCTGAAGGATCTGATCGTGCATCAGGAAGCTGACGGAGGTGAAAGAGCTCCAGCACAGGGCAGCGGCGAACACGCCGGAGACAACGATCTGAAAAGGCTGGGAAATTTTGAAATACGACACCTTGCCTTCGGTGCGCATAACCAACTGACGTTCCGGGAAAACGCGATCGACGAGCGCACGAAAACGCTCGGCTTTGCTGACTTCAAAGACTCCCCGTCTGGTCATTCCCCCGCTTTCCTTCCCTCTTTCGGTCGTCGTTACCGCCCCGTTCCGTGCCTATCGGCGGTTTGGCTTGGACGCCTTCGCCGGTTGGCAATCTTGCTTTTTAGGGCCGTTTCCGGCCCGCCGCTGGATCCGGAATGGTACTTTCCCGTCCGAAGGTATAGGTAAGGGGATAGCCGTTCAAGTATCCATTTCCCACCAAAATCCTGCATGCTTGAACGACATCTCCATTTCAACGGCTTGCCCTTGATCTGCATACATAAATAGGCACTCACCACCCTGCCTCGACCCAGGAGAAGTTCTCTGTCTAATCCGTCCTCCCCCATGCCGGTTCGCCCGCCCGCCGGGTCCTTGGAAATGCTGCTTGCCACCTGGTTGTATTGCGGTCTTTCGCCCAAGGCGCCGGGAACCGTCGGCTCGCTCGGCGCCCTGCCGTTCGCCTGGGCCATCCTGCATTTCGGCGGCTGGCCTTGGCTGGCGGCGGTGGCAGTTGCGGTGACAATCATCGGAACCTGGGCGACAGCGGTTGTTTTGCGCCGGACCGAGGTCAAGGACCCGGGCTTCATTGTGATAGATGAGGTCGCCGGGCAATGGATCGCCCTTCTGCCCGCCGGGTTGGACCCTGTTCTATTCGCCTGCGGCTTCGTCGCCTTTCGCCTGTTCGATATCCTGAAGCCCTGGCCGGTCAGCTGGGCGGACCGGCGCGTCGCCGGGGCCTGGGGCGTGATGCTGGACGATCTGTTGGCCGGGGCCTATGCGGCGGCGACGGTCTATGGCATAGGCTACGTTCTGGCCCAAATGTCGGCCTAACGCGAGGAAGCCCCCATGCTAGACAACGAAATCGTCACCCTGGCCCGCCTAGTGGTCGAAACCTATGCCCAACGGGGCCTGACCCTCGCCACGGCGGAAAGTTGCACCGGGGGCCTGATCGCCGGGTCGTTGACGGAAATCGCCGGGTCCTCTGCCGTGGTTGACCGCGGCTTCGTAACCTATTCGAACCAAGCCAAGCAGGACCTCTTGGGCGTTCCGGCGGCGACCCTGGCCGCCCATGGCGCGGTCAGCGAGCAAACGGCGCGGGCCATGGTTTCGGGCGCCCTCGCCCATGCCCCGGTGGATTGCGCGGTGGCGGTGACCGGGATCGCCGGCCCCGGGGGCGGATCGGCGGAAAAGCCGGTCGGCCTCGTCCATTTCGGCGCGGCCCGCCGCGATGGCGAAATTCGCACCGAACACCATGTTTTCCCGGGCGACCGCTCGGCCGTTCGCCGCGCGACGGTTCTGCATGCTTTGGGAATGTTGTTGGATATCGGCGGTTGACGCCGTCCCTCAACGAACCCATATGAGGAAAACCGGCTTCGTTGCCAAACCGATATGGTTTTGGTGTAGAATGCCGATACGGGGCCTTCCCCTAGGGCCCTGACAGCAACAATCATCTATCCTGCAGCCAGCACCCCGAACTTTCTGGTTGTCGACCCCGACCGCATGGGAGTCGCACGTGAGTTTTGGGAAAAGCCTGTTCATCGCCCTGAGTGCCACCGGCACCACCATGGGCGCCGTCGCCATTGCCGGACTGCTGACCAATAGCGGACCGCTGGCGATCGGCCCCGACGCGGAACGGCAGCCGCCCCCGATCGCCCCCGAAGACCAAAGAACCGTGGTGATGGAGCCGGTCCCCCTGGACCCGCGCGGCTATACCCTGACGGGGTCCGAACAGAACGACCTGATCTACGTTTCGGTTGAGATGGTCACCCATCGCAAGGACGACCGGCTGCTGGTCTGCAAGCTGATGCCGCGCCTCAAGGCCGCAATCCTGACCGACCTGGGCCCGCGCCTGCGCGCCCTGACCAGCCTGGCCGACATCGACGAGATCGCCACCAACCAATTCATCCGCCAGCGCTTCGACCATGCCCTTGGGGCCCGTGTGGTCGCCGACGCCAAGGTCAGCTTCCTTCAGAACCGGCGGCAAGGCCGCAGCCCCAATTGCACGGCGGCAGTACACGGCGTATGGCAGACTTGGTTAAGGTCGGGGCCGCTATCACGGCAATAGGTGGTCAGCTTTGCTGGCTGACGGCATGCGATGGATCGGCGCTACCGCCACCGTATAGATCCTGCGCGCGGGCCTCGAAGGCATTGACCATTTTGGTCACGGCTTCGTTGAAGACCACCGAGATCGCCGATTGAAGCAATTTCGAGCGGAATTCGAAATCGACGTAGAAGTCGATATCGCAGGATTGACCGTCTTCCGACGGCACGAAAATCCAATGATTTTTCAGATACTTGAACGGCCCATCCGTATAGGCGACATCAATCCGCTTGGCTTCCCAATCGAGCGCTACGCGCGAGGTGAAGCGTTCGCGGAAAATCTTGAAGCCGATCACCATGTCGGCGATCAGCAGGTCGTCGCGGCGCTCGCGGATGCGGGTCGCCTGACACCAGGGCAGGAACTCAGGATAGCGCCCGACGTCGGCGACCAGATCGAACATCTGGTCCGCCCGATACGGCAGATGGCGGACTTCGGCGTGGGTCGGCATGGCTTGGGCGGCCCCGGCCTTTAGGCCTTGCCCGCCTGGCGGGCGGCCTGCAGCTTGGCGAAATCTTCGCCCGCGTGGTGGCTGGAGCGGGTCAGCGGCGAGGCCGAGACCAACAGGAAGCCCTTGGCTTCGGCCAGACGCTTGTATTCGGCGAATTCCTCGGGCGTGACGAAGCGATCGACCGGCGCATGGCGGGGCGTCGGGGCCAGATATTGGCCGATGGTCAGGAAATCGACCCGCGCCGAGCGCATGTCGTCCATGACCTGAAGGATTTCCTGCCGCGTTTCGCCCAGGCCGACCATGATGCCGGACTTGGTGAACACTTCCGGATCCACGTCCTTGGCCCGGTCGAGAATACGTAGTGAATGATAATAGCGCGCGCCCGGGCGGATGCTCGGATACAGCCGTGGCACCGTTTCCAGATTGTGGTTGAACACATCGGGCTTGGCCTTGACCACGGCTTCGAGCGCGCCCGGCTTGTCGCGGAAGTCGGGGGTCAGAATTTCGATGGTCGTTTCCGGCGTGGTCTCGCGCAGGCGCTCGATGCATTTCACGAACTGCCCTGCCCCGCCGTCGGCCAGATCGTCGCGATCGACCGAGGTGATGACCAGGTGCTTCATCCCCATCTCGCCGGCGGCGATGGCCAGGTTGTCGGGCTCGAACGGATCGACCGCGCCCGGCTTGCCCGTGGCGACATTGCAGAACGCGCAGGCGCGGGTGCAGATATCGCCCAGGATCATCACCGTGGCGTGCTTCTGCGCCCAACATTCACCGATGTTCGGACAGGCCGCTTCCTCGCAGACCGTATTCAGGTTGCGTTCCCGCATCAGCTTGCGGGTTTCGCCATATTCCTTGGAGGTCGGCGCCTTGACCCGGATCCACGCAGGTTTTTTCTGGTGGGGGTTTTCCGGGTTCTTGGCCTTTTCCGGATGGCGCAGCGGGCGGACGTTGTCCTTCATCGGCTCCCTTACCTAACAAAACGGCCAAACAAAACGGGGGGTATCGGGGCAAATCCCCGACAGGCCGTCTGGATTAGAAGTGGATCACCCGACCGTAAGCGTCAAGGACGGATTCATGCATCATTTCCGACAGGGTCGGATGCGGGAACACCGTATGCATGAGTTCTTCCTCGGTCGTTTCCAGGCCCATGGCGATGACGAAGCCCTGGATCAGTTCCGTGACCTCGGCCCCCACCATATGCGCGCCCAGCAACTGGCCGGTCTTTTCGTCGAACACGGTCTTGATCAAACCGTCCGGCTCACCCAACGCAATGGCCTTGCCATTGCCCAGGAACGGGAACCGACCGACCTTGACCTTGTAGCCCTGCTCCTTGGCCTTGGCTTCGGTCAGGCCGACGCTGGCGACCTGCGGGTGGCAATAGGTGCAGCCCGGAATCTGGTTCTTGTCCATGGGGTGGACGTTGGGCAGGCCTGCGATCTTTTCGATGCAGATCACACCCTCGTGCTCGGCCTTATGGGCCAGCATCGGCGGCCCGGCGACGTCGCCGATGGCGTAAACGCCCGGCTCCGCCGTGCGGCCGTATTCGTCGATCACGATGCAGCCCCGGTCGGTTTTGACCTTGGTGTTCTCCAGACCGATGCCTTCGATATTCCCCTGCACGCCGACGGCGGAGATGACCCGGTCGACCTTGATCTCCTGGGTTTTGCCGTCCTTGGTTTCGACCGTGCAGGTCACGTCGTTGGCACCCTTGGTCAGCTTCACGACCTTGGCTTCGGTCATGATCTTGAGACCCGATTTTTCCATCTGCTTGCGGGCGATGCCGGAAATCTCGGCGTCTTCGACCGGCATGATCTGGGTCATAACCTCGACCACCGTCACGTCCGCGCCCAGCGTGTGATAGAAGCTGGCGAATTCGATGCCGATCGCGCCCGAGCCGATGACCAGCAGCTTTTTCGGGAAGATGTCGGGCTTCAGGGCCTCGAAATAGGTCCAGACGAGCTTGCCGTCCGGCTCCAGCCCCGGCAGAGCGCGCGGACGCGCCCCAGTGGCGACGATGATGTGCTTACCGGTCAAATCGGGCAGCGCCTTGCCGTCCAGGCCCATGACGGCAACCTTGCCCCCGCCCTTGAGCGAAGCCGTGCCGTCGATGACCGTAACCTTGTTCTTCTTTAACAGGTGCCCGACGCCGCCGTTCAGCTGCTTGGACACGCCACGCGACCGGGCAATCACCTTTTCAATGTCGAAGGACACGTCCTTGGCGCTAAGCCCATAGGCGTCGGCATGCTGCATGTAGTGATAGATCTCGGCGGAGCGAAGCAGCGCCTTGGTCGGAATGCAGCCCCAGTTCAGGCAGATGCCGCCCAGGTGCTGCTTTTCGACCACGCAGGTTTTGAAGCCCAGCTGCGCCGCGCGGATGGCGGTCACGTAACCGCCGGGACCGCCCCCGATGATGACGACGTCGAACGACGTATCGGCCATGGTTCCTGCCCTCCTCGGCTTACAGCAACAGGCTGATGGGATCCTCGAGGATCGCCTTCAGTTCCTTGATGAACCCGGCCGCCGTGGCGCCGTCGATGCAGCGGTGATCGACCGCCAGGGTCAGCGACATCACCGTGGCCACGGCCAGGGCCCCGTCCTTGACCACCGCGCGCTGTTCGCCCGCGCCGACCGACAGGATCGCCGCCTGCGGCGGGTTGATGATCGAATTGAACGACTTCACCCCGAACATGCCCAGATTGGAGATCGTGAAGGTGCCGCCCTGGAATTCCTCGGGTTGCAGCTTGCCGTCGCGGGCCTTGCCCGCCAGTTCCTTGGCCTTTTCGGAGATACCCGCAAGGCCCAGGCTGCCCGCGTCCTTGATGATCGGCGTGATCAGGCCGCCTTCGATGGCGACGGCGACCGAGACGTCGGCGCGGTTGAACTTCAGGATCGCATCGTCGGTATAGGCGACGTTGACGTCCGGGCAGCGCCGCAAAGCGACCGCCACGGCCTTGATAACAAAGTCGTTAACCGAAATCTTGTAATCCGCGCCGTCGCGCCCGTTCAGATCCTTACGGGCGGCCAACAGCTTGTCGATCTCAACGTCCGCCGAGATGTTGAAATGCGGAATATCGCGGGCCGAGGCCGTCAGGCGCGAGGCGATGACCTTGCGCATGCTGGTGTTCGGCACGGTTTCGAATTCCGGCATGTTGGCGAAGACCGGATCGCTGGCCGTCGGCGTGGCCGGGGCCGCGGGGGCCGCTGCACCGGAGGCAGCCGCAGCAGCAGGCGCCGCACCGGCCTTACCGGTACCGTTGGCGACGGCGGCATCGACATCGCGTTTGACGACGCGACCCTTGGGGCCAGATCCGGCGATGGCCGAGAGGTCCAGGCCTTCCTGACCGGCGATCCGGCGGGCCAGCGGGCTGGCGAACACGCGGTCGCCGGAGGCCGTTGCCACCGGGGCCGGAGCCGCCGTGGGCGCCGGGGCTGCCGCAGCAGGTGCGGGAGCCGCTTCCGCCGTGGCCGGGGCCGCGGCAGGTGCAGGCGCACCAGCCGTATCAGCGCCATCCAGGGCCGAGGCATCCTCGCCGTCTTCCAGCAACAGGGCGATGACCGAGTTCACGGCCACGTCGGCGGTGCCTTCGGCCACAACGATCTTGCCCAGCACGCCTTCATCGACGGCTTCGACCTCCATGGTCGCCTTGTCGGTTTCGATTTCGGCGATCACATCGCCGCTTTCGACGGCATCGCCTTCTTTCTTGTGCCATTTGGCCAGCGTGCCCTCGGTCATTGTCGGGCTGAGGGCCGGCATCAAAATCTTGATCGGCATGTCTTTATCTCCCCGCGCTTAGACGTAGAGCACGGACTTCGCCGCCTCGACCACGTTATGGGCCTTGGGCAGGGCCAGGGCTTCCAGGTTCGCCGCATAGGGCATCGGCACGTCCGCACCGGACACGCGTGTCGGCGGGGCATCCAAATAGTCGAAAGCGTGTTCGACCATCAGCTGGGTGATTTCCGAACCGATGCCGCAGGTCGGCCAACCTTCCTCGACCGTGACGATGCGGTTGGTCTTGCGGACCGAAGCGGCCAGGGTTTCAACATCGATCGGGCGAACCGAGCGCAGGTTGATGACCTCGGCGCTGATGCCTTCAGCAGCCAGTTTTTCCGCCGCTTCCATGCAGATCCCGACCGAAATCGAATAACCGACCAGGGTCACGTCCGTTCCGGCGCGCTCAACCTTGGCCTTGCCGATCGGCAGGGTCCAATCCTCGTCCGCCGGAACCTCGAAGCTCTGGCCGTAAAGGATTTCGTTTTCCAGGAACACGACCGGGTTCGGATCGCGGATCGCGGACTTCAACAGGCCCTTGGCGTCCGCCGCCGACCACGGGGCGACGACCTTGAGGCCCGGGCAATGGGCGTACCACGAGGCATAGCACTGCGAGTGCTGCGCCGCGACGCGCGCCGCCGCCCCGTTGGGGCCACGGAACACGATGGGGCAGCCCATCTGACCGCCCGACATGTACAGCGTCTTGGAGGCGGAGTTGATGATCTGGTCAATGGCCTGCATGGCGAAGTTGAAGGTCATGAATTCGACGATCGGCTTCAATTCCATGAAGGCAGCGCCGACGGCCATACCGGCAAAGCCCTGCTCGGTGATCGGCGTGTCGATCACCCGCTTGTCGCCGAATTCGTCCAGCAACCCTTGGGAAATCTTGTAGGCACCCTGATACTGGGCGACTTCCTCGCCCATCAGGAACACGGCCTCGTCGCGGCGCATTTCCTCGGCCATGGCGGCGTTGAGGGCTTCGCGTACGGTCATGGTCTGCATCGCGCCGGTGTAATCCGGCTCGGCGGCGATGGTCGCGACCGGCGCAGCGGCGGCCGGAGCAGCGGGCGCCGGCGCGGCCGGTGCCGGGGCTTCGGCCTGAGGTTCCGGCGCGGGCGCGGCGGGCGCCGGGGCGGCTT
>CAXGUG010000093.1:0-14752 GCA_964012715.1 uncultured Rhodospirillaceae bacterium | reverse complement strand
GCGCGTCTGACCCGAAGCCGACATTTCGTCGAGCATCGAGCAGAACCGGTCGACGTTGGCATCGTCGAGCGGCGCGTCGACTTCGTCGAGCACGCAGATCGGCGCCGGATTGGTCAAAAATACGCCGAACAATAGGGCCAGGGCGGTCAATGCCTGTTCCCCACCGGACAACAGGGACAGAACCTGCATCTTCTTGCCCGGCGGGCTGGCGTAGATTTCCAGACCGGCCTGCAGCGGATCGTCGGATTCCACCAGCTCCAGATGGGCCTGGCCGCCGCCGAACAGGCGCTGGAACAGGACCTTGAAGTGTTCGTTGACCTCTTCGAAAGAAGCCAGCAGGCGGGCACGCCCTTCGCGGTTCAACTCATTGATGCCCTGGCGTAGCTTTTCGATGGCCTGCATCAGGTCGGTCTTTTCCGTTTCCAGACCGGTAATCTGGTCGGTCAGCTCGTTCATTTCCTGATCGGCGCGCAGGTTGACCGGCCCCATGGTGTCGCGTTCGCGCAACAGGCGGTCGACCCGGCTTTCCGCCGCTTCCAAGGCGGGCAGGGCCTGTCCCGGTTCCAGTTCGGCCAATTCCGGCAGCTTGTCCGGGATCGCATGCAGGCGGTCGTTGATTCGCTCGATCAGGGCGCGACAGCCCTGTTCGGCCTGTTCGACCGCCCCTTCGGCGCGGACGCGGGTTTCGCGGGCCAGGGACAGGTCGTGTTCGGCCTGACGCAACACCCGGTCGGCCTCGGCCAATCCGGTTTCCGCCTTGGCCAGGGTGTCGGCGGCGGCGTTGCGGCGCTGCTCTGCCCCCTGGATGGCGGTCAGAAGTTCGTCGCGCTTGGCGGCGATCTCGGCCGGTTTCAGCTCCAGGGCTTCCAATTCGGCCTGGAGGGTGGTCGCGCGCTCGGCCAATTCGGTCAGCTGGCTTTCCGAGCGGGAGCGGCGGGTCACCCACATTTGGGATTCCGACGACACGGCCAGCAGGCGCTGTTTGCGGGCTTCGGACGCCTGGAACAACTGATCGTGGCGGGACCGGCACTCCATCTGATGGGTGCGCTTTTCCGCCAAGGCCGTGCGCTGCTCGGCCAGGGCCGTGCGGGCGGCTTCCAGATCCGGCAGTTCGGCGCGTTCGGTCTCGAGCGACGCCTTCTGCCCCTGGGTCTCTTCCAAGTCGGCGGCGATCGAGGCTTGGGTCTCGGCCAGGGCGGCCAATTTGGTCTGCACCGCGGCGGCGCGGTCCTTAACCTCGGCCAGCCGGTCGCGGGCTGTATTGAAAGCGCGATCCGCTTCGGACAGGGCCTGGCGAGTTTCCCGTTCCTGGGTCCGCAGGGCTTCGGCCTTGGCCTTGGCTTCGTCGGCAGTGGCGCGCAGGGCTTCGGCCTCGTCGCTGACGGTGGCGGCCTGTTCGGTCACTTCGTTCAGGTGGTTGCGCTGGGCCAGGCGCTGGGCGGCGGCGGTTTCCGCGCCCTCGGCAATGTGGAAACCGTCCCAGCGCCACAGCCCCCCGGCGCGGCTGACCAGGCGTTGGCCGACCGCCAGATCAGCCTGCAGGCGCGCACCGTCGGCGGCGGTTTCGACCACGCCGATCTGCGACAAGCGGCGGGCCAGGGCGCGCGGGCCCGAGGCAACATCGGCCAGGGAATGCACCCCGGCGGGCAGGGCCGGCGGATTGGCCACGGGCGGCAGGGCGCGCCAGCCGATGGCGGCGTCGGCGTCGTCTTCCGTGGCCGGGGCCGACAAATCTTCGCCGAAGGCCGCACCCAGGGCGTCTTCGAAACCTTTCTGCACGGAAACCTGATCGAGCACCGGCGGCAGGTCCGTCTCGGGGCCGGCGGCCAGAACCCGTTCCAGGGTCCGGATTTCCGTTTCCAGCGAGGTCAAGACCGTCGCTTTTTCCCGCGCCGCCTGGGCCGCCTGTTCCGAGGCCTGATCGGCGTCGGCGCGCGACGCTTCCAACAGGGCCAGGGTCTCGCGGGCCTTTTCCGCCGCGGCGCGGGTCGCCTCGACGTCCTGATCGGCCTGGGCCAAATCGACCAGATCGGCCGAGCGGGATTCCAACTCAGCCTTCTGCGCCTCGGCATCGGCGGCGCGCTGGGTCAGCCGGTTCAGCCGGTTTTCCAGTTCAGCCAAGCGCTGGCTTAGGGCATTTCGGCGAGCTTCGGCGGCGGCCAGGTCGTTGGTTTCGCGGTCGACCTCGCGCTCCATCTCGCTGACGGCTTCATCGGCGGCGGCGCGGGCCTCGGCGGCGGCGGTCAGGTCCTCGGCTTCCCGTTCCTGGGCGGCTTCGATTTCCTGCTTTTCCACGCCCAGGCGTTCGACCGCTTCGTCGGCGTCGGCCATCAGGCCCTGTTCCCGGTCGCGGTCGCGGCCCGTCTGTTCCAGGCGACCGCGCGTTTCTTCCATGGTCCGGGCGATGCGGGCTTCTTCCTGGTCCAGGCCTTCGCGGGCCAGGGTCAGGCGCTGCAATTCGGCGGCCATGGCGGCTTCGGCCTGACGCAGTTCGGGCAGGCCTTCGGACGCGGCGGTCTGAATCGTCGTCGCCTGGGCGGCGCGCTGGCTGAATTCGGTGACCGCCTGCTCGGCTTCTTTTAGCTGGCTGCGGGCTTTGTCGCGGGCGGCGACGGCGTTGCTCCACAAAATATGGAACAGGGTCGCCTCGGCCTTGCGGATGTGTTCGGACAGATTGCGGTAGCGGGTCGCCTGCCGGGCCTGTTTCTTCAGGTTGTTCATCTGGGCGTCCAGGGTGACGAGGATATCGTCCAGACGTTCCAGATTGGCTTCCGCGCCTTTCAGGCGCAGTTCGGCCTCGTGACGGCGGGAATGCAGGCCCGTGATGCCCGCCGCTTCTTCCAGCAGCAATCGGCGCTGCGCCGGTTTGGCGTTAATGACGGTGCCGATGCGGCCCTGGCTGACCAGGGCGGTCGAGCGCGCGCCCGTGGCCTGATCCGCGAACAGCAATTGCACGTCGCGGGCGCGGACTTCCTTGCCGTTGATGCGATAGGTCGACCCCTTTTCGCGCTCGATCCGGCGGGTGACCTCAAGCTCGTCCGTGTCGTTGAACTGCGCCGGGGCGCGGCGGATCGAGTTGTCGAGATGCAGGGTCACCTCGGCGATGTTGCGCGACGGGCGATCCTGGGTCCCGGCGAAGATCACGTCTTCCATCTCGGTGCCGCGCATCTGCTTGGCCGAGGTTTCGCCCATCACCCATTTCAGAGCTTCGACCACGTTCGACTTGCCGCAGCCGTTCGGGCCCACGACACCGGTCAGGCCCGGTTCGATGAACAGCTCCGTGGGGTCGACGAAGGATTTGAACCCCAAAACCCGCAATTTCTTGAAATTGAGCAAGCTGCCTCGCCGATCCTGACCGGTTACCCTGTGATCCGCTTACTTCTTCAATTTCTGTTCGATGATATCTTCGAACACCTTGAAGTCCTGCGCACCGGAGACTTTCTCTCCGCCGACGATGAAGAACGGGGTGGCATCCACGCCGTGTTCCGTGTTGCCTTCCTGGGCGATCTTCTGGATGCCCTGCAACAGATCCTCGTTGCGCAGGCATTCCTCGACCTGCGTCGGAGCCATGCCGCCCTTCTTGGCAGAAGCCTGAAGCGCCGCCAGACCGTCCGGCGCACGGGACCAATCGGCCTGATCGCGGAACAAGATGCTGACCATGGCGAAATAACGGATCGGACCGGCGCAGCGGGTGATCATCGCCGCCGCCGTGGCCCGCTGTCCGAGCGGAAAATCGCGGAAGATCATCTTCACCTTGCCGGTGTCGATGTACTTCTCTTTGATCTGGGGCAGGGTCTTTTCGTGAAACTCGCGGCAATGGGGGCAACCCAACGACGCATACTCGATGATCGTCACCGGCGCGTCGGCTTTGCCGAGAACCTTGTCCGCAAGCATGTCCTGAACGCTGTCGGCCGCCTGCACCGGGCCCGCGAAGGGTCCGGAAAGGGCCAAAATGAGCGTCATAACGAACGCAAGACCTTGTGCTGATCGCAGCAAATCTACCTCCTGAAACACAAGATGTTGATGAATATAGAATCGGCCCGTTTGACGAGTCGACTCCTTTTGCTAAGTCATTGAATCCGGCCTGCATTTTGAAAATTATCCACCGCGCGGACGGCGCCGCATGATGGCGCTGCCCAGGGCTTCCAGGGCGCGATGCAGGTCCGGATCGGTCACGGCCGCCAATTCGCCGTCCAGGGCGGTCTTTTCGGCGGGGGCCAGGGCGCGCGGCGTCTTCGGCCCGGTGTCTTCGCTGGGCGGCAGGGGGCGTTGGAAAATATGGATACCGCGCACCGCGCCATAGCCGAAATAGGTATTCACCTTTTCGATGATCAGGGGTTCCAGGTGTTGGACCTCGGTCGCCACGGCGGAACTGCCGACTTGCAGATGAAGCAGACCCCCGGTGCGCTGGCCGCGCGGGAACATAATGCGGTCGGGCCGGGTATGCCGGGCCAAAAGCTCGCCGACGATGGCGGGCCAGTTGCGGACCACGTCGCCTTGGGCGAAACCGCGCCGCCCGTAGGCGGTCGAGGTCAGACGGCCAAGGGATTGGCCGAGCGCCCGCACCCCGCCCTTGCGCTTGGTCACGGGGCGTTTAATGAACTCGTTTTCGTCCGGCGTACGGGCCATGGCTGGTCCGGGGTCTCCTGTTCGGGGCCGGGCGGGCCCAGGTTGGGCTTTAACGGCGCAATGTGCCGTGGCATTAAAAGGCGATGTCTCATCCCCCGCAAGATGCCCGTGTTACTGAATTGCTTGCCTGGTACGACCGCCACCGGCGCGTGCTGCCGTGGCGGGCCGGGCCGGGCCACCGGGCGGATCCATATCATGTCTGGCTCAGCGAGATCATGCTGCAGCAGACCACGGTAGCGACGGTAAAAAGCTATTTTGACCACTTTGTGGCGCGCTGGCCCCGGATTGCGGACCTTGCGGCGGCGGAATTGGACGACGTCCTGCATGCCTGGCAGGGGCTGGGATACTACGCCCGGGCCCGTAACCTGCATAAATGCGCGCGTGTCGTGGCCGAGGACCTGCGCGGGGAATTTCCCGCAAGCGAGGCCGAGTTGCTGACCCTGCCCGGCGTCGGCCCCTATACGGCGGCGGCGATCGCGGCCATAGCTTTCGACATTCCGGCTTCGCCCGTGGACGGCAATATCGAGCGGGTGGTGTCGCGCCTGCGCCGGATCACCGATCCCTTGCCCGGCGGCAAGACGCCGATCCGCGCGGCGGCGGCGGAGTTGACCCCCGCCCAGCGGCCAGGTGATTTCGCCCAGGCGATGATGGACCTGGGGGCGACGATCTGTACGCCCAAGTCGCCCAAATGCGTGCTCTGCCCGTGGGAGGGTGCTTGTGCCGCCCGGGCCGCAGGCGTGGCCGAGGACCTGCCTGCCCGCGCGCCGAAGAAAGCCAAGCCAACCCGCCACGGTGTGGCGTTCTGGATCGTCGATGGCGCGGGCCGGGTGCTGCTGCGCCGCCGCCCGGAAAGTGGCCTGCTCGGCGGGATGATGGAATTCCCCTCGACGGATTGGACCGAAGATGCACGGGAATGGCCGACGGCGGTGGCCGAGACGCCGGTGGTCGCGGCCGATTGGATTGAGGCCGGAGAGGTCCGCCACACCTTTACCCATTTCCACCTGCGCCTGACCGTGGTGCGTGGGAGGGCGAGGGACAAGGGGGTAGGTGACGGCGTCTGGGTTCATCCCCGGGACTTTGCCGACCATGCCCTGCCGACCCTGATGAAGAAGGTCGCGAAGGCGGCTTCTTGAGGTCTTACGAGGGAACGATGGCGCGGCGCTTGCTGCGCTGAACCCGCAGCCAGCGATAAACCGGGGCCAGGAGATGGCGGACGTGGCGCTTGGCGTCGACGATGATCATGCCGTCGACGACGTTCAAGGTATGCACGCCGTGGCGGTAGCGCGTCTGCGGGTCCGGGTCGACCCGGGCGATGGTCGTTTCCTTGAACTCGGTCGGGGTCAGCACGTCGATCCGGTTGAGGGCGATGGCGGCGCCGTAGCTGGTCGAGCAATCCTGGGTCGGGCGGATGGTATGACCCTGCCAGTCGAAAGGCAGGCCGCCGGGGCGACTGCAGGTGATGTCGGTCTTGATCGGGTTTCCGGCATGAGGCGTCCAAGAGCCGAAGTGATCGGGGGCGTGCCAGGCATGCAAGATGGCGTTCGATTCCTGGTCCGCGTACATGCCGAACAGCCAGTAGCGATCGCCGTGAAAGAAGATCGTGCCGTCGGACAGAGGAACGCCCTCCATCCCCTTCAGCGGGATGCCTTCGCCGGTCCAGGGGGCGGAATTCGTGTCGACAGGAAAGGCGGCGGGGCAGGCCATTTCCGATAATTCGGGAACCGCGTAGCGCTGTCCGTCCTTTACGAACAGAAACGGATAAGAAGCATGGTAGGGGAAGTCGCCGATAACGTCTTCCCGTCCGCCGATGTTGCGGACGATCCGGCCTTTGCCTTCGCGGTAGTCGAAGGCTTCGTACAATAGAACGGTCGCGCCGTCGTCATCGCGCCAGCCGAACGGATCGGCGCGAAAGGTCAGCGAGCGGTTGCGAGGCAGCCAGTCGACCCGGCGCATCAGGCCGGGCTCGAATACTTGGGCTGCGTCTCCCGCCGCCACCCCGACATTCCATTCCTCGGCGGTGAACAGGTCCATGACGGTCGTCGCGATGTTGCCCAGGGTCGCAGCCTTCAACCGCCAAGGGGCGGGGGCCGTGCCGCTGGTCGGGCGCAAGCCGCGTTCGTCGTCTTCGCTTTCCGGACAGGGCGATGACAATGCTTGGACGAACCAGCCGGGTGCGGCGCTGGTGACGGCGGCGACGGATCGGTCCGGGGTCTTGCGGCGGCGCAGGCGGTGGTGCTGAACGGTCCGGCCGGACTTGGCGCCGGGCGACCATTCGATCAGGCGGATTTCGATGAACGGCTCGTGCGCGACGAAGCCCGTTTGAATGCCGGCCGTCAGATCGAAGCGGGTGTCGGAGCCGTGGCACAGCATCAAGGCGGGAACGCCCGATCCCTCGGCTATTTCGAATCCCGCACCCCGTTCCGACAGGTCGATCAGCAGGTCGGCGTCTGTCGGGGATGCCGCGATCCGGCATCCCGCCGCCGCCAACGCATCGCGCACAGCCGTTTCCCAGCCGGTCGGCTCGGGTGCGTTGGTCACAAGGGCGACGGACTGGCTCACAACACTATCCCCGCAGGCTGGGGGCGAAGTTGACGACTTCGGTGAACAGGCTGTCGATCTGATCGGGCGCGACGTCGGTACCTCGATAAAGGATCGGTTCCTTCGCGCGCTCGGCGATCGCCAGGCGGGGCCGCTCAGGGTGGCGGCGTTTTTCGATCGCCGTCAGCGGAAAGCCGAAGCGCGCCCGGGCGATCCGGGCGAAGGACGGCAGGCAGCGGCGCAACAGGCCGTAATCGTTCGCGTAAACGATGCGGGCGACGGGAACCCTGCGCCAGCGGCTGCGGACGAAGGCGATATGGCAGAACGTATTGTCCGGCCCGATCAAGCCGACATGACCGACGCCCGGCATTTCGGCATGGGCGCGATAGTTCGCCAGCGCGTCGCCGGACAGGTGCGCCGCGATCTCCTTCGTTTCAGAGAAAGCAGCCCGCCCAAACCCGGGCAGGTTGGGCACGATCCATTCCGTGGTGTCGATGAATTGAAACCCGATCCGCAGGAAAACCTTGATCGTTCGCGGTTCCGGCGAATGGGTGGCGTAGACGGCGCTGTCGTCATCGACCGCCGCGCGCAGCATCTTCACGCCCAAGCCGCGCCCTTCGTCCAGATCGACGTACCAGCTGGTCAGATTGCAGTTGTCCCGCATGTCGTCGCCGTAACGGCGGCGCGACCATAGCTGGCAGATCGCCCCCTTGACCGTGCCGTCGGCGACAATCATCTGGCCGAAGCGGTCGCCGCTGTCGGGCCAGGTCGGGGTCAATACCGTCTGCCAATCTGCGGCGCTGCGGTCCGGATAGATGCCGTGCAGAAATGTGCTGACCGCCGCAAGGTCATTGGCAAGGATGGGTTCGATCTCGGCGCTCATGCGGACGGCCCCTCCGGGTCCAGCGCCAGGGTCAGATAGACGCTGTTGGGATCGAAGGCATAATCGCCGAACGGGCCGGTGTCGGTGAAGCCGATACTGCGGTACAGGCCCTGGGCCGCATCGAACGGCGCGTTGCCGCCCGTCTCCAGGCTAAGCCGCCGATAGCCGCGCCGCCGTGCCTCGGCCAGGATATGGTCGAGCATCGCCCGCCCGTATCCCTTGCCGCGAAACCGGGCCAGGGTATGCATCGACTTGATCTCGCCGTGACCGGGGTCGATTTCCCTAAGCGCGCCGCAGCCGACGATGTCATCGCCGGCCCAAACGGACCAGAACGTCACGTCCGGCGACCGCAGACCCGAAAGATCCAACGCATAGACGCTTTCCGCCGGCGTGTTGCTGAACATCTGATCGAGATGCGCGCGGATGACGCCCTGCACGGCGTCACCGCTCAAGTCGTCCTCGCGAATGTCCAGGGCCGCCAGGGCTCCGGTCCTATTCGTCGTAGGCCATCAGCGAGCTGAACGGGATGTTCAGTTTGTCGCGGCCGTTCAGGAAAGTCAGCTCGATCAGGCAGGCCGCGCCGACGACTTCCGCCCCGGCGCCTTGCAACAGGTCGATGGACGCCGCCATGGTGCCGCCGGTCGCCAGCAGATCGTCAAGCACGACGACGCGTTGTCCAGGGGACACGGCGTCTTTCTGAATTTCGATCGTATCCGTACCGTATTCCAACTCGTACTCGTGGGAGATGGTCTCACCCGGCAATTTGCCCTTCTTGCGGACCATGATGAAGCCGCAGCCCAGACGCGACGCCAGCGGGGCCGCCGTCAAAAAGCCGCGAGATTCAATTCCGACCAACAGGTCCGGCTGATATCCAGAGACGATCTTGGCCAAACGGCCGAGTGCGACCTGCCAGGCATCGGGATGCCGCAGCAGTGTCGAGATGTCGTAGAACAGGATGCCCGGAATGGGAAAATCGGGAATTCCCCGAATGTGGTCCTTCAGGTCCATTTGCCCCCCTTAGGTTCGGTCGGAATTAGAATCGGTAATCAGGATGGTGTTCGGCAATCCTATTTGATTGACGCATAGCGGCGCAATCGCGTCCTATTAATTCGGCCTGAATTGATTGGGTGCTGCCATGACCAACGTGTTCTACCGCGATCTGAAATCGGATATGCCGGTCGCTGTCAAAGGTGACGGTATCTATCTCATTGATTCCCAGGGAAAGCGTTACCTGGACGCATCCGGCGGGGCTGCGGTGTCCTGCCTGGGCCATAGCGATGCGGATGTCATCCAGGCGATCAAGGACCAGGCGGACAAGGTCGCTTTCGCCCATACGGGTTTTTTCACGACCGAGCCCGCCGAAGACCTGGCGCGGTTCCTGGTCGAGGCCGCGCCGGAGGGAATCGGCATGGTCTATTTCGTGTCCGGCGGATCCGAAGCGGTCGAGGCGGCGCTGAAGATGGCGCGTCAGTATTTCCTGGAAAAAGGCGAGCCGGAGCGAACCAAGTTCATCGCCCGGCGGCAGAGCTATCACGGCAACACCTTGGGTGCGCTGTCGGTCGGCGGCAACGTCTGGCGACGTGATCCGTACAAGGAAATGTTGATGCCGGTGTCACACATCGCTCCTTGTTACCCCTACCGGGAAATGCAGGGTGGCGAGAGCGAGGCTGACTATGGCCTGCGCGTGGCCGATGAGTTGGAGGCCGAAATCCTGCGCCTGGGGCCGCGCAACGTCGCCGCCTTCATCGCCGAGACCGTGGGCGGCGCCACCGCCGGGGTGCTGGCCCCGGTGCCGGGCTATTTCAAACGCATCCGCGAGATTTGCAGTAAGTACGGCGTGCTGATGATTCTGGACGAGGTGATGTGCGGCATGGGCCGGACCGGCACCTTGTTCGCCTGCGAGCAGGACGGGGTTTCGCCGGATATCATCTGCATCGCCAAGGGCCTGGGGGCGGGTTATCAGCCGATCGGCGCGACGCTGGTGTCGCAAGATGTCTATCGCGCCTTCAGCGAAGGCAGCGGGGCGTTCCAGCATGGCCATACCTACATGGGCCACCCGATGGCTTGTGCCGCGGCCCTGGCCGTGCAACGCAAGGTTCGGGACGCGGGCCTGCTGGACAACGTCCAACGGATGGGCGGCGCGCTGGTCGATGAATTGCACGACCGTCTGGGCAATCACCCCCATGTCGGCGACATTCGTGGGCGGGGACTTTTCCTGGGGGTCGAATTGGTGGCCGATCGGGCCACCAAGGAAACCCTGGACCCGACCAAGAAGGTCCATGCCAAGGTCAAGAAGGCGGCGTTCGAGCGCGGGTTGATCTGCTACCCCTCGGGCGGGACGGCCGATGGGGCCCGGGGCGACCATATCCTTCTGGCGCCGCCGTTCATCATCGACATGACGCAGGTCAAGGACCTGGTTGCTATATTAGGTGATGCTATTGATGCCGCGTTGGTGGAAAGTGGCGTCATGTGACCGGAGGGGAGGCCGGGACAGCATTGTTGAGGAAAGGTTCCGGCATGGTGGTTTTGCAGACGCCGCTTCTGAGCGGCGGGATTAGCGTGATCCAAAAATTGGGCGTGACGGTCGCACTGGTTCTCGCGGCAACGTTCTGGTCGTTGCCGGTGCAGGCGCAGGATACGATCATCATCGGCACCGGGAGTTCCAGGGGGGTTTATATGTCCCTGGGGCAGGCGATCTGCAAAGTCGTCAACGCCAGGAACGTCGGTTACGAGTGCAAAACCAAGGTCACGAACGGGTCCATCGCTAATATTATCGGTTTGAAGAAAGGCGAGTACGACCTGGGGATCGTGCAATCCGATGTGCAGTTCCAAGCCATCAAGGGGACCGGGACATTCGCCAACGTCGGTGCGATTTCCTCACTCCGTTCTGTTTTCTCCGCCCATTCCGAAGCATTGGCCGTCGTTGCGCGGGCCGGGTCCGGCGTCGTTAGCCTGGCGGATCTGCCGGGCAAGCGCGTCAACATCGGGAAGTTGAAATCGGGCACGAATTCGACCATGCGGTTGCTGTTCGCCGCCGAGGGTTGGACGACGAAGGATTTCCGCAAGCTGGAGGCCATAAGCGTGCCGGAGCAGGCGGCGTCTTTTTGCGACGGAAAGCTGGATGTCGCGACATTTCTGGCCGGACATCCCAATTCAGCCGTTGGAGAATTGATCGCGCGATGCGACGCGCGGTTGGTTCAGGTCGCCGGGCCGAAGGTCGACCGCCTGTTGGCGGACCATCCCTACTACACCTCGGCGATTATCTCCCGGGCGGAGTACTTCCAATTGCCGTCTGATGTTCAAACCATCGGGGTGCTGGCGACCGTAATGTCCGATGCCCGGGTCGATCCGCGAAAGATTTACGAGGTTACGCGCTCGGTCTTCGAAAACCTGAATTTCATTCGCCGGGCCAAGCCCCCGTTCGCGAAGCTGCATCCGTTGGAAATGGCCCGCAACGGCCTAACCGCCCCCCGTCATCCGGGAGCCGAAAAATATTTGCGCGATGCCGGGCGCTTGCCGCGATAGCGACCTTTTTCGGTAATTTCGTCGAATGTTCAAAGGGTAGAGAAATCCCGTAATCTTGGTCGTTGGCCTTTTAGGTCCGTGTGCTACACTTTATGCAACGACAAAGAACAGGGAAGCTTATGGCATTGAAAGAAGGGAGTCTGGGAAAGACGCCTATGGCCCGGCATTGCCCGGCGGCTTTGTGCAACCTTCTCGATCCCGCCGTCAATGTTTCCCACATCGGTCGTTCTTACTTCAGTCAATCCGGAATTCGGGTGTTTCGAGCCGACCAACGCGCGCTGGCGCGGCGGTCCGATGTGCCCGGAGCGTCGGGGTTTGTCCCGGCGATGCCTCTGAACGCCCGCAGACGACCTGCATGGGGGCGGTGCGCGCGGAATTCGGGGCAATCATCTGTCGGACGGCTCGGCGCGTGCCTGGTCCCGGCGTTTAGTCATTTCATCTGACGCATCTTGATAAAACCCAAGGAGGAATGGAGATGTTCCTGAGAAAAACTATGGTCGCCACGGCTGCGGTGGCCGGCATGGTGATGGCGCTGTCCAGCGCCGAAGCCGCTGACTTCGTCACCATCGGTACCGGTGGTGTTACCGGCGTGTATTACCCGACGGGCGGCGCGATCTGCCGTTTGGTCAACAAGGGCCGCAAGGACCATGGCGTCCGCTGTTCGGTCGAATCGACCGGCGGTTCGGTGTTCAACATCAACGCCATCCGCGCTGGCGATCTGGACATGGGCGTGGCCCAGTCCGATTGGCAGTATCACGCCTATCACGGCACCTCGAAGTTCAAGGACCAAGGCCCGTTCAAGGAACTGCGCGCGGTGTTCTCCGTCCATGCCGAGCCGGTCACGATCATGGCCCGCAAGGACAAGAACATCAAAACCGTCATGGACCTGAAGGGTAAGCGCGTGAACGTGGGCAACCCCGGTTCCGGCACCCGCGCGTCCTGGGACGTTCTGGCCGAAGCCCTCGGCTGGAAGGATTCCGATCTGGCCCTGGCCGCTGAATTCAAATCCGGCGAACAGGCCCAGGCCCTGTGCGACAACAAGATCGACGCCTTCTACTTCCTGGTCGGTCATCCGAACGCCTCTCTGAAGGAAGCCGCGACGTCTTGCGACGGCAACCTGGTCGAAGTTTCCGGCCCCGCCGTCGACAAGCTGGTGAAGGACAACTCCTTCTATCGCTACGCGACCATCCCGGGCGGCCTGTACACCGGCACGCCGGACGACGTGAAGACCTATGGCGTGGGCGCGACCTTCGTGTCCTCGACCCGGACGCCGGACAAGGTCGTGTACGAAGTGGTCAAGGCGGTGTTCGAAAACTTCGACACCTTCAAGAAACTGCACCCGGCCTTCGCCAACCTGAAGAAGGAAGAAATGGTGAAGGACTCCTTGTCCGCACCGCTGCATGGCGGCGCACTGAAGTACTACAAGGAAGCCGGCCTGATTAAGTAATCAAGCCCACGGGACGGCCCCGGAGACATCTCCGGGGCCGTTTTCGACTGTATCTGCGGGGGGCGCCCCTTCGGCGTGTCATGCAGGGGGAAAGCAAGGGGATGACAACATGAGTGAGCAAACTCAGGGCAATGAGGTTGCCGACCGCGACGCCGCTGACGATATCGTCGCCGCCGCTGAAACCGGGGCGCGTGATCCGGGGCCGCCGGTCGCCAAGATCATCGCGGGTATTTTGCTGGCTTGGGCGGTGTTCCAGGTGTGGATCGCGTCGCCGCTGCCGATCTATGCCGCGCATTACATTCCGTTGCTGACCAATACGCATACGCGTCCCGCCCATTTGGCTTTTGCAATTTTTCTGACGTTTCTGATTTTTCCGGCGACCAAGAATTCGCCACGTGATCGCATCCCCATTCTCGATTGGGTCCTGGCCGCCGTTGCGGCCTGGTGCGCGCTTTACCTCGCCGTCTTCGCCAACGCCATCGCCGAGCGCCCGGGCCTGCCGACCACGGCGGATCTGGTGCATTCGTTCATCGGGATCGCCCTGTTGCTTGAGGCCGCGCGCCGTGCCCTGGGCCTGCCGCTGGTCATCGTGGCTTCGGTTTTCCTGGTCTATATCTTCTTCGGGGAATATGCGCCGGACGTCCTTAGGTGGAAGGGCGCCAGCATTGATCGCGCCATGTCCCATCTTTGGATTACCCAGGAAGGGGTGTTTGGTGTCGCGCTCGGGGTGTCGACCTCGCTGGTGTTCATCTTCGTGTTGTTCGGCGGCCTTTTGGAAAAGGGCGGCGCCGGCAACTATTTCATTCAGGTCTCGTTCGCCTTGATGGGGCATTTCCGGGGCGGCCCAGCCAAGGCTGCGGTCGTGTCCTCGGCCATGACCGGCCTGATTTCCGGCTCGTCCATCGCCAACGTGGTGACGACCGGTGTGTTCACCATCCCGCTGATGCGCAAGGTCGGCTTCTCGGCAGAGAAAGCGGGCGCGGTCGAGGTCGCATCCTCGACCAATGGTCAGCTGACCCCGCCGGTCATGGGGGCGGCGGCGTTTCTGATGGTCGAATACGTCGGCATTTCCTATGTCGACGTGATCAAGCATGCATTCCTGCCGGCGATCATTTCCTATATCGCGCTGGTGTATATCGTCCATCTGGAGGCCTCCAAGGCCGGGATGGAAGGGCTGCCGCGCCTCAACAAACCGACCCTGGCGCAGCGTCTGGTCGTCTGGACGACCGTGCCCGTCGGCATGATCGCCCTGGGGGCGGCCGTTTATTACGGCTTCGGTTGGACCAAGGAAACGATGGGCGATGCCACGCCGTGGATCGCCGCCGTGATCCTGGTCGCGGCCTATGTCGCCTTGGTTCGTTTCTCGGCCAATTACGATGAATTGGGCATCATGGAATCGGTCGAGGTTCTGCCGGAACCGGGCCCGACGGTTAAGTCCGGGCTGTACTACCTTCTGCCGGTCGGCTTGCTGATGTGGTGCCTGCTGGTCGAGCGATTCTCGCCGGGGCTGAGCGCCTTTTGGGCGGTCGTGCTCAAGTTCTTCATGCTGCTGACCCAGCGCCCGTTGCAGGCCTATTTCCGCGGCAAGGATGTAGGCCCGGCGCAATGGCGGCAGAGCTTCGACGATCTGATCGAAGGCATGATGAACGGCTCGCGCAACATGGTCGGCATCGGCGTCGCCACGGCGGCGGCGGGCATCGTCGTCGGTGCTGTCACCCTGACGCCGATCA
>CAXGUG010000092.1:0-14780 GCA_964012715.1 uncultured Rhodospirillaceae bacterium | reverse complement strand
GAACCGGATGTCCCTGGCGCCGAACTCGGACGCGAAATTGGTAAGGCCCGCGCTTTGTTATTGATGCCAATTCATACCCCCATCACAAAGGATACGAAATTGGACCACCAGTGGACCAAAAAATCAAATCCGAAAAATTAATATCGGAACATGCGCCGTAACGCGTTGAAAAATTTGGCGCACCCGGCACGATTCGAACGTGCGACCTCTGCCTTCGGAGGGCAGCGCTCTATCCAGCTGAGCTACGGGTGCTCTGGCCTGCGCGGGCGATGATCTGGCCCGCAGCGGTCGGGCGGACCATACCCTTAACGATCCGCCCTGCGCAAGCTTCCGATTAGTCTTCGCGCAAGCCCTAAGGCCCCCGGGCGATTGCCGCCTGGCCCCGCATGTCCGCGCCGGACGGCAGGGGGGCGGTGCGGTCGGTGATCCAGGACAGGATGTCGCCCCAGATCACCTGGGCATCCAGGTCGCGGAGCAGCATGTGGTAGCCGCCTTCGTATAAAGCAAAGGTCTGCCGATCCCGCGCCGCCGGGGGAAGCCCGCGAACCCAATCCAGGGTCGGGCCGTCGGGGATGATGTCGTCCTTGGCCCCATAAAGGATCAGCGCCGTCTGGTCGAAACGAGGGGCGGCGGCCAGGGCCTGATCCATCAGGCCGACCAAGCCGTGAATGGTTTCCACCCGCGTGCGTTTAATGACCTGCCAATCGCGGCCCAGGGCGCGCAGCATCTCGATATTGTCGGACGGCTGGATGTTGAGCCCCTGCGCCGTCAGGCGAAAGGTCGGGATTGTATGCGACGTGATCCAGAGCGCCGCCTGCTCATACCAAGTCATGGTCGCCCGGCCCCAGACGGCGGGCGCGGCCAGGATCACGCCGTCGGCGGCGGGCTTTTCCCCGCCCTCGCCGGCCGCACCGGTCGCGGCGACGATGGCGACCGCACCCCCCATGCTTTCCCCCAGGACATAAACCGGAAGGCCCGGATGGGTCCGCCGCACCAAGGCGACGAAATCGGTCAGGTCGCGGGCGTAAGCGTCCGTTCCGGCCCAGAGGCCGCGCCGCACGCCGTCGCCGAATCCGCGTTGGTCATAGGCGTAGGACAACACCCCCCGTGCCGCCAGCCAGCCCCCCGGTTCGGCGAAGAAATTGGAGTAGTCGTTGAAGCCGTGCAGCGCGACGATCACCGCCTTGGGCGGCCCCTCGGGCTTCCACGACCGCACGGACAGGCGGATGCCGTCGCCGGCGACGAACCAATCCATCATGAAATGGGGTTCGGCCTTGGATGGACCGGCGGGATAGGTCAGCGGCACCGCGCAGGCGGATAAGAAGCCGCAAAGAGCCAGGACGATCAGCCGCCCCGCGCCCCGGCGCGTCATTACCGGGCCGCGCCCTGCGCGGGGGCGAGGTCCGGATCGCCCGAGGTCAGCCGCAGGAAGACGTCTTCCAGGTCCGCTTCCTTGGTCGACAGGTTGGTGATGACCAGCCCGGCATCCTGAATGGCGGCGATGATTTCGCCGGAATGGGCCTGTGACGGCGGATAGGACACGGCGATCTGACGCGGCCCGCGCATCTCGACATGAAAGGCGGTCAGGCCCGTAGGCACTTGGTCGACGTCGCGGTCGACGGTGATCAGCATTTCCTTGGAATCGAGCCGCGCGAGAAGTCCCGCCGTCTCGTCACAGGCGACCAGTTCGCCATGGTTGATGATCGCCACCCGGTCGCACAGGGCTTGGGCTTCTTCCAGATAATGGGTGGTCAAAAGGATGGTCGTGCCGCGCGCGTTGAGGTCGCGCATGGTCCCCCAAAGCTGACGGCGCAGTTCGACATCGACCCCGGCGGTGGGCTCGTCCAGAATCAGGACCTTGGGCGAATGGACCATCGCCTTGGCGACCAGCAAGCGCCGCCGCATGCCGCCGGATAGCGAGCGCGCATAGGCGTCGGCCTTATCGGCCAGACCGACCGCGGCCAAAATCTCGTCGGGGCGGCAGCGGTCGGCGGGCACGCCGAACAAACCGGCCTGCACCTGGAGCAATTCGCGCGGCGTGAAGAACGGGTCCAGGTTCAATTCCTGCGGCACCACGCCCAGCGACAGCCGCGCCGCCCGCATGTCGGCGTCGATATCGTGGCCCCAGACCCGGGCCGTGCCCGAGGTTTTGATGACCAGACCGGACAGAATGTTGATCAGCGTCGATTTTCCGGCCCCGTTCGGGCCCAACAGGGCGAAGAACGAGCCCCGGGGGATGTTCAGGCTGAGCCCCTTGAGCGCGGCGACCGTATTGCCGTCCGAGCCGGGGACGTTGCCGCCGCGGCCATAAACCTTGCGCAAATTGCTGATTTCGACGGCGTTTTCGGGCCCGTATTCTGGCTGAGCGTTGGAATTGGGGACGGTCATGGGCTCCTCGGCGGGCCGTCGCCGCGTTCGGCCGGAAATGCCGTTCGCGCCGGAATGATGCCGCTGTGTATTGATTGTCGGGCCGCAATCGGTATCATCCGGTCAAGCCCAGGGTCAACGGTCATGGCCGCTGCCGGGGCGCACCCATTAGCGAGCCGAGGATTGGACATGGACCCGGAAGAACCCATCTACGTTGATACCCCGACCGTCGCCTGCGACGGGGGCGGCGGCGCGCTGGGCCACCCCAAGGTGTTTCTGAAGTTCGACGAACACGCGGAAATCGTCTGCCCCTATTGCTCCAGGCACTATCGCCTGAACCCGGACGCCCCGATCGCCGCCCACGGCCATTGATCCGCGCCGTTCGGTTCTTTTCTTTGCCCCCTCGGCAGGGAACCGCCCGCCGGGCCCTTGGCCTGTCCGCCCAACCGCCTGAAACAATGGATTCCCCATGACCGATCAGCGCGAACATGTCTTTCTGGTGGACGGATCGGGCTTCATTTTCCGCGCCTACCACGCCCTGCCGCCGATGAGCGCGCCCGACGGCACCCCGACCAACGCGGTGTTCGGCTTCACCAAGATGCTGATGAAGCTGGTCGAGGATACGGAAGCGGATTACGTCGCGGTGATTTTCGACCGCGCGCGCAAGACGTTCCGCAGCGACATCTATCCCGAATACAAAGCCCATCGCCCGCCGCCGCCGGAAGACCTGATTCCGCAGTTCGAGCTGGTCCGCAAGGCGACCGCCGCGATGAACGTGGCCGCGGTCGACATGGAAGGCTTCGAGGCCGACGACCTTATTGCGACCTTCGCCCGCCAGGCCCAGGAACGCGGGGCCGAGGTGACCATCGTTTCGTCCGACAAGGATCTGATGCAACTGGTCAACGAGCAGGTCGTCCTGTTCGACGCCATGAAGAACCGGGAAATCGGCCCGGAACAGGTGGTCGAGAAATTCGGCGTCGGGCCCGATCGGGTGGTCGACGTGCAGTCCCTGGCCGGTGATTCAACCGACAACGTGCCCGGCGTTCCCGGCATCGGCGTGAAGACGGCGGCGCAGCTGATCAACGAATACGGCGACCTGGACACCCTCTTGGCCCGGGCCGAGGAAATCAAACAGCCGAAGCGTCGCGAATCCCTGATGATCCAGGCCGACATGGCGCGGATTTCCCGCGAACTGGTGACGTTGAAGAACGACGTGCCGACGGACCGCACCATCGACGACCTGCGGAAGAAATCGCCGGACCCCGAAACGCTGCTGACCTTCCTGCGCGACCTGGGCTTCAAATCCCTGGCGACCACGGTGGAAAGCCGCCTTGGGAGTGGCGCGGCCGGGGGCGATAGCGCCCTCGCGGGCCTGCCCGCTGCCCCGGCCAAGACGGAATACGAGCTGGTTCAAACCCTGGACCGCCTGCAGGCCTGGATCGATGCGGCCTACGACACCGGCGTGATCGCCGTCGATACGGAAACCGATGCCCTGGACGCCATGGGGGCCGGGCTGGTCGGCGTCTCGCTGGCCACGGAGCCGGGCAAGGCCTGCTACATCCCGCTGGCTCATGTTTCCAGCGCCCCGCAGGGTCAATTGGACCTGGGCGGCGATGCCGGAGACGCAGGGTCCGCGCCCGAACAGGTTCCGATGGACGCCGCCCTGGCGGCGCTGAAGCCGATGCTCGAGGATCCGTCGATCCTCAAGATCGGGCAGAACATCAAATACGACATGCAGGTCCTGGGCCGCTACGGGGTCGAGGTCGGCCCGATCGACGATACGATGCTGCTCAGCTACGTGCTCGACGGCGGCCTGCACGGCCATGGCATGGACGAGCTGGCGCGCGATTTCCTGGACCATGACACCATCAAGTTCAAGGACGTGACCGGCAGCGGCAAATCGCAGTTGTCGTTCGACCAGGTGCCGTTGGACAAGGCCCTGGATTACGCCGCCGAGGATGCGGACATCACTCTGCGCCTGCACCAGATGTTCAAGCCGCGTCTGGTCGCGGAACATATGGTCACGGTCTACGAAACGCTGGAGCGACCGCTGGTCCCCGTGTTGCGCGATATGGAGCGTCTGGGCATCAAGGTCGACGCCACGGTTCTCAAGGGCCTGAGCGACGATTTCGCCGCCCGCATGGCCGATCTGGAAGGCGAGATTCACAAACTGGCCGGGCGGGAATTCAACATCGCCTCGCCCAAGCAGTTGGGCGAAATCCTGTTCGACGAAATGGGATTGGAAGGCGGCAAGAAGACCAAGACCGGGGCCTATGGCACCGGCGCGGACGTGCTGGAAGAATTGGCGGCGCAGGGCCACGACCTACCGCAGCGGGTGTTGGATTGGCGTCAGTTCGCCAAGCTGAAAAGCACCTATACCGACACCCTGGTCAATCAGATCAATCCCAAGACCGGGCGCGTGCATACCAACTATTCGCAGAGCGGGGCGGCGACTGGGCGGCTGTCGTCCAACGATCCGAACCTGCAGAACATTCCGATCCGCAGCGAAGAAGGCCGCAAGATCCGCACCGCCTTCGTCCCCGAGCGCGGCCATACCCTGATGTCCGCCGACTATTCGCAGATCGAATTGCGCCTGCTGGCCCATGTCGCGGATATCGCCTCGTTGAAGCAGGCGTTCCACGACGGCCTGGACATTCACGCCCTGACCGCCAGTCAGGTCTTCGGCATCCCGGTCGAGGGCATGGACCCCATGGTCCGCCGCCGGGCCAAGGCCATCAACTTCGGCATCATCTACGGCATTTCGGCCTTTGGGCTGGCGCGCCAGCTGGGCATTTCGCGCGGCGAGGCCGGGGAATACATCGACGCCTATTTCGAACAGTATCCGGGCATCAAGGACTACATGGAACGGACCAAGGAACAGGCCAAGAAGGAAGGCTTCGTGACCACCCCGTTCGGGCGCAAGGTCCATGTTCGCGGCATCAACGACCGCAACCCCAACATGCGCGGCTTCGCCGAGCGCGCCGCCATCAACGCCCCGATCCAGGGCGGGGCCGCCGACATCATCAAGCGGGCGATGATCCGCCTGCCCGACGCCCTGACCAACGCTGGGCTGAAGGCGCGGATGCTGTTGCAGGTCCATGACGAATTGATCTTCGAAGTCCCCGACGCCGAGGTCGATGCGACCCGCGCCGTCGTCGCCCGGGTGATGTCGGGCGCGGCCGTCCTGTCGGTACCACTCGACGTCGACGTCGGCACCGGCGCCAATTGGGACGAAGCGCACTAAACCTCCCCATCGGCCAGCTGGCACACCCCTTGCAGCGGTCGTCGGAGCTAACGCGACGATCGTGCAGGAGGAGAGCCATGAACATCGATGCCGTGTCCCCCATTTTCGGGCCGCAGACCAACCGCAAACCGGAAGCTCAGGACGCCGGGTCGGGTTCGTTCGCCGAGATGCTTGCCGCCTCCGTCGAACAACAACCGACCGAGGAAGTCAGCGCCGGTGACGACGACGTGGCCTTCATTCGCGACAACGGATTCCGCGCCTACGCCGAAGAGGTCGAGAAGCGGAAGATGGAAGAGCTGCGCGAGCAAATCCTGCAGCGCATGGGCCTTTCCGAGGAAGACCTGGAAGCCATGCCCGCCGAACAGCGCGCCCAGATCGAAGATCTGATCAGCCAGGAAATTCAGCGCCGCATGCAGGCCAGCGAAGAACTGGATGAAGACAAGCCGTCCACCATGGCGGCCTCGGCCGACATGGCCCGCGCCATCGCCGACCCCGGCCACACGGGGGCCGCCGGATCGGTCATGCTGGCGGTGATGGAAGCGCGCGACGCGCTGGACGTCGGCGAAGTCACCCGGTCGAATTTGCCGGGTGACCAGGAAGAATCTGCCTAGTCGACACTGTTTTGCCGCCTAGATGGCCTGGGTTCCGCTGCCGTTCGCGGCAGCGGTCGCAGCCGCGCGCACACGCAGATGTACCGCGACGCGGGCGCCCACGCGATAGGCCAGCAACGACAGCGCGATTCCGGCATAGATCAGGGGCTCTAGCTGAAAGCCTTTGCGCATCATCACGAAATGCAGCGGGGCAGCCACGGCGGCGACGTAGACCAGCTTGTGTAGGCGTTGCCAATTGCGCCCGCCCATCTTCTTGACCATCGCCTTGGGCGAGGTCACGGCCAGCGCCAATAGAATCACCAGCGCCAGCATGCCGACGGTGATGTAGGTGCGCTTCAGAATATCCTGCCAGATCGCGGCCCAGGCGAAGTACTGATCCAGCGCCACGTAATTGACGACGTGCAGCCCCGCAAAGGCAAAAGCGTAAAGCCCCAACATGCGGCGGAAGCGCATGATCGCGGTTAACCCGGTCAGGCTGCGCAACGGCGTGATCGCCAGCGAGATCAGCAAAAAGCGGATCGCCCAATCGCCCGTGTATCGGTTGATGAATTCCGCCGGGTTCGGGCCGAACTGCCCCTGCGCCCCCAGCCACAACAACCACGCCAAGGGCAGCATGGCTGCCACATGCACGACCGGCTTGGCCAAGGGAGCGTTCAGTATTCTTTGGG
Organism: uncultured Rhodospirillaceae bacterium; assembly: GCA_964012715.1. GTDB lineage: Bacteria > Pseudomonadota > Alphaproteobacteria > Rhodospirillales > Casp-alpha2 > UBA1479. Next base: position 7,890 of record CAXGUG010000092.1, on the reverse strand, counting down.
CGACTGGAGTCTGGCGCATCGTTTGGTCCAAGTAGGGCGGGTCAGTAATTCAGGTCCAGGTCCATACCGGCATAGAGGTCCGCGACCTCGTCGGCATAGCCGTTGAACTTCAGCGTCGGTTTGCGGATCGGCAAACCGAACACGTTGTTGACGCCGATTTTCTTTTCCGTGGCCTGGCTCCAGCGCGGGTGGCTGACCTCGGGATTGACGTTGGAATAGAAGCCGTATTCGTCGGCGTTGGCGTCGTTCCACGACGTATGGGGCTGCTTGTCCGTGAACCGCATCAGGACGATCGACTTGATGGACTTGAAGCCGTATTTCCACGGCACGACCAGGCGCACCGGCGCGCCGTTCTGGTTCGGCATCATTTCGCCATGGACACCGACGGCGAACAGCGTCAGCGGGTTCATGGCTTCGTCGATACGCAGCCCTTCCTTATAGGGCCATTCCAGAATCTGGCGGCGCTGGCCGACCATTTGGTCCGGGTCGAACAAGGTTTCGAAGTAAACGTATTTGGCTTTCGAGGTTGGGCCCAGGCGCTTGATGATCTTGGCCAGGGGCACGCCCAACCAGGGCACGACCATGGACCAGGCCTCGACGCAGCGGAACCGATAGACGCGATCTTCGATATCCTCGGCGCGAATCAGATCGTCCAGGTCATAAGTGCCGGGCCGCTCGACCGCGCCCTCAACCTTAATCGTCCAGGGCGTGGTTTTCAGGCCGCCCGCGTTCTGATGGGGGTCGCCCTTGCCGGTGCCGAATTCATAGAAATTGTTATAGCTGGTCACCAGATCCAGCGAGGTCGGATCCTCGCCCAGGACCTTGGCGTTGTACTTCGGATGGGGCGTGCCGGAGAGGGCCTTGCCCGATGCCGGGCGATAGGCCGCCTGCGCCGCGTCGGGCAGCCAGGCCGGCATGGTCGCGGCCAGGCCGCCGAAGCCCAGCGCCTTGATGATCGATCGCCGTTCGTCGAATACGCTTTTCGGTGTGATCTCGCTGGACGCGATGGGGTTGCTCGGGCGTTGGCGGATGATCATGGCGGGGTCCTTCTTAAACTGAATCCGACAATTCGGCCTGCTGTCGTTGCCTTGGTTGATGTGCTGCGTAGTATATGCCCCCGCATTAAGGCGAACAGGGGGCAGCGCCGTCACATCTTCGCGAGGTGTTTGCGAGCAGACTGTGATTTGCATCGTTCCAATGGCGGAAAATCCGGTGTAGGAGAATCACCCATGCGCACCCTCTATCATCTTTGGATGTCCCCCTTTTGCCGAAAGGCCCGAATCTTCCTGGGCGAAAAGCGGCTGGAACACGAACTCCGGATCGAGAACATCTGGGAGCGGCGGGACGAATTCCTCGCCCTTAACCCGGCGGGGAACGTGCCGGTTCTGATCGAGGTCGATGGCACCGCCATTTCCGGCGCCGACGTGATTTGCGAATTTCTCGATGAAGTCCACGGCGACCCGCCGTTGATCGGCCGCACCCCGGTGATCCGGGCCGAGGTCCGCCGCCTGACCAATTGGTTCGATGAAAAATTCAACCGCGAGGTCACCGAGAACCTGGTCGGTGAGAAACTGTTGAAGCGCTTCCTGGGCCAAGGCGAGCCGAAGGGTGCCCGGATTCGCGCCGGGCACGTCAACATCCACATGCATCTGAACTATCTGTCGTTCCTGGTAGAACGGCGGCGCTGGCTGGCGGGTGACGATTTTTCAATGGCCGACGTTGCGGCGGCGGCGCACCTGTCCTGCGTCGACTACCTGGGCGACGTCCCCTGGGAAGATCACCCGGAAGCCCGGGATTGGTACGCGCGGGTCAAATCCCGGCCCAGCATGCGCTCTGTCCTGTCGGACCGGATGCCCGGCTTTCCCCCGCCGCGCCACTACGCCGACCTGGATTTCTGATTCTACTCTCCGCACCGCCTAGCGTAGCGGCGGGCCGCCTTCCTGCTGTGCCGGCTGACCGATGCCGTCCGGCTTCACATCCATGTGTTCGATGTTTTGGCGGGCCGGTCCGGCGGCGGCGCTATCCGGCATGGCATTGAGAATTTTCATCCAGTCGCTGCGGGCCCCGGCATCGTTTCCGGAAAGCCGTCGCAGGATACCGCGCTCCAACAAGGCATCAGGATTGGTCGGGTTCAATTCCAGGGCCGTATTGGCGTCGGCCATGGCATCCTTGGGCCGGTCCATGAAACGGCGGGCGCTGGCGCGCAGGGCATAGATATCGTCGCGCGACGGCGCCAGGTTCAATGCTGCGCTAAGGTCGGCATCCGCCCCTTCGAAATCCTGACGCGCGGCCCAGGCCTGGGCCCGGTCGACCAACAAGTCCGGGTCCCCCGGCTTCAGGCCGATGGCGAAGGTAAAAGCGCGGGTCGCATCGATCGGGCGCCCTTCCAGCAGCCAGGCCTGCCCCGCTTGCTCGTACAACCCCGCCTTGATCACAGGCTCTTCGATGGAAATCTGCGCCAAGCGTTCCAGCCGCTTGGCGGCCTCGGCGTATTGTTCCAATTCGATCAGCGCGACGGCGGCGCAATGGTCCGCTGGATCGCCCCCGCCCATGGAACGCCAGGCGATCGCCGCTTCGAATCCGTCCTGCGGCCGTTTGCGCGCCAAAGCCATGCAACGATGGTATTCATCCAATTGCTGGGTCCGCAGCTTATCCTGCGACTGTTCCTTTGCCGCGTTCGGGTCCTGGCCCAACAATCCCTGCGCCAGCGCCGACGGAACGACGGTGCAGACGAACAAGGCCGCACACAAGATGGCGCGGACGGAACGGGAAACTTTGGGAGGGACCCCTGGCATGGCATGTTGCCTGTGGTTATAACCGTCCCCGCTTATAGGGGGCATTTCGCCCGCTTGTCGACCAGCGGCATGCAACGGGGGCATCCATACCATGAATAATTTGTTCTGTTTCGGCTTGGGCTTCAGCGCGCTGACATTGGCGCGACGGCTGATGGACGAAGGCTGGATCGTTGCCGGAACCTGCCGCAGCGCCGAGAAATGCGAAGCGATGAAGGGCCGTGGCATCGAAGCCCATATGTTTGACGGCACGGCCCCTTTGGACCCCGCCGGCGAAGCCGCCTTGCGCGCCGCCGATCACCTTCTGATTTCGATCCCGCCTAATCAGGACGGCGACCCCGCCCTCAATAAAACCGGAACCATCCTGCGCGACATGGCGGGCCAATTTCGCTGGGTCGGATACCTGTCGACCACCGGCGTCTACGGTGATACCCGCGGCGCGACCGTGACCGAAGATAGCCCTCTTGCCCCCACGTCTAATCGCAGCCGGCAGCGGGCGGAAGCCGAAGCCGCTTGGCTGGAACTTCATGAACGGGCCAGGCTGCCTGTCCACATCTTCCGACTGGCCGGCATCTACGGGCCAGGGCGCAGCGTGCTCGACCAGCTAAAGCGTGGCAACGCGCGCTGCGTCGACAAACCGGGACACAAGTTTTCCCGCATACATGTCGAAGACATCGCCAATGTTCTGCGGGCCTCAATCGGCCAGCCTGCGCCAAGCGCGATCTATAACGTCTGCGACGACGAACCAGCCCCTCAGGCGGATGTCGTCGCCCATGGTGCGAAGCTGTTAGGCTTACCTGCGCCGACGCCCGTGCCGTTCGAACAAGCCGCCGAGACCATGTCGCCGATGGCCCGCAGTTTCTGGCGCGACAACAGGACCGTCAGCAACGCACGCCTGAAGCGCGACCTGAACTTACGCCTCGCTTATCCCACCTATCGAGAAGGCCTCGCGGCCATCCTGGCGGACGGCGAATAAACTTATTTCCTTTTATCGGAATTTTTTCCTTGACGTAAGCCCTGGATTTTCGTAAGGTCCCTTCAACGGCCGCTACACGTGCGCCTGCACTGCGCCGCCACCTCCACCCAAACAGACCGCATTCACCGACCCGGCCCGTCAGGCCGCCGCGACGGCGGCCGTTCGCACGCGCCCCTTTCCGGAGAAACTCTCTATGAATACGCTGCCCCATCCCCCCGCCGCCCGGCGCGGGGGACGTCCCGCCGCGCCCGACGGCTTCGACCGCAAAGCCCTGATCGAACAATTGATCGCCAGCGACGGCGGGCTGGAAGACATCTTGGCCAAGCATCCCCGCGATCTGACCGAAGACGAAATTCGCAAGGTCGCCGAGCATCGCCTGGCCCTGCCCGCCGGAGACGAGAAAGACGCCCTGGACGGGTTCGAGCGCGCTTATTACGACCATGTCTATGGCGACGCCCCGGCGGCCCGCGACGAGACCGGGCGAATGATGGCGCCCGAAGCCCGCCATCCGCTCAACACCACGCCAAAGCCCGCCCGCACCGCCGACGGGCTGGAGCTGTCGCAAGCCGTCGCACGGCTGGCCGAGCGGGTCGCCGATGTGGCCGAAACGCAGGGTTCCCGCGATGCCGTGCGTTATTTACAAAGTGGCTTGACCATTCTGAACCAAGCGGTGACGACCTATGCGGATCGCCAACCGGGCGGGCCTCGTCATGCTGGCGGGCCGATGTTCCAGGACCTGCGCGACGACGGCGATGCCGGACCGAAGACACGGAGCGCCATGCGCACGGCCGCTGCCCGCCTGGGGGCGGGCAAGGTTGAGGAAGCCCTCGCCCTGGGTCAGTTCGAAACCGCCCTGCAGAACCTTGCCTCCGGTGGCGCGGTCGATGGCCTGCGTGATGCCACGACGGGCGCCTTCGGCACATTGTTCCGCGACACCGGTCAACAGCTCCGACCGAATGTCACCGAAGAAGGCGAAAGCCTGCAAATGGCGATCAACGACCTTGGCCCCGGCCTGTTGGGCGCGCGCGATTACGCCGCGATCCGCGAAGACGGCGTGATCGGGCCGAAGACCCTGGCCGCGTTCAAACGCGTCCTGTCCGCCGCCGGCCCCCGGCGCATGACCGAAGCCATGGGCAGGAACCTCGGCTTCTTCATGTTCGACACCCCCAAGGTCGGGCGGCGGTCGCTGCTGCACCCGCCGATTTACGGGACGGCCAGTGCGAATGGTCAAAATTTTGCCGAGATATAGGATTTTATTCTTGATCCACAAATGAAGACCTGTCATAACGACGGCAACGAACGGGCGAACTGCGCCTGCGTCTCTCCCCATCCCACAAAAGGAATCCTGATGTTTCGGCACGACCCGGCCGCCATGATGGCGGCGGCGGGCGCTTTGCTATGCGCGGCCATGATCGCGCAGGCCACGACCGCCCATTCCCACCCGTCTCCCGACGACCAGCCACCGACCATGGCCGCGGCACTGTCGGCGGAGCAATTCCGATGATATCCGCCTCATCGGTCGCGCTTGCCGCGCTGGCCCTGTCCACCGCCAACTTCATCGGCATGTTCGCCCTGGCTTGGGGCGGCTGGCACCTGCGTCGCTTGGCTGCGGAAGCAATCGAAGACGCCCGGCACGAATTTGAATCCGGCTTCGCTTTCTTGGACGGACGCATTCGATCCCGTTCCAAACCGCGGCGGCCTCACCCTATTGAACCAGCAGGAGACTGACTATGAGCCGACCCAACGACGTCGCGACGTCAGCCCGCGACCAAGCGGCGGCGAAAGCAGCAGACACCTTGGCCCGTACGATCTATGGCGAAGCCCGGGGAGAGCCCGTGCGCGGCAAGGAAGCCGTGGCCGCCGTGGTTATGAACAGGGTTCGCCGCGCGCGCGCCGCCGGGGGATCGTACTGGTGGGGCGGTTCGGTCGAAGAGGTTTGCCGCCGCCCGTGGCAATTTTCCTGTTGGAACCCGGGCGACCCCAACCGCGCCAAGCTCCAAGCCGTCGGGGACGACAATCGCGTGTTCCAAAGTTGTCAGCGGATCGCCCGCCGCGCCCTGGCCGGAACGCTCGGCGACCCGACCGAGGGTGCGACCCATTACCACGCCAAATCCGTCAATCCGCCCTGGGCTCGCGGCAAGGCCCCGGCGGCGGAAATCGGCAATCACCTGTTCTATTCGAACGTGGAGTAACAACCATGTTGAGCGCCCTGATCGGCCCCGTCGTCAATGGCCTGTTCGGCATCATCGACAAAACGATCGAAGACAAGGACGAAGCCGCCCGCATCAAGGCGCGTCTGCAGGAAATGATCCTGACCGGCCAGATGAAAGAGATCGAGGCCGCCGCCCAAACCATCGTCGCCGAAGCCCAAGGCGACAGTTGGCTGCAACGCAACTGGCGGCCTTTGTTGATGTGTCTGTTCGGCGTGATCGTCGCCAACAACTACATCGTCCATCCCTGGTTCGGCGTGCCCATGCTGCCCCTGCCGCCGGACATGTGGGAACTGCTCAAGATCGGCGTCGGCGGCTATGTCGTCGGCCGATCGGTCGAGAAAGGCATCCGTGTGTGGAAAGACACGCCCTGACGCCGCGCACTTGCCCCCCCTTCATTGAAACCCCGGAGCCCCCAAATGGCAGATCACATTCAGATCGGCGACATCACGCCGCGCAAGCATTACACCGCCGATGGAACGCAAACCACGTTCACGTTTCCCTTTCCGATCTTCAAGGACGCGGACCTGGAGGTCTATCTCGACGACGACCTGCAGGCGTCCGGATACAGCGTAACCGGCGCCGGCGAAGACCTGGGTGGGGAAGTTATTTTCACTACCGCCCCGGCGCTCGGCGTCGCGGTGACCCTGCGTCGTCGCCTGTCCATCGCCCGGCAATCCGACTTTCAAGAATCGGGCTCGTTCCGCGCCCGGGTGATTAACGACGAATTGGACTTTCTTGTCGCAGCCCTTCAACAGGTCGCCGACGACGCCCGGCGCTCGGTCCAACTGTCCGCTACCGATCCAGATGCGGCGCTGGCCCTTCCCGATAAGGAAACGCGCAGTAACACCTTCCTTGCCTTCGACGCCGACGGGAGGCCCGTCGCGGGAACCGGTTCCGTCGATGGGCTTCCGGTGTCGACTTTCGCGGCAACCCTGTTGGACGACATCGACGCCAACGCCGCCCGGACAACGTTATCCGCGCAGGCGGATCTCGGATTGGCCACCCCCGCCGTCGCCAATGCCGGAAGCGTCCTCAGCGTCTCGCCCGAAGGCGACGTGCACTACGACCCGACCCTCAGCCACGGCGCGCATCTGACTGCGCTTAGCCACGGCCTGTAACCATCAATCCAGGAGACCCGACATGGCAACCACGCCCGATTACCTTGGCGCTCGCAACACCCAATGCACGATCATCGAGAACGGCGACGGCACCACCGCGAAAACCGTCTTCACCGCCGGTGACAGCGGCGCGCGCGTACATCTCATTTCCGCCTCGACCGACGACACCACCCCGTCCCTGCAATTGCTGAAGAACGACGGGACCACCGCCTGTATCCTGGCGACGTTTCAACTGCCGACCAATTCCGGTCGCAGCAGCGGCGCGCCGGCGGTCGATCTGTTGGACCCGTCGGTGATCCCGTCGATCCCTGCCGACCCGGGACAATTCCTGACCTTGGGCGCCAACGAAACACTGCAAGTCGCGATGACCGCATCCGTGACCGCCGCCAAGTCGGTGCACGTCATTGTCGATGGGGTCGACTACTGATGAGCACCCGCGGTGGCCACGACCCGCGCCGACAAGGCCCGGGTCCGACGGCGCCGCAGGCGGAGGACGGTGGGCTGACCATGGGCCTGCACCGCCAGACGGCGCATATCGACGACCCCGGCGCGCAAACCCACGACCGCATGCATGGCATCGGTCCGTCGCGCCGCCAGGTCGATCATTTCAAACGCGAACGGTATGTCGATATTCGCGCAACCAATTGCACTGGACTAATCGCCGACGGCAATTGCGACGGCGATGACTTTTGGATGCCGCCGAATGGGAATTGGTGGACCTGGCCCGGCATCGGCGGATCGGCAGGCAATCGCAACGGCGGCACCATCATGAACCAGGCCTTTCCCGGCAA
>CAXGUG010000091.1:0-14965 GCA_964012715.1 uncultured Rhodospirillaceae bacterium | reverse complement strand
AAAAGGGACATAAAATCTCATTGGCCTTTTGGGGAGGCCGCTTTGAGGGGACGAGGCCAGGGAGACGAGACGTGGGCTATCTCGAACACGTATTGGGGGTTTTCAAGTTCACCAGGGACACGGATCTGGTTGCGGCGGCCTGTTTGGTCCTGCTGCTGTCCAGTTTCGTCGGCGGGATGCTGGCGAAAATGTTCCAAGCCATGGGCGGCCCGAAAAAGCCGGTATCATTTACCAGCACCAACGGCTTTCGCATTTTGATCCTGTTCGAGATCTGCTTGGTCGCCGTCGCGTTCTTCTACCATATGAGCGTGATCGGCCGCATCGGCGGCACCCACGTCGTGTTCTGGGTGGCCAGCCTGCTGGCGATGCCCGTGACTTGGTTCATCGGCAGCGCCCTCATGCACTTGGTCTTCTTCGCCAAGATCGCCAAGAACGAGAAAGCCTATCGCGACATGCTGGCGCAGAAAAAATACGCCAAGCATAAGAAGATGCGCGAGCAGATCCGCGAAGACACCAAGGATTCCCGCCAGGCGATGTCTGAACGCGCCTCGATCTCGGCCAAGGGCAAGAGAGGCCATCAGGCCACGGTCAAACGCCGCCGCCCGGAAGAGTTCTGATCCGCAAAAATCCATCGGCCCGCCAATGGGCGAGCCGTATCCGTTAAACCTTCGACAATTCCTTGACCGTCCGGAAGATGCCGGTGGTCCAATCCTCGCGGCCGTGACCCGCGGCGCTGGCGGTGTTGTACATCTCGCGCGCGGCGGCGCCGGTGAACATCGGCACCTTGGCCGCAGCCCCCGCGGTCAACGCCAGCCCCAAATCCTTGCGGGCAAGGTCCAACATGAAAGCCGGGCTGGGATCGTCGGCCAAAGCCTTGGCGGGCCAGGTCGTCTTGATATGCCCCTGCCCCGCTGGGGTCTGGGAAATGACCTCGACCACCGTGTCGGTGCTGACACCGGCGGCCAGGCCCAAGGCGATGCCTTCTGCGGTGACCAGATTACAAACGGCGGAGATATAGTTGTTGATCAGCTTCACCGTCGCCCCCGCGCCCAGCGGCCCGCAATAGGTGATGCTCTCGCCCATGCATTCCAGATAGGGACGTACGCGGTCGACGTCTTTCTCGGCCCCGCCGACCATGAATGTCGAAGTCCCGGCGGCAGCATGGGCGGAGGTCCGGCCAACCGGCGCATCGACCATGGCGATGCCCTGCGCCGCCAGCCGTGCGCCGATGGCGCGGGTTTCGTCGGGCAGAATGGTGCTCATGTCGACATAGACGGCATCGGGTGAAATCGCTTCAGCAATTCCGCCATCGCCGAATACGGCGGCTTCGACATTGGCGCCGATCGGCAGCATGGTGAAAACCACGTCGGCATCACGCGCGGCGTCGCTCGCGCTCGTCGCCGCCTCGGCCCCGTCGGCGACCAGCGCCGAGACTTGATCCGCCGACAGATCGAACACCCGCAGGCTATGGCCGTGCTTCATCAGGTTGCGGCTCATGCCGCCGCCCATCTGACCCAATCCGACAAAACCGATCCGTGCCATTGAAGACCTGCCTTTCCAATAGTTCCCGAAGGGTTGAACTTAGTCCGCAGCCGCTTCGTCATCCCCGATCTGGGACAGCTTGGCCGCGGCCCGGCGCAGGGCCGGAACGAATGTTTGCGCCCGTTCCATGGGCATACGAAGGCTCGGTCCGTGACAGGCCAAGGTTCCGGCCAAGCGCCCTTTGGCGTCCGTCACCGGCACCGCGACCGCGACCATGCCTTCGATGAATTCCTGATTGTCCGTGCCGACCTTTTCCTTGCGGATGACTTCCAGATTGGCAAGCAAGGCTTCCGGGTCGGTGATCGTGCCTTGGGTATGCGGCACCAGTTCGATCGACTGAATGATCTGCCGACGGCGGGCGGCGGGCAGCATGGCCAGGTAGAGCTTGCCGCTGGCCGTGCAATGCAGCGGCACGCGCGAACCGATAGGCAACTGCGTGCGCAGCGGCCATTTGGTTTCGACGCGATCGATGTATCGCATCTCCCCACCCATGGGGATGTTGAAGTTGCAGGTCTCACCGACCTCGGACGAGAGGTCGGTGAGGATACGATGACGCTGGGCGTGTTCCAGATCGACGGCGACCGTCGCCATCGCCAGTTCCCGAAGGCGCGGGCCGACGGTCAGACCGTCACCCGACGCCGCCGGGGCAATGAAGCCGGTATCACTCAGCAACGCGCACAAGCGATGCACGGTTGCCTTGGGCAGGCCCGTCAGTTCCGTGATCTTGGCGGCGCCGAGGGGCCGGCCTTCGTTGACCAGCGCCTCGACAACCTCCAGCGCACGGATCGACCGCGAGCCTTTTTCGTCTCCATTATTCGTCATGCGTACCGATGTTCCCTGCGAACTCTATGTCGTTGCCAGAATTCTTTGGCGGCTACTTGCCATAGATTTGGCCCGGCAACCATAGAGCAATTTCAGGAAAGATCATGATCAAGACCAAACCGATCAGCTGAATGACCATGAACTGCATCATGCCGATATAGATGTCCTTCAGATCCCATTCCGGCACGACCCCTTTCAGGAAGTATGCCGATAGGGCCACGGGTGGTGATAGCCATGCTGTTTGCAGATTGACCGCAACCAGAATGCCGAACCACACGAGGTTGAAGCCTAACTGCTCGACCAACGGCAGCAGGATCGGCACGATGATCAGAACGATCGGCACCCATTCCAGCGGCCAGCCCAACAGGAAGATCAGCCCCATGATCATGATCAGCAGAACCATCGGCGGCATGTCGAGGCCGAGCAGCAGCTCGGTCAACATGGTCGGGGTTCCCAAACGCGAGAACACCGCACCGAAGAAGTTCGAGGCCGCGACCAGGATCAGGATCAAGGCCGAGATTTCCAAGGTCTTGACCAGGGCTTCCTTGAACTTCTTATAGGTCATGCGGCGATAGGCCAGGGTCAACAGCAAGGCGCCGGCCGCACCGCAGCCCGCCCCTTCGGTCGGCGTCGCCAACCCGAACATGATCGAACCCAGAGCCGAGAACACCAACAAGGCCGGCGGGACGAGACCCAGGACGAATTCCTTGACGATCACGCCCATGTTTTCCGCCCGATCCTCGACCGGCAAGGCCGGGCCGAGCGATGGATTGATCATGCACCGCCCGATCGCGTAGACCGCGTACAGGAAGGCCATCATGATCCCGGGAATGATTGCCGCGGCGAACAGGTCCGTGACCGGCACTTCCAACACCGGCCCCATCACGACCAACATGATCGACGGCGGGATCAGGATGCCGAGCGTGCCCCCGGCGGTAATCGTGCCCGACGCCAAACGCACGTCGTAACCCGACTTGTTCATGGTCTTGGCGGCCATGATGCCGAGGATCGTCACCGAGGCACCGACGATGCCGGTCGCGGCGGCGAAGATGGTCGAGACGAACAGAACCGCGATGTAGAGCGATCCCCGGACCCGCGACAGCATCAACTGCACCGCCGCGAACAGGCGCTCCATCAGGCCCGCCTGCTCCATTAATATCCCCATGAATATGAACAGAGGGACGGCGGCGAGTGTTTGTTCGAGCATGACGTTCGAGAATTGGAACGTCATCAGATAGAACACGACCTTACCGAAGCCGATGTAACCGAATACGAAGCCAAGGAAGATCAGTGTGAATGAAATGGGGAAGCCGACGAAGATCGCGAACAGCATAACCCCGATGAGGATGAGCCCCAGAATTTCGTTTTCCATTGTTTATCGTCCCTCCCCCTCAGGGCCACCGTCCCTTAGTCGCGGCGTAATAGCTTTTGAGCGTTTCGGAAACGCCTTGGATAATCAGGAACAGGATGCCCACGGGCAGCGCCGTCTTGATCGGCCCCATATGCGGCATCCAGGCGGTATCCATGCCCTTTTCACCGCGGATCCAGGCCAGCGCGGCGAAATCCGTGGCCATGTAGAGGAACACCAGCATTCCCGGGAAATACAGTAACAAGTAAAGAAGAAGATCAATGCGCCCCTGGGCCTTATCCGGCCACAGGCGGTACAGAAAATCGGCCCGAATATGGACGCCTTTTGAAAGCGCGTAGCCGGCCCCCAACATGAACAGCGCGCCGTACAACATACGCGACACGTCATAGGCCCACATGGTCGGCGCTACGAACAGGTAACGCGCCACCACTTCGTAAACCATGGCGATAAACAGCGGCACGGTCAGCCAGCAAACCAAGTTGCCGATAAAAACGCTGAACCGGTCGATAATGGTAATCGTCCGCGCCATCCAGCGGGGCATGTCGTCAGGCATCTTGCCCGAAGGATCCCCTCGGCGCTCGGCGATCAGCTCATCGGTGATATCCAGTTCACCGGGAATTGGATCATGATCGGCCATCGAAATTTCTTTGTCCGTTCGTGACTCTCCCGATCCCTCTCCGAAATAATCAGAGAACGGCGGGGCGGAGTCGGATTGCGGGATCGGACCCAAACGCAGGTCCTCGAAACAGTTCCGGCAGGGTGGGATGCGGACGAACTTCCGCCCGCATCCGGCACCTGTCGGTCGTCAGACAGAAAGGCGAAGCCTTACTTCTGCTTGCTCTTGGCGTAAGCCTGACCAAGGTTGGCATTGGACATCTGCGCCCCGGCCCAGAACGGCACCGCGATATCGGCGAAGGCCTTCTGGGAATCCCAGACCTTTTTGAAGAACGCGTTTTCGGCGGCATTCTTCTCGAGGCTCTTACGGGCCGCGTCCATGTACTCCTTGAAGTAGTCGGCGGGCGTGTCATGCAGGATGACGCCGTGCTTTTCGGTCAGCTCTTTCAGCGCCTTGCCGTTCTCGTAAATGCGCCAGCTCATGGCGCGGGACAGCGAGGCGTCGGCGGCCAGTTCCATGGCCTTCTGCTGATGCGGGGTCAGGCTCTTCCAGACGTCGCCGTTCAGATACATGTCGGCGTTAACGACGACCTGGTGCAGGCCCTGCAAGTAATAGTGCTTCAGCACCTTCTGGAAACCGAACACCATGTCCGGCTTGGGGCAGCACCATTCCGCGGCGTCGATCACGCCCTTTTCCAGGGCCGGCAGGATATCGCCGCCACCCATAGCCACCGAGGCGACGCCGATGTCCTTATAGGTCTGGCCGGGGATGCCCGGAGGCGTCCGGAAACGATACTTGCGGAAGTCGGCCATGGAATTGATCGGCTCTTTGAACCAGCCCAGGGCTTCCGGGCCGACGGGCTGCAGGATGAAGCCCTTGATGTTCATACCCATCTCTTTCCACAGCTCTTCATAGAGCGCGCGGCCACCGCCGTATTGGTACCAGCTGACCCAGGCGATGTTGTCCATGCCGACACCGGCGCCCGCGACGGGCGAACCGAACAGCATGGCGGCCGGGTGATAACCGGACCAATAGTGGGTCCAGGCGAAACCACCTTCGATCAGGCCTTTGTCAACCGCTTCCAGGGTTTCCTTCACACCGACGACGGCGCCGGCGGGCAGGACTTCGATTTCGACTTCCCCGTTGGTCAGGGCCGCGACGTTGGCCGCGTAATCCTTGAGCATGGTGACTTCGTCGGCCTTGGCCGGAATCACCGACTGCACACGGATTTTGACTTTCTTGGCCTCAGCCACCGAGGGCGTAAACGCCGCCCCTGCCGCAAACGCCACCATGGCGCATGCAGCCACCAGAGATTTGAATTTATTCATGCTTCCACTCCCAAACATGGGGTCCCACCACGCACCATTGCCAACAGGACCAAATTTTCGAAGTCTAAAATTATCATTATTGGGACTTCTACGTATCATTATTGCAAACATGACTCATTTCTGCAACGATGATTTCGCGCACACCGAGTTCTCGCGGCGCGCCAGAACCGGAACAGTTGTTGTTCCATACTGGATTTCAATGACTTAGGATCAATGACGACCCGACCATGAACGCAGAATCCCCTTCCCCCGCCGGCCTGCCTTCCGACGCCCCCGTTTACGACTACATCGTGATCGGTGCCGGTTCCGCCGGTTGCGTGCTGGCAAATCGCCTGAGCGCCGACCCGAGCAAACGTGTCCTTCTGCTGGAAGCGGGCGGACGCGACACCAACCCCTGGATTCACATCCCGGTCGGATACTTCAAGACGATCAACAATCCGGCCACGGATTGGTGCTTCAAGACCCAGCCGGACCCGGGCCTCGGCGGGCGCAGCCTGAACTGGCCGCGCGGCAAGGTTCTGGGCGGATCGTCCTCGATCAACGGTCTGTTGTATGTCCGCGGACAGCCGCAGGACTTCGACCATTGGCGGCAGTTGGGCAACGTCGGCTGGTCGTTCGAAGATGTCCTGCCCTATTTCAAACGGGCCGAGAATCAGGAACGCGGCGCTGACGATTTCCATGGCAAGGACGGCCCCTTATCCGTGTCCGACATGCGGGTCCGCCGCGAAATCTGCGACGCCGTCATCGAGGCCGCTGAAGAACTGGGCATCCCGCCGCGCGATGATTTCAACCGCGACGATCAGGAAGGGGCCGGGTATTTCCAGCTCACGACCCGCCGGGGGCTGCGCTGCTCGACGGCGGTCGGCTACCTGAACCCGATCAAGAATCGCAAGAACCTGGACATTCGCACCCACGCGCAGGTTCGCCGCCTGGTGATCGATAACGGCCGTTGCGCCGGAATCGAATTCGATGAAAACGGCGCCCCGCGCGCCGTCGCTTGTAGGGGGGAAGTGGTGCTGTCGGCGGGGGCCATCGGCTCGCCGCAAATTCTCATGCTGTCGGGCATGGGTCCCGCCGACCACCTACGCCGACTGGGCCTGCCGGTCGTTCAGGACATGCCCGGCGTTGGCGGCAACCTGCAGGACCATTTACAGCTTCGAACCATCTACCGCACCCACCGCCCCATCACCCTGAACGATCAGGTTCGCAACCCGATCCGCAAGGCGCTGATGGGCATGGAATTCATCCTGAAGCGTTCCGGTCCGCTGACCATGGGGGCCAGTCAGGTCGCGATATTCGCCCGCACACGGCCCGAATTGGAAACGCCGGACATCCAGTATCATGTCCAACCGTGGAGCGCCGACAGCCCGGGCGAAGGCACACACCGGTTCTCGGCCTTCACTCTGTCGGTCTGTCAGCTGCGCCCGGAAAGCCGGGGCGAGATTCGCCTGAACTCGCCCGATCCGATGGCCCATCCGACAATCATCCCGAACTATCTCAGCACGGAACTAGATCGCCGCACGGCTATCGATTCGCTAAAACTGACGCGCCGCCTGGTCGAGACCAAGGCCCTTGGCCCCTATGTGGCAGAGGAAGTCCGCCCCGGCGCATCGGCGCAAACCGACGACGAATTGCTGGAAGGTGCCCAACGCATCGCCCAGACCATTTATCACCCGGTCGGGACCTGTAAGATGGGCCGCGATCCGAACGCCGTCGTCGACGACCGGCTTCGGGTCATCGGCATCAAAGGCCTGCGTGTCGCCGATGCCTCGATCATGCCGACGATCACGTCGGGCAACACCAACGCACCCGCGATCATGATCGGCGAGAAAGCCTCGGACATGATCATCGAAGACAATCGTTAAGGCCCCGCCCGTGGAATTTCTCGACCCCCTTCTGAATTTCAATTTCAAAGCCTTCGCCTCGATCGTCTTCATCGATCTGGTGATGTCCGGCGACAACGCCATCGTCATCGGCATGGCGGCGGCGGGACTGCCGCTTGCCCTCCGGCGCAAGGCCATTGCCATCGGCATCATCGCGGCGACGGTCCTGCGGATCGCCTTCGCCTCGGTCACTTATCAATTGCTGTCGATCATCGGCCTGACCCTGGCCGGCGGTCTGCTGTTGCTTTGGGTCGCATTCCAGATGTGGCGGGAAATTCGCGCCGGTAACCTTGAAGCCCCCGACCCCGATGCGGAAACGCAAGGCGAAGGCAAAACCCTGCGCGCCGCCGTGACCGCGATCATCGTCGCCGACGTGACGATGTCGTTGGACAACGTCCTGGCCGTGGCCGGGGCGGCGCACGACGCGCCGGGGATGTTGGTGTTCGGGCTGGTACTGTCGATCCTATTGATGGCCTTCGCCGCCAACTGGGTCGCCTCGCTGCTGGAGCGCCACAAATGGTTGGCCTACGCCGGCTTGGCCGTGGTCGCCTATGTCGCCCTGGAAATGATCTGGCGCGGCTCGCACCAAGTGATGGCGGCGACGGCGGGCATGCTCTGACGCCGCCGTCCCGTTTCCATCGCCATTAGCCCTTTTCCGCGACCTTGCGCCACTTGCCGCCCAGGCGCTCGGCCTCTTCTTCCGTGGCGCTGACGGCTTCCATCGTCACGACCCAGGCTTCAGACAAGACAGTACCGTAACGGGTCGTGGTCCGTTTCCGCGTCTTGACGTCCAGAAGCCGGAACATCCGGTGCTGCCGCGCCCGGACTTCGAGAACGAGGTTCTTGAGCGCCAGCAATTCGGCGACCTTCCGACTTTTCGAACTTTCGCCCACGACCTCGAACGGCGTCAGCGAGGGATCGAGAGGCGTGCGCGGCGCTGAAAGCTTGGTGTAGTCGGTGCCACCCGAAAGCTCGCGGACGGCCAATTGCCCTGAAACTTCCGGCAGCAACTTCATCGTCTCGCGCGCGGCGGCACCGTCATAACGAATGTCGACCAAACGCGCCTTGTCGCTCCGGATGTCAAAGACGAAGTCACCGACGTAGGCGACCTCTCCGGCCTTGACCGAGAACCAGGGAACCTTGTTCTTGGCCTTCTTCTTTTCGACGTCGGATTTACTGAACAGGGAATCGCCCCGCCCCAGGAACTGCGTGGTGACCTGACTGCGGGTCACGCTGGACAGCATGTATTCCCCCGGCGGGACGACATATGCATTGCGCATGACTTTCTGATGATCCGGCTCGCACGGCACACGCTTCGTCGTGGCCAATAGGGCGCAATGCCGCCGGACCGCGACGATCGCACCGGTCTTGGCGGGGCCGCCGTCTTCGATCCGACGCCAGATCACCCGCCAGTTCTCCGTCATCATCAACATGCCGACATGATCGGATTCGTGGTCAAGAACCAGCCCCATGACCACGACGGCTTTATCTGAATTGGCGTCGAACGGATGCTGTTCGTTCAGCTCGTTGCCGAAGTAGACCGCTGCGGTCTTGCAGCCGGACAAAGACGCCACCAGCAGCAGCGCCCCGAAAAACTTGTAGATAGGTCCCATGCCTCTCCCCTTCTCCGCATGGGACCCTATCACATCTTTCGTTCTCGGTGAGCGTCCGCAGACTACTTTTGCGCGTCCTTGGCTTTGATCGCCTCATAGCGGGCAACCAAGCGTTCAGCACGGATCACGACCGGCACGTCGATCATCTTGTCGTCGACGGTGATCGCGCCCTTCCCGGCCAGACGGGCGGCGTCATAGGCTTCGATCATGCGGCGGGCGGCGGCGACCGCGTCTTCGGACGGGGTGAATTCCTCGTTCAAGATCGGAATGCCCGAGGGATGAATGACGCTGGCGCAGTCGAAACCGAACTTGACCGACTTGCGCACGTTGGCGCGGAAGCCTTCGGTGTCGCGGTAATCGGCAACCGTGCCGATGAAGCCCATGGCCATGACGCCCGCAGCCTTGGCCGCGATCATCACCGTCTGTTTCGGAACCAGCAGGGTTTCCATTTCCGGCACCATGCCCATTTCCATGGCGAAGTCCTCGCCACCCAGGCTCATCCCGATGACGCGCGACGACGCCCGGCCGATGGCATGAGCGCGGAAATAGGCATCCGCCGTCTCGACCATGGCGACCAGCTTGACCGAGCCGTGGGGACGGCCCGCCTCGCGCTCGCATTCCTCGACCAGCTCCGACACCAGCTTAAGGTGCCCGGCGCCATCGACTTTGGTCACGAACAGGGCCCGGGCCCCGGCCTTCACAGCCGCTTCCACGTCCTTGACCATATGGCGCAGCGGACGGTTGATGCGCACCGTGGCGTCGGCCCCGGACTGCGTCACCGTCTTGACCGCCTCGGGTAGCATGTCGCGGGCGCGTTGCCGTTCATGTTCCGGAACGCTGTCTTCCAGGTCCAGGATGATGCCGTCGGCGCCGCGGGTATGGGCCTTGGCGATGAACTTTTCATTATTTCCCGGTACGTACAGCAGCGAACGCCAAACGATCGGCGTTTCCACCCCGGTAATGTTCTTGTCGGTCATCCTTCGACCACTCCTTCTTTTTTCAGGTCTTCGATATCGTCTGGGGCGAACCCCAGGTCTTCAAGCAATGCGGCGGAATGCTCGCCCCGCGCCGGTGCCGGCGTGCGGATCGTGCCCGGCGTTTTCGACAGGCGCGGGCTGACGTTCTGCATGGCGACGGTGCCCAGTTCGGCATCCGGCAGTTCGACGATCACCTCGCGTTCGCGGAAATGCTCGTCGCGCAGGATGTCCCCCTGCTCATAAATCGGCGAGGCGGTGATGCTTTGTTCCTCGAACATCCGCGTGACCTCGGCCAGGGTATGTTCCTTGATCCAGCCGCCGACGAGGCGGTCCACTTCCTCGCGGTTGTAGACGCGCTCCATGTTGGTGCGGAAGCCTTCCTGACTGAGCAGGTCTTCGCGCCCGATCATGCGGAACACCCGCTCGGCCATGGTCTGAATCGAGGCCGACATGCCGATGAACTTGCCGTCCTTGGTCTCGTAGACATTGCGCGGCGAGGCCGTGGTCGAAGACGATCCCGTGCGCGGGCGGCTCTTGCCGGTCAGCTGATAGACAAGCGCCTCCGGCCCCATGATCGCGTAAAGCGGCTCCAACAGGGCGAGGTCGACAACCTGCCCCTGCCCGCCGTCGCGTTCGGCTTCGCGCAGGGCGACCACCGTGGCGAAGGCCCCCTGTAGCCCTGCGACGGAGTCGGCCAAAGCCATCGGCGGCAACACCGGCTCGCGGTCGCCGAAACCGTTACGCGAGGCAAAGCCCGACAAGCTCTCGACGACCGAACCGAACCCTGGACGTTCCTTATACGGGCCTGTTTGGCCGTAACCGGAGATACGCACGATCACCAGCTTGGGATTGATCGCCCAAAGCGTTTCCGGCCCCAGGCCCATTTCCTCGAGCCTGCCAGGGCGAAAGCCCTCGACCAGGATCTGCGCGCCCTCGGCCAGCTTCTTGACGATTTCGATCGCGCGCGGATCGCGCAGGTTCAGGGCCATGCTCTTCTTGTTACGGGCATAGACCTTCCATTGCGCCTCGATCCCGCCGTCGCCCCAAGAGCGCAAGGGATCGCCCTTGCCCGCCGGTTCGATCTTGATCACCTCGGCGCCCATGTCGCCCAGGTTGAAGGTCAGCAAATTGCCGCAGACCAGCCGCGACATGTCGACCACCCGCACGCCGGACAGCGGGCCTTTGGCGTTCCGCTGATAGTCCTTTCGGTGCAGACCGAACTGCGACATGTCGACCTTGTTTGCGTCCAGCCGGGTCGGGCCGGATTTCGGGGTATCGCCGGGCATCCGCCGTGCCCCCGTTAGATCGTCGCGATGGGCGTGGCGGGCGACCCGACACTGCCCGGCAGGCGCAGCGGCGGCGCGGTCAGAAGGAAACGCGACCGCCCCCGTTCCTTCAGAGCTTTTTTCAGCTCGGACAGGTACCAGATTTCACCCAGGTGCACGCCGATCTTGAACAGGCAATGGCGATGAATCGGCAGGCGGCAATTGTCGTCGTCCGGATGGCCGGGGTAGTCGGTGTTTTCCACCGCCATGTTGTCGGAGACCAGGATCGTCATGCCGGAATCGGTGATCCATTGGATCATCGCGTCGTCCCAACCGTCGAGCACGGCGCAGGACGAATGAAGCTTCTTGGCATCGGGGTCGCCGTTCATCGACAGGATCATGTCGTCCCATCCGGTGTGGATCAGGACCATGTCCCCTTGCTCGACCTCGACGCCGTCCTTGTCCATCACCTCGCGCAGCATGGCGTAGTTGACGTTAACCCGCTCGTTTCCGAAATGGCTGTGCAGGTCGATCAACACGCCGCGCCCCTGGACGCAGCTTTCGGCCATCTTCTCGATACCCAGGCGGGGCGTCTTGACCACCGGCTCGCCGTCACCGCCATTCGCATGCGGGTCCGGCACGTCGATCCCGGCCCGCCAGCCGTTGTAGTAACAAGGCTCGGCCACGCCGTCGCCGTCGGCGTCGAACAACTGACCGAAGTGGGCCAAGCTGTCCCATTGCGTCGAATATTGGGTGTGCAGGACGACCAGGTCGTCGGCGCTGACGTCGGTCGATCCCGGGCGCGAATGCTTGTCCCAGACGAAGTTGTAATAAGCGGCCCCGTCCTGCTTGGTCGGATGCAGCACCGGGGGATGACGCTTCGGATTGACGGAATTGCCGCCCGGCATGTCCAGCGGCATGGACAGGCAAAACGACAGCCCTTCCTTGACCTCGGCGACGCCCTTGAGCACCACCTCGGGCGTTAGCAAATTCATCCGGCCCTTTTCGTCGTCGGGGCCGAAGTCCCCCCAGTTCGATCCCTCGGGCCGATTGACCCAGCGCGGGTTGCTCATGTGTTTCCTCCGTCTTTGGTGTCGTTGCACCGCCTTCTTTTTTGACTGGGCGGCGTTAGGCTTTTTTCTCCCAGCCGCCTTGCGGCGTTTGCTGCAAATAGCTGAGGTCGTGACCGGCGGCCTTGTAGGCCTTCCAACGGTCGCGCGCGGCCTGCACGGCGGCCGGGTCGCGGCCGTCGAACAGCTCGAAACAGCGTTCGTAGGAATCCACCCATTGCGAGGTGGCGCCGTCGGTCAGGAATAGGAAGGTCGCCTTGTTCGGCGTTTCGTCCTCGGTCGACAGCCATACGGGCTGGTCTTCCGGGCTGCCGTCCTTGGCCGTGCCATGCGGCAGCCAGGCGTCGGGATCGTATGTCCACAACACCTGGGCCAGGTTTTCGACCCGGTCCTCGGTCGAGGCGAGGACCAGGGCGCGTTTTCCAATGGAAAGTGTTTTCTCCAGCAGCTTGGGCAGGGCCTGTTCGAGCGGCGAACGTTCCAGGTGATAGAACGAAATTTCCGTCACCGTTCCGTTCCCTGTCGATGCCCCTGCCCCACTGCCGGACCGCTTATTTCGCTTCGTAGTGTTCGGCGACGACGCGGTCGAGCAGACGCACGCCGTAACCGGTGCCGCCCTTCGGCGTCACGGGCTTGGTCTTCTTCGACCAAGCCACACCCGCGATGTCCAGATGAACCCAGGGGGTGCCTTCCTGAATGAAGCGCTGCAGGAACTGCGCAGCGGTGATCGAGCCGCCCCAGCGACCGCCGATGTTCTGCATGTCGGCGGCGTCGGAATTGATCAGCTCGTCATAGGCCTTGCCCAGCGGCATGCGCCAAACCAGCTCGTCGACCGCGTCCCCGGCCTGGGAAATCTGTTCGGCCAGGGAGTCGTCGTTGGCGTACATGCCCGCGCGCTCGTTACCCAGGGCGACGATGATCGCGCCGGTCAGGGTCGCCAGATCGACCACGAACTTCGGCTTGTATTTGGTCTGCGTGTACCAAAGCGCATCGGCCAGGACGAGGCGCCCTTCGGCATCGGTGTTCAGAACTTCGATGGTCTGGCCGGACATCGAGGTCACGATGTCGCCCGGACGCTGCGCGTTGCCGTCGGGCATGTTTTCGACAAGGCCGACCACGCCGATGGCGTTGACCTTGGCCTTCCGACCGGCCAGGGCCTTCATCAGGCCGACGACCACACCGGCGCCGCCCATGTCCCATTTCATGTCTTCCATCCCGGCGGCGGGCTTGATCGAGATGCCGCCGGTGTCGAAGGTCACGCCCTTGCCGACGAAAGCGACGGGCTGCTGCGCCTTGGCGCTTTTGGATTTAGCCACGCCGGTCCATTCCATGACGACCAACTGGCTTTCGCGAACCGAGCCCTGACCGACGCCCAACAGCGCGCCCATGCCCAGCTTCTTCATTTCCTTTTCGCCCAGGACCGTGACTTTCACACCCAGCTTTTTCAGGGTCTGGGCTTCCTTGGCCAGGGTCGCCGGATACAGAACGTTCGCCGGCTCCGACACCAGATCGCGGGTGAAGAACACGCCGTCGGCGATCTTTTCCAACTCGGCGAAGGTCGTCTTGGCCTTGGCCGAGAGCGGGCACAGAACCTTGAGGTTCTTAAGCACCGGCTTCTTATCCTTCGGCTCCTTGGTCAGGTACTTGTCGAACCGGTAGGAGCGCAACAGCGCGCCATAGGCCAGATTGGCGCCCATGTCGGCGGCGGTCATCGCGGCCCCTTCGGCGGCGTCGACGACGACGGCGGCGGATGCCCCCTGCCCCGACAGCGCGGCGTAAATACGCCCGCCCGCTTCCTGCAGGCTCAGATCCTTCAGCTCTTCCGCCTTGCCCAGGCCGACCACCAGTACGCGGGTGTATTTGGCGTCCGGCGCGAACAGGTCCAGGCTCTGCCCGGCCTTGCCGGTGAACTTGGCGGCCTTGGCGGCGCGGGTGATGGCGCCGCCGAGCTTGGCGTCCAGCGCCGCGGCGCTTTTCGACAGCTTACCGCCGTCAAAGGCGGTAACGGCAACGATGCCCTGAGCGGGAAGCGAGGGATTGGCGAAAGTGAGTTTCATTTATCTGTCCTTGGGACTGTCCGTGGAATATTCCTGACGACCGCCGAGACCGGCAGCCAGGGGCCGGCGCACCCCGGCGATGGCGTGCGGACCCGGCCCAAGATCGGAACCCTATATGGGGCCCGGCATGGGATGCGCGGGCGTCGCCGCCCGCGCTGAATTACCGTGGTCCCATTATATAGGGTGCGCCGCCCCTTCGGGTGAAGGGGATTCTGCCAAGGAAACCCCAGGACAGCCCGGGCTAGACCCAGGTTAGGCCCAGGTTAGGCCCAACTCAGGCATCGTAGCCCGGATTGGCGCGATCCAGCTTGCGCAGCAGAGCCGGCCATTCCTTTTGACCGATCGGACGGTGGCCGTTCGGCGAGTTCGCGATCTTGCCCTGCTCGACCGTGCGGTCGATGACGTCCTGCGGGATCGGCGTCA
>CAXGUG010000090.1:0-15060 GCA_964012715.1 uncultured Rhodospirillaceae bacterium | reverse complement strand
GGGGAAGCGAACGATCACCGTCGTTCCCTCGCCGGGGGTGCTGTCGATTTCCAGGGCGCCGCCATGTTCTTCCGTCAAGGAATGAACCAAGCTCAGCCCCAGGCCGAACCCCTCGTGCGCGCGGGTGAAGGCGCGGTGCGCCTGACCGAACGGCATCAGCACTTTGGGGATGTCCTTGGCCTCGATCCCGATGCCCGTATCCGAGACCTTCAACACATGGCCGCCGCCGGGCGACCAGGACACCGAAACCTCGACCCGCCCGCCGGGTTCGGTGAACTTAACCGCATTGGTAACGAGGTTCAGGATGATCTGCTTTATCCGCGTCACATCGGCCCGGATCATCGGCAGGTCCCGGGGCACTTCGGTCGTCAGGGAAACGCTCTTGGCTTCGGCCCTTTGCTCGACCATGGAGACGCATTCCTCGACCGCACGGGCCATGTTGATGGCCTCTTCATGCAAGGTCATGGCCCCGGCCTCGATCCGCGACACGTCCAACACATCGTTGATCAGCGCCAAAAGATGCCGGCCCGACCGGATGATGTCTTCGGAATATTCCTTGTACCTTGGTGCGCCGAGTTTGCCGAAAACCTCGCCCGCCAGAATTTCGGCGAACCCGATAATGCCGTTCAGGGGCGTGCGGAATTCATGGCTGACGTTGGCCAGGAAGTCGGTCTTGGCGCGGCTGGCTTGGTCCGCCAATTCCTGGGCGCGGCGGCGCACGGCGATTTCCTGACGTAGCTCCTTGGTCCTCTCGTCGACGCGCCGTTCCAATTCTTCGTTGGCCAGCAGCAAGGCCTGCTCGGCTTCGCGCGTCGCGGTCACGTCGGTCCCCGCCCCTCGGTACCCGGCGAACTCGCCCGTCAGGTTATCGAACACGGGACGCCCGCTCAGGCGCACATAAAAGGTCCGGCCTTCGTGGTTCTTCAGGGCGTATTCGAAGTTCCGGAACGGACGGCGCGCCTCCAGGTCGGCCCGGTGGCGGGCGAAATGGGCTTCGTCGTCGCCGTTCCTTTCACCGGAAAACTCCCATCGGGTTCTGCCGATGAGGTCACGGCGATCCAAGCTGCTGATCTCGAAAAACCGGTTGGAGATATAGGTGAAGCGCAGGTCCTGATCCAATTCCCAGAACCAGTCCGATGCGGATTCCGCGATATCGCGCAGGCGCTCTTCGCTTTCGCGCCACGAGGCTTCGGCGATTTCGCGAACACGGATTTCGCTGCGCAATTCGCGCGTTCGCTCCGCGACCAGCTTTTCCAACTCGTCGTGCGAGCGGCGCAAAATGTCTTCGGCCGCTTTCTGTTTACTGATGTCGGTTACCGCCGTGCCCAGCGCCACGACGCGCCCCGTATCGTCCTCGATGGGAAATTTCGCGACCAGAACATGACGGACCTGACCGTCGCTGAACATGGCTTGGCGTTCGCGTTGGATCGGGATACCCAATGCCAGCACTTCGGCCTCATGGTCGGAAATAAGGCCGGACACGCCATCGCGGTCACCGTGCACTTCCAACTCGGTGCGGCCGAGAACCTGCTCCGGCGGTTTGCCCGCCCATTCGCAGAACTTACGGTTGACCTTGATATAGCGGCCATCCAATCCCTTGATGTTCAGGGACGACGGCACGTTATCGACCAGGGCCGTCGCGATGGTCTCGCTCACCCGCAACGCCACGTGCCGCGACAGGAACATCCCGGTCAACACCGCCAGGATGAATGCGATCGGCAGCCCAAAGGCCAGGACCACGACGTGGTCGTTGCCGATCTGCGCCGCCAAGGTTCGCGGAGACGGCCACAGATAGACTGACCAATCGCGGTTCAGAACGCGAAACGAGGAAGTTGCGTAAATTTCGGGTTTGACCTGCCCCGAACCGACGGCATGGACAAGCCGCCCGGCGGATCGAACCTCGACCCGGTAGCGGCCGGGAATGACCTGCCCCAACGCCCGTTCAACGATCGGCGCCGCATGAAACGCAATTGCGATGAACCCGTTTCGCTGGGCCGCATCGTCCAAGGGATAGAGACCGAGGAACCCCGTCCCTCCGTCTCGGAACTGGAACGGCGGGGTCGGCGACGCCAAACCATCCTTCGCAACCCTGTCGAAGGTTTCTCCGACCGCCGGGTCCTCGCGAAAGTCACGCCCCAGAAGGTAGCTGTTGCCCGGCTCCGGCTCGACCCAGGTGACTTTTCCGTCGTCCGCCAAGCGCGCGATGAACCGGATGTCCCGATAGGTATGCCACAATGCGGACGAATGACGCCGAAGCGAGGCGTCGGTCGAAATATCGCCGACCCGCCACAACTGCTGCAGATGATGTCCCGCCGCCATCCGCGATGCGATGGCCAATTCGATCTGAAATGCCGCCTGCCGGGCGGACCGATCCGCCGCTTCCTGCGCCAAGTCCTGCTGGCGCATATACACCACACGAGAGGCGGCAACGGCGAGGGCGCCAAGCGCCAAGCCGAGGATTACCGCCGCCAGAAGGTGCCGGGTCGGCGTCTTCATGCCGCAGGGCCCGTCACCGGCGGTACGGCCGATGGATAGCCAGCCAATTGTAAGGTCATAACCCCTCCCAGGACCGAACGGCTTGATTTTACAGAGCTGACCGTGTTTTTCACCGCTTACTTTGGTCCAGGTGGACTCTCTTCCGCGAACTGACGCAGATCGGCGATCAATTCGCCGATCACGGTTTTGACCCCGTCGAAATGCGCGCCGCGGACAATCTTGTCCTCGTCCATGTAAAGACGGCGGTTGATTTCGATCTGCAGGCTGTGCCGCCCGCTGGCCGGATCGCCGTAGCGATTGACGATTTCGACCCCTTTGTACAGGCGGTTGACCCAAACGTCGTATCCGCGTCCGGCCAGGAAAGCCCGCACCCGCTCGGTCAATTCCGGGGCGCAGGTCGTATCGTCACGGGACCCGATGATGAAGTCGGGCCGCAGGGTTCCCGCCGGATCGGGCGACATCGCATTCGCCGCCGAGGGCATCGAATGACAATCGATATGGTAATAGCCGCCGAACCGGCCCATCCATTCGTCCAGCACCTGGCTCAGCACCCGATGATACGGGCGATGATAGGTTTCGACCCGATGACGCAGGGCGGCGACCGGAAACTTGCCTGGGTAAAGCGGCAGACCCGGCGGGCGGCGCGTCCAAACCACGCCCTGGCCGAGCTTGGCCTTCTCCCCCGGCGCTAGGCCTGGGCCGTCCCAATCGCCATCCAGCTGCGCCGGATCCATATCCGCCTCGGCCCG
Organism: uncultured Rhodospirillaceae bacterium; assembly: GCA_964012715.1. Lineage (GTDB taxonomy): Bacteria > Pseudomonadota > Alphaproteobacteria > Rhodospirillales > Casp-alpha2 > UBA1479. The sequence continues at coordinate 11,815 of CAXGUG010000090.1, read as the reverse complement.
GTTCGGATCGATATACAGGCGCGGGAACAAAGCCGCCAACAGCGGCGCCCCCTGGTCCGGCGCGGCGCCGTATAGATCATCGATGAAGGCATCTTCGGCGCGGCGCAATTCCGCCGGCTGCGCCACGGCGCCGAAATCGTCCGGATAAAGATCGCCGCTATGCGGGGAATCGAACACCAGGGGCACGGCAGTGCCCATCGGCATGCGCAACCGCAACACGCCGGGGATATCGGTATCGGTGATCATGCTCAGGTCCCGTCGTTGAGATGGCAAGCAGAGACCCGACCGGGTGCGATTTCACGCAAGGCCGGGCGTTCTTCGCGGCAACGCCGGGTGGCATGCGGGCAACGCGGATGGAAGTGACACCCCATCGGCGGGTCCAGCGGGGACGGAATTTCGCCGGTGATCGGCTGATAATCCAACCCGCGCATGTCCAGGCGCGGCACTTCGTTCAACAAAGCCTGGGTATAGGGATGGTTCGGGCTGGCGAAGATGTCCTCGGTCGAGGCGGATTCGACGATCCGGCCCAGATACATGATCACCACCCGGTCGGAGATATGTTCGACCACCGACAAGTCATGGCTGATGAACAGATAGGTCAGGTCCAAGTCTTCGCGCAGATCCATGAACAGGTTGATGACCTGGGCCTGGATCGACACGTCCAGGGCCGCAATGGCTTCATCGCAGACCAGGAAATCCGGTTTGACCGCCAGGGCGCGGGCGATGCCGATGCGCTGACGCTGACCGCCGGAAAACTGGTGCGGATAGCGCTTGCGGTATTCCGGGTCCAGGCCGACGCGTTCCATCACCTGGGCGACGTAATCGGCGGCTTCGGCGCGGCTGACGATGCCGTGCAGGACCGGGGCCTCGCCGATGATTTCCTGCACCCGCTTGCGCGGGTTCAGGCTGGCGAACGGATCCTGGAAAATCATCTGCACGGCCAAGGCGGTCGCCCGCTGGGCTTCTTTGTTCATGGCCGAGACGGCGGTGCCACGATAAACGATCTCGCCCGCCGTCGGGTCCATGATGCCCGCGACCATGCGGCCAAGGGTCGATTTGCCGCAGCCGGATTCACCGACCAGGCCGACCACTTCGCCCGGCGCGATTTCCAGGCTCACGCCGTCGACCGCATGGACGACTTCTTCCGTGACGTTCGCCCCCAGGAGACGCGCCAACTTGGCCGCCGCATCCAGATGTTTGACGAAGTTCTTGGTGACGTCCTTCAACTCGAGGATCGCGGTCATGGGGCGGTGGCTCCGGCATCCAGTTGCGGATGGACGCAACGCAAGGCCCGTCCGGGAATGGGCTGGGTGATGTCAGGACGCGTATCGCAGGCCGCGTCGGCGTGCGGGCAACGGTCCTTGAACGCGCATCCGGCGGGCAGTTTCAGCAACGACGGCGTCATGCCGGGGATTTGATACAGCCGCTTGCCCCGCGTGTTATGGCCGGGGACCGAACCGAGCAGACCCTGCGTATAGGGATGGCCCGGATTATCGAGCACGTCGCCCAAGCCCCCCTGTTCGACGACCCGCCCGGCGTACATCACGCTGATCTTGTCGGCCAGGCCCGCGACCACGGCAAGGTCATGGGTGATCCAGATCAGGGCCGTGCCGGTCTCGCGACAGAGCTTCTGCGCCTCATACAAAATCTGACCCTGAATGGTCACGTCGAGGGCCGTCGTCGGCTCGTCGGCGATGATCAGGTCCGGCTTGTTCAACAGGGCGATAGCGATCGCCACGCGCTGCCGCATCCCGCCCGAGAATTGATGGGGATAGGATTTCAACCGTTCCTCGGGCGCCGGAATCCCGACCTGCCCCAGGGCGTCGCGCGACCGGGCGAATGCCTCGGCATCGGTAATCTTGTTGTCGTGGGCGCGCAGGGTCTCGATCATCTGGGTATCGATGCGCAACACGGGGTTCAACGTCATCATCGGATCCTGGAAGATCATCGCGATGCGGTTGCCGCGCAGATGACGCAGAGATTCCTCGTCCAGGGTCAACAGGTCCTTGCCCTGGAACATGACCCGGCCGCCGACGACCTTACCCGGCGGATCGACCAGACCCAGGATCGAGAACCCGGTCACGGATTTGCCCGAACCGGACTCCCCGACCAGGCCCATGATCTCGCCCCGGCCGACGCTGAAGCTGACGCCGTCGACGGCATGGGCGACGCCGTCCTTGGTGAAGAAATGCGTTTCCAGGTTTTCGACCTGAAGGGTGGGGGTTTCGTCGCTCATATCTCGCGGCCCTCCCTATCGCTTCAAACGCGGGTTGAGGACATCGCGCAGGTGATCGCCGACTAGATTGATCGCGACGATCGTGACCAGCAACGCCACCCCCGGAAAGAAGCTGATCCAATAGAACCCGGACAGCATGAAGTCGAAACCGTTGGCGATCAGCAGGCCCAACGACGGCTCCGAGATCGGAAGGCCGACACCGAGGAAGCTGAGCGTCGCCTCGAGCGAGATCGCATGCGCCGTCTGGATCGTGCCGACCACGATCAGCGGCGGCAGGCAGTTGGGAAACAGGTGGCGGAACACGATACGATTGTTACCGAGGGCCAGGCACTTCGCGGCCTCGATATATTCCTTGTTGCGCTCGACCAGGGCCGAGCCGCGCACCGTCCGCGCGTAATAGGCCCATTGCGCGATGACCAGGGCGATGATGATCTTGTCCACGCCCTTGCCCAGGATCGCCAACAGAATCAGGGCAATCAGGATCGCCGGGATCGACAGCTGAATGTCGACCACGCGCATGATGAAGGAATCGATCCGCCCGCCGAAATAGGCCGCGGTCAGACCGACCGCCGTGCCGATGCACAGCGCGACCACGCCCGACATCACGCCGACACCCAGCGAAATCCGCAGGCCGTAAATGATGGCCGACAACAGATCGCGCCCGGCGCCGTCCGTCCCCAGCCAATAGACGGTGCCGTCCATGGACTCGGACCCGGGTTTCAGCTTGGAATCCAGAATACTGACCTGCGCCAGATCGTAGGGATCGGTCGGCGCGACGAAGGGGGCGAACACCGCCAATAGAACGATCGCCACCAGAACGACCAGCGCTCCGGTCGCGATGCGGCTTTCCGCGTAATCACGGCAAAACCGGCGGAACGGCGTTTCGACGCCCTGGTCCCCACCGGCGGCGGGGCTTTGCACGGTCGTTTCGCTCATGACTTGACGTCCGACAAACGGACCCGCGGGTCCAGGATGGAATACAAGACGTCGACGACCAAATTGATGACCACGAAGATCAGTACGATGATCATCAGGTAGGCGACGATGATCGGACGGTCGAGCGTCTGGATGCTTTGAATGATCAGCTTGCCCATGCCCGGCCAGGCGAAGACCGATTCCGTGACCACGGAAAAGGCGATCAGGCCACCGAATTCCAGGCCTAGAACCGTGACCACCGGGATCATGATGTTCTTCATCAGATGGACAAGAACGATCCGCGCGTTGCTCAGGCCCTTGGCCCGGGCGAATTTGATGTAATCCTGCAACGCGGCCTCGCGCGTGCCGGCGCGGGCCAGACGGATGACCAGGGAAATCTTGAACAGGGCCAGGTTCAATGCCGGCAGGAACAGATGCGACAACCCGTCGAGCGTCAGGAAGCTGACGTCGATACCCAGAAGATTGACCGTTTCGCCGCGCCCGGTCGACGGCAGCCAGCCCAACATGACCGCGAAGACCATGATGAACATCAGCCCGACCCAGAACGTCGGCAGCGAGAAGCCGAGGATGGACCCCGCCATGATTGTTTTCGATAGGGGCGTGTCCGGCCTGAGCCCCGCGTAAACGCCAAGGGGGATGCCGATCAGAACCGCCATCAGCAAGGCGGCGACCGCCAGTTCCAAGGTCGCTGGAATACGCTGGACGATGATCTTCAGGGCGGATTCGCCATAGACGAACGATTTGCCCAGGTCGCCCTCGACCGCGCCGGCGACGAACCGGCCGTATTGGACATACCAGGGTTTATCCAACCCCATGGACTTGATGACTTTGTCGCGCTCCGCCTGGTCGGCCTCGTCAGAGACCATCATTTCAACGGGATCACCGACGACGTTGACGCCGACGAACACGATGAACGACATCACCAGAACAACCGCGATGCTCTGCAAGAGCCGGCGGATGATGAAAACGGTCATAATTCCGATCCGGAAGGGGCGGCGTGCGCGGTCAAGCGACCGGCACGCCGCCGGTTCCTAAAGTGGCAGACCCTTATTCAGGCCAGATACCATAGGCCACCGTGCGCTCGTCGGTGCGCGCAAGGTACTTGAGGCCTTTTTTCGCAGCCCAGGTGTTGACCTGGTAATGCAGCGGGATCAAAGCCTGATCCTGACCGATGGCCAGTTCCGTGGCTTCGGCCAACAAGGCCGCCCGCTTGGGATCGTCGACGGTCGCCAGGGCCTGTTCGACCAGGGCGTCCATCTTGGCGCTGGAATACAGACCACGGTTCGACGGGCCCCAGCTCTTTTCCTTGGAATAGGTGGCGAGCAGCGAGCGCAGCGGCGAAGAAGCTTCACCCGTGCCCGAACCCCAGCCAACCAGCAGGAACGAGAACTCGGGCGGCTTGGCCGGACCGCCGTTCTTGGCGCGCTTGAAGTAGACGCTCTTCGGCATGGTTTCCGGCGTGGTCTTGATACCGACGCGGGACAGCATCTGCGCCACCGCTTCGGCAATCTTGGCGTCGTTGATATAGCGGTCGTTCGGACCGTGCAACGTCACCTGGAAGCCGTTCGGATAGCCTGCTTCGGCCAACAGCTTCTTGGCGCCCTTGGGATCATAAGGCTCGGGCTTCAGCTTGTCGGACACGCCGAAGAAACCATCGGGCAGCAACTGACCGGCCTTGACCGCGATGCCTTCCATGATCCGCTCGATGATCAGGTCACGGTTGATCGCCTTGGAGATCGCCTTGCGCACGCGCACGTCCTTGAACGGGTTCTTGATGTCTTCGCCGTTCGGGCCTTTCACGAAGGGCGAATTGTCGCGGAACTGGTCCAGGTGCAGATAGATGACGCGGTTGGAAATCCCCTGGCTCAGGGTGATCTTCGGGTTCTTCTTCAGGCCCGCGACGTCGACCGTCGAAACCTGATCGATGAAGTCCACATCACCCGCCAACAAGGCCGCCAGACGCGACGGCGCGGATTTGATCGGCTTGATGATGACGTGTTTCCAATGCGGCTTCTTGCCCCAATAATCTTCGTTGCGTTCGAACTCCAGGATTTCGCCCTTGGTCCACTTCACGAACTTGTAGGGGCCGGTGCCGATGGCCTGGCTACCGTTGTTGAAGTCGCCTTCCCAATGGTCCTTGGCCTTGTCCGACACGATGTGAACGGTCGACAGGTCCGTCGCCATCAACGGATAGGGCTTCGGCGTGGTCACGCGGAACGTGTAATCGTCAACGCGGGTGAATTCCTTGCCCCCGCCATGGGAATACAGCTTGAAGCTGGAGCGCGCATTCGGGTGCGCGGCCGCGCGTTCCATCGAGAACAGCACGTCATCGACATTGAATTCCGAGCCGTCATGGAACTTCACGCCCTTACGCAGCTTGAATTCCCAAGTGGTATCGTCAATGGCCTTCCATTCCGTCGCCAAGCCCGGCGTCAGGCGCTGCTTTTCGTCCTGTTCGATCAGGCGCGAAAAGATGTGCTGGGCGATCTGGTTGTTGGGGCCGAGGTTGTGATAATGGGGATCGATCGAGGTCGGCTCGGTGCCGAGCCCGATGGTGATGGTCTGTGCCCGGGCGGCGGTGCCCATGCTGATCGCGAGACACGTCCCGAGGGCCGCCGCGAACATCGTTTTACGGAAATGCATTTTTTATAGCTCCCTGTCGCTCCGGGTCGGTTCGCCCGGTGGTAAGAAATTATGTTGGCCCATTTCCGAGCCGCCGACAAGCGTATCGGAACGCGACGTTTATGGTCTTGACGTTACACCGGTTTGATCGTTCGATGAGCGGCTTGCCAAAGCGCCGCCCACCGCCGGAATCGACATTTCTGCAATTTTCGGGTCGGCAAAATTTTTTTTGATCGCCCCGCCTAGGCCACCCCCAGGCCGACCAAGGCCAATCACGGCCAACCAAGGATCGCCACATGACACAGCCCGCCGCTGAATACCCCGTTGAACTGAGCGCCCCCGACATTTCCGCCTACAAGGCCGGCAATACGGGGATCGACTACATCACCACGTTCGATTCCGGCGTCGCCGGCCCGCATGTGATGATTTCCGCCGTGGTTCACGGCAACGAGGTTTGCGGCGCGATTACCCTGGACTGGCTGATGAAACTGGGCGTACGCCCGAAGCAGGGCAGCCTGTCACTGGGCTTCATGAACGTCGATGCCTACAACAGCTTCGACCCCGAAGCGCCCCTGGCGTCGCGCTTTGTCGAAGAAGATTTCAACCGCCTGTGGGATGCGGCGACCCTGGACGGACCGCGCGACAGCGTCGAATTGCGCCGGGCGCGCACGGTTCGCCCGTTCATGGATACGGTCGACCGCCTGCTCGACATCCATTCGATGCAGCACGCGACCGGCGCCCTGATGCTGGCCGGGCCGCTGGACAAGGGCCGCAAACTGGCCGAAGGCGTGGGCGTGCCCGAAATGGTGGTGATGGACGAAGGCCACGCCGCCGGCCGGCGCATGCGCGATTACGCCGGGTTCCGGGACCAATCCTCGCCTAAGGATGCCCTTTTGGTCGAATGCGGCCAGCATTGGGAGAAATCCTCGGAGACCGTGGCCAAGGAAACGGCCCTGCGGTTCCTACTGTACACCGGCGCGGTCGACATGGATTTCGCCGGGCCGCACCTGGGCCCGACGCCGCCGAAACAGACGATCGTCGAAATCACCGATCCGGTGACCATCGAAACGGACGATTTCCGTTTCGATGCCGATTATCGGGGCATGGAAATCATTCCCCAGGCCGGCACCGTTCTGGGCCATGACGGCCCCAAGCCGGTCGTCACGCCTCATGACAATTGCGTCCTGATCATGCCGTCCCGCCGCCTGAACAAGGGCGGCACGGCGGTGCGCCTGGGCCGCATTATCGGCTGACATCGCTGTCGGCCTCCCATTGACAGGGGGCCTTTTCCTGCCAAATTAAGGGATGACGAAGGGTGCTGCCGTCATGGCGGGCCCTTCGGCCGTTTTCGCTCGTTGATCAAAGAGGAGAACGCCCATGTCTCGGCTCGGCGCCTTCAACAGCCCGCTGCTTTTGGGTTTCGAACATTTCGAACGCATGCTCGACCAGGCCGCCAAGGCCTCGGGCGAGGGATACCCCCCCTATAACATCGAGCAACTGGGCGAACAGCAGTTGCGCATCACCCTGGCCGTCGCCGGTTTCACCGATGACGATCTGGCGGTGACGGTGGAAGAAAACCAACTGGTGATCCGCGGCAAGCAGCATGACGACAGCAGCCAGCGCGTGTTCATCCATCGCGGCATCGCGGCCCGTCAGTTCCAGCGCAGCTTCGTCCTGGCCGAGGGGATCGAGATCGTCCGCGCCCATCTGGACAACGGCTTGCTGCATATCGATTTGGAACGCCACGTGCCTGAGCCCGAAGTGCGCACCATCGCGATCGAAAAGAACGCGGGCGCCAAGAAAGCCGGCCGAACCATTGAGATGACGCCCGAAGACTAAGGGCCCGTTTCCCCGGCATCCGCCCCCGCCGCCCGGATGCCGGAAGACCCAGGGGACGTTCCCCAGGCGGCGCATGACGAAATCCTATGGCCGCGTGCCCGGAAAACGGGGCGTGGCGGGAAAAGGAGTTTCTGATTATGAACGCCAATCCTCCGGACAACCACGCCCTGACGCTGGCCGATACTCTGTCGGTCGAGGACTTTTTGGCCCTGGGCGCCGAGACGACCGCCTTCGTCAAGGCGATCGAGATCGAAGGCAAATCGGCCTACGGCATCTTTTCCGCCCTGGGCGAGCCCCTGGGCTATGCCGATTCCTTCGCCGTGGCCCAGGCCACCGTGCGTCAGCACGACATGGAGCCCCTTTCGGTCCACTAACAGAGAATTCGGCCTTTTTCTCGGGGCCGCGTTTCCATCGTCCCGTTAAAGGATCGGTTAACCGTTTTTCCCCATAATCGGTGGCGGATGCGACACCCGCCGGCCCAAGAACGGGCACGGACAAAGCTCATGACGAGCGCCGAAGAAAAAGGGGGAAACGGGGTCGCCGATCTGGAGACGACGGATGACGGATAGAACCTCTGTGACCACCAAACCCGCTGCCAACTTCAAGGCGATGGCCCTGCGCCGCATGTCGGCGCCCGATTTCCTGGCCCTTGGCGCGGACAAGATCGTGTTCGTCAAACCCATGACCGCCGAGGGCGGCATGACCTACGGCGTGTATTCCGCCTCGGGCGAGGAACTGGGCCGCGCGGCCAGCCCCGAATTGGCCGAAGCCACCGCCTTCAAGAACGATTTCGCCGTCGCGGCGCTGCACTAAGGCCGCCAGATCGGATCACCGGCGCATGGAAACGCGAACGGGGCCGTCAGCGGCCCCGTTTTTGATTGCGGTATTCTTTGAAATGCGGCGTCAGGCGGCCTGTACGTCCGCCGAATTGCTGAGGATCGCGTATAGCGCCTCGGCATTGTCGGTGCCGCGCAGCTTGTCGCAGGTCGACCGGTCACGCAACAAACGCGACACCCGGGCCAGAGCCTTCAGATGGTCGGCCCCCGCCGATTCCGGCGCCAGCAGCAAAAAGATCAGATCGACCGGCTGTTCGTCGATGGCCTGGAAATCGATGGGCTTTTCCATGCGCGCGAACATGCCATAAAGCTTGTCCAGACCCGGCAGCTTGCCATGCGGGATGGCGATGCCGTTGCCGACACCGGTGGTGCCCAGCTTTTCCCGTTCCATCAGCACGTCGAACACGGCCCGTTCATCCAGGTCGGTCAGGCGCGACACCGCGCCCGCCAGTTCCTGCAGGGCCTGCTTCTTGCTGGTCACGCGAAGATTGGCAATCACGCTGTCGGGGGATAGGAGGTCGCGGATTTCCATAACCTGTCCTTTGCCTTACGCGGGCGCGCAAAAGCGCCCCGAAGCGCCATCAAGCGTCGGCGGACTTCGCCTCGACCGGATCGATCCAGCCGATGTTGCCGTCGTCACGCCGATAAACCACGTTGAGGCGCCCCGAACCGCTGTCCCGGAACATCTGCACCCGCGTATCGGCCAGATCCATCCGCATAACGGCGGCGCTGACCGAAAGGGTCGGAATATCCGTCGGCAGTTCGGCGATAATGGTGGGCTGCCCCTCTTCGGGCAGTTCCTCGTGATCCGGCTCGGCCTGCACCACGAAATGCTGGGCGCGGAAGGATTCCTGCGCAGCCATGTTTTCGTGATGGTTGGTCAGACGCCGGTGATAACGACGCAGCTGCTTGGCGATACGCTCCGCAGCCTGGTCGAAAGCGGCATAGGGGTCATCATTGCCCCCACGGCCATGAACGACGACACCGCCCATGGGATGAACCGTGATTTCCGCCGTGAAGGTGTGCCCAGCCTTGGACAGCACGACGGAAGCTTCGATAGCGCGGTCGAAATACTTCTTAACCGCATCAACCAGTTGATCTTCGGCGTGGGCGCGCAGCGCGTCGCCAACGTCCAGGTTCTTGCCTTTAACGGTGATATTCATGTCCCGGTCTTAGCCGTTTCTTCTTTCCAGTGTCGAGCCGTATAGTCGGTTAATCTCCGTCTGGCGGCGCGTCATCTGCGGCGACCGCCCGATCGGGCCATTCCTCCGAGCCATTCCTCGGCCCGCACAGATTGGCCACTTACGTGGCCGAAAAGGACATATGCGGGTTTCGGCGGAATTCAAGTCGCCGGCCCGCCTCGACGAAGGCCCGGAAATTAGGCCCGACGCATGCTGCTGTCAACCATCCCATTCGCCTTGGCCCGCAAGCGCCTCAAGCCTTTTACATCGCAGCACTTTTTTGTCGGCGACGCTGCACCGAGGATGGAATCCCCATGGCTTCGCGATATTTGGCGACGGTACGGCGCGCAATATCGACGCCGTCGGCGCGCAAGATATCGACGATCTTGTCATCGGATAGAATCTGGGCTGCCGGTTCGCCGTCGATCATGGCGCGAATCCGATGCTTGATCGCTTCCGCCGAAAAGGCCTCGCCCCCGTCGGCGCGGGAAATCGACGAGGTAAAGAAGTACTTCAATTCGAAGATGCCGCGCGGCGAGGAGATGTACTTGTTCGCGGTCACGCGGCTGACCGTGCTTTCATGCATGTCGATCACGTCGGCGATGTCGCGCAGGACCAGCGGTTTCAAATGCTGCACCCCTTTCAGGAAGAACGCATCCTGCTGACGGACAATTTCCTTGGCGACCTTGAGAATCGTGGTCGCCCGCTGATGCAGGGATTTCACCAGCCAATTCGCCGAATGATATTGCTCGCTAATATACTGCCGGTCGGTCTTTGAAGCCTTTTTGGTGCTGATTTCCGCGTAGTACTGGTTGTTGACCAGAACCCGCGGCAGGGTTTCGGGATTCAGCTCGATATGCCAGCCGCCGGCCGGGCGCGGGCGCATCAGCACATCGGGGATGACCGGCTGGGCGACCTCGCCGTCGAACGCCAGGGCCGGTTTCGGGTCCAGGGTCCGCAACTCCGAAGCCATATCGGCAATGTCTTCCAGATCGACGCCGCAGATTTTCGCCAGCGCCTTGAACTCGCGCCGGGCGACCAGGTCCAGGTTATCGATGAACGCCGCCATCGCGGGATCCAGGCGGTCGCGATCGGCCAGTTGCAGGGCCAGGCATTCCTTCAGATCGCGGGCGAAGATACCCGGCGGGTCGAACTGCTGCAGGCGTTTGAGCACCGTCTCGACACGCGCGACCTCGCAGTCCAGCGCTTCGGCGACGGCCTCCAGGTCGGTGGTTAGATATCCCGTTTCATCCAGGCTATCGATCAGGTACGAGCCGATCATGCGATCGACCTGATCGCCGATGTCCATACCCAGCTGTTCCATCAGATGGTCGCGCAGGGTGATTTCCGACGACAGGGTCTGGTCGAAGCCCGGCAGATCGTCGTCATAACCCCCGGCGGCCGAGGCCGGCAGGGTCGATTCGAAGCCGCTGTCGGGTGCGGATTGCACCGCGTCGGGTTGGCCGTCCTGGGTGTAAAGGTCGTCCAAGGCGACATCCATGTCACCGTCGGCGGGCCCGCCGTCCCCGGCATCGCCGAAATCCATGGACATGCCGTCGTCCGACCCCGTGTCGTCCAGGCCATCGGATGCCTCGACCGGTTGCTCCGGCCCTTCGCCGGCTTCGCCGTCGGTGCGGGATTCGGAATCGTCCCGCTCCAGCATCGGGTTCTGTTCCAATTCCTGTTCGACGAATTCGGCCAATTCCATGTTCGACAATTGCAGCAGCTTGATCGCCTGCTGCAATTGCGGGGTCATGACCAGCGATTGGCTTTGGCGTTGGTCCAGGCGTGGCGTCAGCACCATGGCAGGTCTCCCCACCATGCTTCCCCCGGCCGCGACCGGCAGGGCCGCGCGGAGTTACAGGCTGAAACGGTCACCCAGATAGACACGGCGCACGTCCTCGTTGCCGACGATGTCCGACGGCTGCCCTTCCATGAGCATCATGCCGTCATGAATGATGTAGGCGCGGTCGATCACGTCCAGGGTTTCGCGGACGTTGTGATCGGTAATCAACACGCCGATGCCGCGATCCTTCAGATGCGCGACCAGATCGCGGATATCCCCGACCGCGATCGGGTCGATCCCGGCGAAGGGTTCGTCCAGCAGCACGAAATGGGGGTTCGACGCCAAGGCGCGGGCGATTTCGACGCGCCGCCGCTCGCCG
>CAXGUG010000089.1:0-15126 GCA_964012715.1 uncultured Rhodospirillaceae bacterium | reverse complement strand
ATCAAGCCGAAGGCCTTGGCCAACGTTCCCTCGATCACCGTGATCCGGTCGGCCACGCCGTCGCGTTCGGAAATTCCGCCGCCGCGTTCGCCATACAGGCCGACCGCATGGACTTCGTCCAAATAGGTCATTGCGCCGTATTTGTCGGCCAGATCGCAAATCGCAGCCATCGGCGCGATATCGCCGTCCATGGAATAGACGCTTTCGAACGCGATCATCTTAGGCGCCGATTTCGGCAGGCTTTGCAGAATTTCCTCAAGATGCGCGACGTCGTTATGGCGATAGATGCGCTTGTCGCAACCGGAATGCCGGATGCCCGCGATCATCGACGCATGGTTCAATTCGTCCGAAATAATCACGCAATCGGGCATCAACTGGGCGATGGTCGAAATCGCCGCGTCGTTGGAAACGTAGCCCGAGGTAAACAGCAAGGCCGCTTCCTTACCATGCAGGTCGGCCAGTTCCTGTTCCAATTCGGCGTGCAGATAAGTCGTCCCGGCGATGTTCCGCGTCCCGCCCGAGCCAACGCCCATGCGCGCGCCCGCTTCGGCCAGGGCCGCGATCACTTCCTTGTTCTGAGCCTGGCCCAGATAGTCGTTGGAACACCACACGACGACTTCCGACGACGTGCCGTCTTCGTGATGCCGCGTCGCATGCGGAAAATTGCCGGCATGCCGCTCCAGATGCGCGAAAACGCGGTAACGGCCCTCGGCCTTCACCTTGTCCACGGCGTCCTGGAACACCTTTTCATAGTCCATGGTCAAAATCTCCTCCGCCCCGCCAGTGAGGCAGGCGTCTGTCCGGGCCGAGCTCAAGGCCTCGTCTTCAGCGAATTTTCCGCTGTCGGGAGGGCCGCCGTCCATGACCCATCTCAATATTCTAGGACGCATGACCGGCAAAGGGAATTCCCGATCGCGCCAGAATTTCATCAATTGCGCCAAGGACTACAGAGTTAGCGATCACTAATTTGTGCATTCCGGTTGAACACATACGCCCCTATGGTTCGGGCAACTCTCTCCCACCCCCGGAGCTTCTTCCGAATGACCCCTTATCTGCTTGCCGCCCTTGCCGCGGTTGCCGCCGCCAGTTTCCTAATTTCCCCCCGGGTTCGCACCCTGGACGGTTTCTTTCGCGGCTTCGATGAAACGGGCAAGGCCCCCAGCCTGCTGACCCTGACCCTCTCTCAGGTCACGACCTGGATTTTCGCGCGTTCACTGATGAACGCGGCGATCCTCGGCTACTACTACGGAATCGCCGGGGCGCTGGCTTATGCGGCGTATTACCTGAGCTTCCTGACCGGCGGCGTCATCGTCGATCAGCTGCGCTTTCGCCATCATGTCAGCAGCGTTCAGGAGTTCCTCAGCAGCCATTACGGCGCGATGGGACGGTGGAGCTATAACCTCGTTATCGGCGTGCGCCTGCTCAGCGAGGTTTTCGCCAACCTTTTGGTGGTCGGCATCATCTTCGGCGCGGCGGGAACCACGACCTATACCGTCGCGATCGTCGCCATCGCCGTATTGACCCTGGCCTATTCGATGATGGGCGGACTGCGCGCGTCGCTGCGCACGGACGTCCTGCAAACGGTCATCCTGTATGTCGGCTTGGCCGCGCTGTTGATTCTGACCCTGGCGCAGCCGGATTTCCACTTCGTCCCGGTCCTGACCTCCAGCCCTGATCCGGGCGGGCCCGGCTGGGTCCTGCTGGCCGTCGCCGTACTGCAAATCTGGAGCTATCCGCTCCACGATCCGGTGATGATGGACCGAGGGTTCCTGGCCGATCGCAAAGTGACCCGGCGCAGCTTCCATCACGCCGCCTGGATTTCCATCGTCGGCATTCTGATCTTCGGGCTGATCGGCGTTTATGCGGGCCTGAATAAGTTGGACGGCGAAGCCATGGTGGCGGCCCTGACGCGCCTGCTCGGCGAACCGGCGATGGTTCTGTTCAATTTGGCCCTGGTGATTTCGGCGGTCTCGACCCTGGACTCGACCTTTTCCAGCGCCTCCAAGCTGGTGGTCAGGGACATGGGCGTGGTTGAACCGTCGGTCCGCAACGGGCGGATCGCCATGGCGGCGTTCCTGGTCGGCGGCCTGGGTTTCCTGTTCCTCGGCAACAAGGACCTGTTCGCCGCCGTCGCGGTATCGGGCACGGCGTCGATGTTCCTGGTCCCCGTGGTGTTCTTCAACATTCTGGGCGGCAGCCGCGTGGTGCCTTGGGCTTATGCCCTGGCCTTTGCCCTGGCGATCGCCGGGGCCAGCCTGTACCTGATGGAAGCAGGCGGCCATGTCGCGCTGATCGAGCCGATTTTCGGCCTCCAGCACAAGTACGAGAAGCTTTTGCTGATCTGCGGCGTGGTCATGGGCGGCGGGTGTGGTTCCTACGCCCTGGGCTTGGCCCTGGCGGGCTGGAAACGGGTCTCCGCCTGAGCCGCCAATTTTAAGGACAGGGCATTCGTTTTGGGATAAAGAGTGCGCCATGAGCACCTCCGCCCCCGCATCCCTGCCGGATTCCGGCCCGAACACCCCCGCCAAAGCCGCGCCCAAGGTCGGCTTGGTCAGTCTCGGCTGCCCCAAGGCATTGGTCGATTCCGAACGGATCATGACCCGCCTGCGCGCCGAAGGGTACGACCTGGTCGATAGCTATGACGGGGCTGATCTGGTGATCGTGAACACCTGCGCCTTTTTGGATTCCGCGCGGGACGAATCCCTGGATGCCATCGGCGAGGCCATGGCCGAGAACGGCAAGGTCGTGGTCACCGGGTGCCTGGGTATGCACGAAGACCTGATCCGCGAAGTCCACCCGGGCGTGTTGGCCGTGACCGGCCCGCATCAGTATGAAACCGTGATGGCCGCCGTGCATCGGGCCCTGCCCCCGGCGCATGATCCCTATCTGGACCTGCTGCCGCCGCAGGGTATCCGGCTGACGCCGCGTCATTACGCCTATCTGAAGATTTCCGAAGGCTGCAACAACAAGTGCAGCTTCTGCATCATTCCCAGCCTGCGCGGCCCACTGGCCAGCCGCCCGATCGACGACGTCCTGACCGAGGCCCAAGGCCTTGCCGAAGCCGGGGTCAAGGAGCTGCTGGTGATCTCGCAAGACACCAGCGCCTATGGCGTGGATACCAAATACGCCCCCGGCACCTGGCGCGGGCGCGAATACCAGACGCGTTTCCTAGACCTGTGCGAGGGCTTGTCGGAGCTCGGCATCTGGACCCGCCTGCATTACGTCTACCCCTACCCCCATGTGGATGCCGTCATTCCGATGATGGCCGAGGGCAAGGTGCTGCCCTATATGGACATCCCGTTCCAGCACGCCAGCCCCAACGTTTTGAAAGCCATGCGCCGCCCGGCCCATCAGGACCAGACCTTGGAACGCATCAAAGGTTGGCGCCGGGACTGCCCGGATCTGGTGTTGCGGTCGACCTTCATCGTCGGCTTCCCCGGCGAGACCGAGGACGATTTCGAATTCCTGCTCGACTGGCTGGAAGAAGCCGAATTGGATCGCGTCGGCTGTTTCAAATACGAAAACGTCCCCGGTGCGCAGTCCCGCGATCTGCCTGGGCATCTGGACGAAGACGAAAAGCAGGACCGTTGGGAGCGCCTGATGGACCTGCAGCAGGGCATCAGCGCCCGGCGCCTGGCCCGTCTGGTCGGGCGCGACCTGGATGTCCTGATCGACGATGCGGATGAAGAAGGCGTGATCGGCCGCTGTTATGCCGATGCGCCGGAAATCGACGGCGTGGTTCGGGTCTTGGGCGGCGACAACCTGCGCCCGGGCGACATGGTTCGCGCCCGGATTACCGGGGCCGACGATTACGATCTAACTGCCGAAGTCGCTACGAAGGACTAAAGGCCAAGGCCTAGAAGTTCGACGCTTTCCTGCGCGTCGTCCCATTCCGGTCATTGGCTGCACGGGTATCCATGCGGTCCAGAATTTCGCGCATCAAGGCCATGCATTCCTTTAACTCGCGAATATCCTGACGCATCGTCCGGATTGCCGTTTCATGATCTTCCGCATTCTGCGACATGATCTGGCGCAAGGTTGTGATGCGCCGGTCCTGCTGCTGCAGGGACGCGGCCAGCTTCACATCTGCTTCGGCCAACTTCTGATCGACCAAATTCTGCAGACGTTTCGCAACCTCGGCAGACGTCAGCAAGGCAACGACGCCGATAATGACGGCGACGCCGGCTGCTACCGTTGCCAGATCGGCAAATGATGAGGCTCCACCCATCTCTCCACCCCAATTAAGCGTAAGATTTACGCCGTACTTGCCACCCGGTCTTCGTTGCCGGTAAGGCAAGAGTACATCATTTCGTCAGAAACAAACCGGTATTCGTCTGGATCTACGTAAATGCTGCATTCAATATTAGGCAGCTTATTCCGCGAAAGGCGAGGCTGAAACGAAATTTTCTTTCGGTTTTCTAATAAAACCACGCTCTTCGTCGGTCGGAACGACGCGCCGCACGTTGCGCACATCGTCCAAAACCTGATGGACCGAATTCAACCGCTGACGCATTTCATCGGCGCCCGTGGTCATCGTCTGGAAGCGTTCTTCGATTGCCGCGATGGCGTCGCCCAATACGCGCCGTTGCCGCTTCAGTTCGCGATCCTGCGCATCCAGGCCCTTAAGGAGTTCCAACTCGGATTGCTGAAAACGGGCGTCGATCAACGCCGTCACGCGACGGGACATCTCAGCGGACACCATCAATGCGATGACCCCAAAGACGATCCCAGCACCGCCCAGGATTATGCCGAGATAAGCAGTCATGCCGCTCATGTGACTCACCCTTTCGTTATGCAGGCCGCCCAGGTTTGTTGTAGGGTCTTTTTCGGGCCCACATTTGTTTCACCGATGGACAATTTATGACGAATCGGTGCAATCGTGCTGTGACAGCCCTCACTTGAGTAAAAATCACGAATAAAATCAAAAGGTTGATATGAGAGCCGCCGTCATTCCCGTCACCCCCCTTCAGCAAAATTGCTCCCTGGTTTGGTGCGAGAAGACCAACAAAGCGGCCTTCGTCGACCCCGGCGGCGACATCGATCGGCTGAAGGAAGCCCTGGACGAAACGGGAATGACGTTGGAGAAAATCCTGGTCACGCACGGTCATCTCGACCATGCCGGGGCCGTCGCCGATCTGGCCGAGGAATTCGGCGTTCCGATCGAGGGGCCCCATCCGGACGATCAATTCTGGATCGACCAGCTACCGACCCAGGGTCAAAAATACGGCATGGGCGAGCTGCGCACTTTCACCCCCGACCGCTGGTTGCATGACGGCGAAAGCTGCACCGTCGGCGAAGAAACCTTCGACGTCCTGCATTGCCCTGGCCATACACCGGGCCACGTCGTGTTCTTTCACCCGGGCGAGAAAGTCGCCTTCGTCGGCGACGTCCTGTTTCAGGGGTCAGTCGGTCGGTCCGACTTTCCGCGCGGCAACCACGACGACCTGATCCGCTCGATCCGCGAAAAGCTGTTTCCGCTGGGCAACGACGTCACCTTCGTGCCGGGGCACGGGCCGCTGTCGACCTTCGGCAACGAGCGCGAAAGCAACCCGTTCGTGGCCGATCGCCTGTTTTCCAAGAATGCCGGGTAGTCAGCACAAAGGCCGCAGCCGATGAAACAGATCCTGCTGCTGGCTGATGCGGATGAACTGCCCGACCTGACGCGCCTGTTCTGGAACACAGCACCCGATGCCCGCATCCAGGGCGTCAGCACCCGCGCCGAACTTGAGGCCGCAACGCAATCGCCGGGCGACGACCTGCGGCTTGTTGCCTTTTGTACCGACATTATCGTTCCGGCAGCGGTTCTCGCACGCCTGCCCGGCCCGGCTTACAACGTCCATCCGGGACCGCCCTGGGTCCGCGGCATCTACCCGTCCGTGTTCGCCCTTTATCATGGCGACGACACCTTCGGCGCGACCCTGCATGAAATCACCAATGAAATCGATTCCGGCCCAATCGTCGCCATCGACGAAGCCCCGATCACCGAAGGCATGGACCGCTTGTCGCTGGAAACGTTGGCGCGCTCATTGGTCACCAACCTGCTGGCCGGCATGGCCTTGCCGTTGCTGACGTCGGACGCCCCCCTGCCCCATTTGACGGGCGCGTCCTGGTCCGGCCCGTCCTGGACCCGAAAGGACTTTGACGACCTGTGCCGGTTGCCGGATGACGTCACCGCCGACGAATGGCGGCGGCGGCACCGCGCCGTCGGCGAAGGCCCCAATCATGCCCTATACATGGAACGCTTCGGCCGTCGCTTCACCCTGGCCCCGCCCGAACATGCGGGCCCGGTCGTCAAGGGCGGACGCCCCGTTCAGTCCTAAGCGATTATCTTCCCCAAAATAAAATGCCGCCGACGGGTCCGATAAATCGAACGCCGCCGGCGGCCAACCCCGGCGTGATGGGGGACAACACCGGGGAAGTCGCATATTTCGAGAGCGGCCTTAGTCGGCATTCCCCCGCAGACGCGCGGGCAACAAGACCGCGATGGCTATGAAGACGACACCCAGGACCAACCCAAGCCATTCGCCGGGAATACCGCCGAACACCGCCGGATACTTGGTTCCCGCCAACGGGCCCAGGGTCGCCTTGCCACCCAGGATATGGTCGAGCACGCCAGTCGATTTGACCCAAGCGAACGACGCCATGTAAGCCGCCGCCCCGGCCAAGCCGCCGATCACATAGCTGATCCCGTCCCAGCGGCCGGTCGCCGCCGCCGCCAAGCCCGTTCCAGGGCAATAGCCGGCGATGGCGAAGCCGATGCCCAACAAAATTCCGCCGATGAACACGCCCAGGTAGGCGTCCTTCACATCCAGATGGCCCGGATCGATCACCCCGGCCAGCAATCCCAGATGGACCAGAACCGACGCCGTTCCGATGGCCAGCATGATGGTTTTCATCAGATGCAGGTTCGACAAGCGCAGCATGCCGACGATGAAATTAGGGTTGGTCGCGCCGACACGATCGAGCATGAAGCCGAACGCGCCGCCAATGACGATTGCGAGAATAAGCGTGGTCATGATTCAGCCCTCCCGCGGATACATTAAAAGCGCCAACGGAATGGCGGCCAGGAAGACGCCCGCCATGAAAATGTAGGCCGAGATCGAGGTCTGCATTGCGCCGCTCATCATATGGCCCGAGGTACATCCCCCGGCCAGACGCGCGCCGTACAGCACGATGAACCCGGCAACGAACGCGGCAACGTGCCGCTTGATCGGCGAGTCGCCATAGTTGGCGCGCCACAGCGGCGGCATGGTCCGCTCGTCCTTCGCGACGCCGCCTCGCATCATGGCAGAGACCGCGGCACCACCCAGCATCGCCAGAACGAAAACGAAGCTGTAGTTCCAGGGGTTGGCGACGTTCTTGGCGTACTTGCCGCCCGATTTGTTCAAATAGGCGTTCGGGCTGGCGTAGCCGCTTTTCGCCTCGGGCGAGGCAACCACGGCGGTATCGTCAACCATGTCCCACAGAATACCGTCGAAAATGACGAACTGGGTCGAAACGCCGACCGGCTTGACCAGCAAGACCGCGGCGAAAAACACCGCGCCCAGCAGCACCCCGCCGGTTTTCCAGGAAAAGATCATTTCGGCTCCTTACCTCATCCCGCGCCCGGCGCCATTGCCGAGCGCTCGGTCTCCGTTATTCCGACTTGCCCGCCGGGCAGGTCGAAATCCCGAAAAGGGAATAAGCCGGGCAGGTCGAGAACAGGCCGGTCGCCAACGGGACCACGCCGATCAGCGTCCACATCCGCCAAGGCTCTTCGGGAAACAGAAAGAACAGGGCCAACAGAACGACACCTGCGACAAGACGCAGCACGCGGTCGATGCCGCCGACATTTTTCTTGAACATGAACGGAATTCCTTCTCGCCCCAAATCACGGTGAAATTTACGCCGCTGCAACAGGCAGCGCCTTGACCGCAATCAAGCAGAACGAAAAGAAAATGTCGGTGACTTGGTCACATAACGCCGACGGTGCGCTAGGACATCAGGGCGGACAAACCATCCCTGTCGGTGACCCGAATGGTCCCGCGTTCAAGCGCGACAAGGCCCTTTTTGGCCAGGGCATCAAGGCGACGGGAAACAACCTCGCGCACCGACCCGATCGCCGTCGCCAATTCATGATGGGTATTGCGGACATAGCCGTCCTCGTCCGCCCGTTCCAGCAAGACGACCGCAAGGCGTTCCTCGATCCGGATGAAGGCGACCCGCTCCAGCACCTGCATCACCGATTGCAGGCGCTTGGCGAAGGCCTGAAAGACAAAGGTTCGGAAGCGTTCGGATTTTCCCAACAAACCCAGGAACAGGGATTTGGGAATCATCACCGCCTCGACATCCGTCTCCGCCACGGCTTCGGCCGAATAGTCGTTTTCCCCCAGCAGTCCCAGCGTGCTCTGCACGCAGGATTCGCCGGGCGTGATGCTGTAGAGCAGGATTTCCCGACCGGTCACGCCGGTCAGATAGACATCGACCTTGCCGCTGATCAGCACGCCGAAGCAGGTGACCTCGTCACCTGGGCGAAACAGCACATGACCTTTGGGGATGGTAATCGGGCGGATCGCCTCCAACTGCGCGCGCGTTTCCGTATCCAGGCCTTCCAGCCCCGGCGCGCGGCCAACCCAATGCGCGGCTTGGCTCATGCGCCGGCCCCGGCGACAGCTGCGGGCGGTTGCGAATCCGGCGGCGTCTGCGCCTCGTCCACAGGGGGCTCTCCATCGCCCAAGGCATCCCGCATGGCGGCAATCCGTTTTCCGACCCGGTCGATCAACCGCGCCGCTTCCTTCAGATCATGCAGGGTGTCCAACACCACCTCCATCTGTTTCGCGGTCAACTCACCCCGCGACGCGGCGTCCAGCACGCCCACCTTCAATCGATTATAGACAGGATGCGTCGCGTCTTCCGAGGGCAAGCTGCCGCGCCCGCCGCTGAACAGCCGTTCGGCGGCATCGATTTGCCCGACGATCAGGGTGGCGTAGTTGACGATATGGTTGTGAATATCCGTCGGCAGGCCTGCGATCTCATCTCGTCGCCCGACCACCGACAGACCAAGATCGGCAATGTCCGACAAATGCATCAAGGCCCGTATCGGATGGGGAAGCGCCGCCGCCACGGATTGGGCATTCTTGGCCGCGCTGAGGTTCTGAACATAGGCGACGATGGCATTGTTCAGCCCAGTGATGATCCCGCGCCGCCGCCATAGGCGTTCCGGCGGCGTCTTCGCATCCAGGAATCCCGAGCGCGCGATGTTGAAGGCCATGGCGGCGACCCGCCCCAGTTCCATCATCACGGCATTCAGGGCCAACGCAGGCATTTCCAACCCGGTCTTGTCCAGGTAGCGGGGCCGGGCCTCGTCCTCTTCGGCGGACACGAACCGCGTCGCCAACCAGGCTTCCAACCGCGACGACAGCGGCCACATCAGAACCACCCCAAGCAAATTGAACAACGTGTGGAACAACGCCAGGGCCGCCGTCGACCCGGCCCCGGCGGCAAGCGTTTTCTCCGCCCCCTCGACGATCAACAAAAGCACCGGCAACAGCAACAGCGCGCAGCTGGCCGTCAGCACGTTGAACAAGACATGGCTGACCGCCACGCGCTTGGCGTTCGACGTCGCGCCCAGAACCGCGAACATCGCGATCGTCGTCGTCCCGACATTGGCCCCGATCACCAGGGATGCCCCGGCCTCGACCGTGAGGATGCCGCCCGCCGCGGCCGTCAGGGCGATAGCGATCACCGCGCTGGACGATTGCACCAGGGTCGTCATGACAAAACCGATAGCGACGAACACCAGATCGTTGAGCATCCCACCGCCGGTAAAGGCGCTCAGGTCCACGGCCTCGCCCAACCCGCCAAACGTATCTTTAAGCGTCGCCAATCCCAGGAAGAAAACCCCGAACCCGGCCAGGGCCTCACCCAACGCGCCGCGCCGGGTTTGCGTCCCGGTCAGGGACAACAACATGCCCAGCCCAAGCATAGGCAAAGCAAACGCCTCGATCTTGAAGTCGAACCCGACCACGGCAACGATCCAGCCGGTCATCGTCGTGCCGACGTTGGCGCCGAAGATCACCCACATCGCTTGGCCCAAGGTCAGGATGCCCGCGTTGGCGAAACCGATGGACGCAACCGTGACCGCGCCCGACGATTGCACCACACCCGTGATCAGCGCGCCCGACAACAATGCCCGCAGCTTCGTGCGCGTCCATTTGGCCAGCACATCGCGCAGCATTGCTCCGGCGGCCAACTTCAGGCCGTCGGTCATCAGCCGCATCCCCAACAGGAACAGGCCGATACCGCCGATAGCGCCGCCGATTTGAATCAGGGTCATGCCGCGAACCGCATAAGGATCATGATTGGCCTTGAGAATAGCGCCCTTGCCGTCCGCTTCCTACGGTCTAGGCATCGTCGTCCGGCTTGGGGCCGTTGACCCGCCGGTCGCCGGGCAGGTCCGACGGGCGCAGCCAGATCAATGCGACGATGCCCAAGGGCACGATCACCGCCAGATGAGCAAAGGCCAGCACCCAGCCTGTTTCGCTCGCCCCGCCGGACAGGTCCAAGACGATGCCGAATACCAGCGGCCCAAGGAATCCGCCGATGTAGCCGATGGTCGAATGCACGGCCAGGGTGGCGCCCCGCCGTCCGGGCTCGGCACTGCCCGAGGTTCCGGCGGTCAATGCCGAGGAATCGGCATAGATCGCGACGTTGTAAAGCAGGCACATGGCGACCGCCAAACCGTAGCCCAGTTGCGCCGTCCAACCCGTGGCCAGCGCGAACACAACCGAGATCGCCATCACCGCCAGGACCACGCGCTGACGTCCCAACCGAATGCACATCTCGTTGCCGGTGACGCTCGACCAGGTGCCCAACACCCCCATGGCGAAGGCGATGGCGGTCGGAGCCAACAGCCCCTCTCCCCCACCGAAGGCCGCCGCGGTAAAGGTCAGAAAGGTCACGCCCCAGGACCGCAGGGTGAACAGTTCCCAGGCATGGACGCCATAACCGATGGAATAGGCCAGGGCCGAGCGATTGCGGAGCACGGGCCGGAAATCGAACAACGGCGGGCGTTGCAGCTTCGGCGCGTCGACCGCTCCGACCGGGCGCGCGGGTTGCCCCGGCACGGCGAAGGCCATGATCATGAAAGCCGCGCCGGTGCACAGGCTCGCCGCCGCGAACACCCAATGCCAATCGGTGTAGCTGGAGATCGTACCCGCGAACAGGAACGAAATGGACCCGCTGAGCCCTACCCCGGCGGCATGCCAGGACACGCCGCGCGTTTGGGCCTTGCCCTCCAGCTTGTCCGACAGAACCTTCAACCCCGGCATATAGGTCCCGGCCCAAGCCATGCCGTGGAACGCCCGCAGGAACAACGCCGACCAGAAGCCGTCGACCAGGAAGGCATAACTCAGATGCGTCACCGTCGTCAGGGCGACGCAGACCAGATAGATGCGCTTCGGGTCGATCCGGTCGGTCAGGCTGACCAGGATCGGCACGGCGCAAACGTAAGACGCCGCCCACATCCCGGCGAGCCACCCGGCCTCGGTATTGGTCAGCGACCATTCCTCGATGAACACCGGCAGCAACGCGGGCACGGCATAGGCCCCGATCTGGGCCAGCAACTGCGCCATGAAGACAGTGAAAATCAGCCGCGTCGCCGACATCACGGGTTCCTCGGGTTTGTCGTCGTCGGGATTTGGGAATCCGGTCCGGCGGGTTGGAGGGACCTAAACTGTTAGAGCGTAACGCCCATTCCGTCAAAGCCGTTTGCTCGTTTTCGTCATCGGACTGCCATACGGACGCAACAAAACACCAACATTGTATGTGCACCTTTCCCGGTATTGGTCCAGTCGACTGATCCCCAATTAGATCCCCCCTGGCGCGCCCACCCACACTCCACAAGTCGTCAGGCAGCGCCCCGCCCGATGTCCCTATCGGGCGGGGCTTTCTGCTTATCAGAAACGCTGGCGGCCGTTACGATCTGGCCATGCGGTTCTATACCTCCGACCGGTTCGTCATTCCCCTGCCCTCGGGCCATAGCTTTCCGGGGCGGAAATATATCCTGCTGCGCGAGCAACTGGTTCGCGACGGCGTACTGAAGGCGGACCAGATTCTGCCGTCGCCGCTCGCCGAGGCGGCCGACATCGCCCTGGCCCATGCGCCCGACTATATCACCGCGGTTCGCGCCGGCGACCTGGACGCCCAGGCACAGCGGCGGATCGGCCTACCGTGGAGTGCGAACCTGGTCGACCGCGTCACCGCGACCATGGGCGGCGCCGTGGCCGCAGCGGTCGAGGCCCTGGACCACGGCCTGTCAGGTCAGCTTGCCGGGGGCACCCATCATGCCCATCGCGATTTCGGCGCGGGCTATTGCATCTTCAACGATTTCGCCATCGCGGCGCTGAAGGTCCTGGCCGAAGGCTGGGCAACACGGGTCGCGATCATCGACCTGGACGTGCATCAAGGCGACGGCAACGCGGCGATCCTGACGGATCACCCCGACGTGTTCGTATTTTCCATGCAGGGCGAAAAGAACTTCCCCCACCGCCGCGTGCCGTCGGACCTGGATGTCGACCTGCCGGACGGCACGGACGACGATGGCTACCTGCGCGCCCTGGCCGAGCACCTGCCGGCGGTGTTCGATTTCCGCCCGGACCTGGTGCTCTATCAGGCCGGGGTGGACCCGTTGAAGGAAGACCGCCTGGGCCGCCTCGCCCTGACCTTCGACGGCCTGGCCAAACGCGACCGCCTGGTCCTGACCGAATGCCGGTCGCGCGGTATCCCCGTCTCGATGGCCATCGGCGGCGGCTACGCCAACCCGATCGAGCTTTCCGTCCAGGCCTACGCCAACACCTACGCCGTGGCGCGCGAGGTCTTTAGGTTCTGACCCCACGCGCCGTTCGGCAGGTTATCAGGAGGTGACGAAGTCGCTGTCGTCCAGGTTGGCGATATCCACGTCCTTCAATTCGATCTCCATATCGACGGTCGCATCGCCGTCGGCATCGATTTCCAGAATTTTGGTGGAATTGTTGAACCGCGCTTCCGTGTTCCCGGTGTTGGTGAAGCTCTCAGCCTCCGACCCCAGGAAATCGAAGGTGCCGGTTACGATGGCTGAAATGTCCAAGCTGTCCACCGCTGTCGAACTGGTCCCGGCGTCGAAGTCGTTGATGACGTCACGAAGGGTCGATCCGTCTTCTGAATCCGATACGGATTGATATCGAAACACATCCGCTCCGTCACCGCCTTCGAGAACATCCTGTCCGCTTCCGCCGATCAGGATATCCGCACCACCACCGCCGAACAGAACGTCGTCTCCGGCCCCGCCGTCCAGCGTATCGTTCCCGGCGGTATCCAGAACCGTGGTATCCACGCGATGGATGAAGAAATCGCTGCTGTCGTCATTGGCGTTCGCGTTGTTGCTGTTGGTCAGCTCGTCTTCGGTCATCAACGGGGTGAACACCAATTTGTCGAAGCCACCAACAACCGAAATATCGATCGAACCCGATCCGGTAATCCCAAGGCTCAGCGGGTCCGTCACGTCGGTGCTGTCAAACACCTCGGTCGCGACAAGTGTACCGTCACGATAGGCCTGGACTTGGCCCCGCTCGCCTCCTTCTTCGGTCGTCACCAGATTGGTGAAATAGACCGTCGCTGCGGACATCAAATCGTCGAACCGCATTTCGACGGTTTCGACATCGCCGGTCGTCCCATCACGCGCGATCTGCTCAGCCGCCGAGGACGGCGGAGTTCCATCGGCTCCGATCACCTTGATCGAACCATCCGTCGGATGGTCCGAGATCGTGATCTCGCCATCGAAGGCCGTCCCCGTGACATAGATGCCCCGGGCCGCCAGTTGGTCGAACTCTTCCCCATCTGCAAAGGCCGTCGGATCGACATCAGCCAGCGCGTCGCCACGCAGGATATCGTCACCGGCACCGCCGTACAGAGTATCCGCCCCGCCGCCACCGGACAGAACATCAGCCCCGTCGCCACCGTCGAGGCTATCGTCACCGGCCCCGCCGATCAGCTTGTCGTCCCCATCCTGGGTCCAGATCTGATCGTCGCCACTCTCGCCTTCCCAATAGTCGTTGCCCGCCGTCGAAGCGACAGCCAGAAGCCCCATGCCCTCAGGCGCGTTCGGGTTGGTGAAGGCTTCCTGACCGAAGTTGAAGTGAACGCTGTCGTCTACGTTGTGCGAACCGGAAAAATACGCATGGACCTCACCGGAAACGCCCGTCATCACGGGATCGCCGTTGTTTTGCTCAACACCGTTCACCCAGAGGTAGATACCGCCGTTAAACAATCGAACGGCGAGCACGTCGCTGGCGCTGTTCCATGTATCGCTCGACCCAACGGTCGTTCCACCATCCAGAATGGAGCCATCCCAACGAAGGCTCCACCCGCTGTCCGAGACCCAAGGCGGGTTGGTGTCATTCAGGCTTGGATCACCGCTCGGCACAAACCCGATATTACCTGTTGTCGTGTTGCCGCTGTACACCACGGTAACTTCAAAATACACGTCTGCGGTCGAGGCATCCGAAACCGCCAACTCGCTGATGCAGTTGGAATAGCCGCTACCACCCGAGCCGACCGCCGTCACCGTCAGATCGCCCGCACTAAATGCGATGTCGCCCCCCAAATCCTGGGACGAATCCATCACCGAATACCCCTCGTCCGTTCCTACCGCGACGTTCACCGTCGCCTCAGAGGCTACCCCCTGTTCGTCCGTCACCCGGAAGTCGAAGCTATCCGCCCCGGTGTAGCTGCCGACCGGGTCGTATTCGTATTCGCCCGTCGCCGCGTCGGTGATCCGCACATAGCCGTGCGCCGTCTCGTACCAGCCAGCGCCCGACGGATGACCGCCGTCCGTGCTCGCCGTCAGGCCGATCAGTTCATAAGTCAGGGTTACGTCCGTTCCGACGTCCACCCCATCGGCCCCGCCGGAGCCCGTCAGGAAGTGCGACGCGAAGCCGTCTTCCGGCACCTGAATGCCACTGTCCGTGGCCAACGGCGCCGTGCCGGTCAGATCGGCCGTCCCATCCGAAAACTCAAGCGTCTCGATGCCCGTCAGCACATCCGTGCCGTCATCGCCGTCGCCCGCGTTCAGGTCGGTCACCGTGTAGCTATCGGTGACAGCATCGTGCA
>CAXGUG010000088.1:0-15187 GCA_964012715.1 uncultured Rhodospirillaceae bacterium | reverse complement strand
GTTCCGGTTACACCTTTGCCGAGCCGGAAACCCGGGCCATGCAGGACGATAACTTCCAGAACCCAGGCATGCTCTGGACCGAAATCGGCGAAGAGAACTGGGCCAAAGTGGAAGGCAAGGCGGGCAAGTCCTGCGCTTCCTGCCACAAGGACCCGAGCAGCATGAAGGGCGTCGCGGTCAGCTATCCCAAATATGTGGCTGCCAAGAAGAACCTGGAAAACCTGGAGCAGCGTATCAACCGCTGCCGTACGGAAAACATGAAGGCCGAACCCTGGAAGTATGAATCCAAGGAACTGCTGGGCATGACGGTGTTCGTGCGTCACCAGTCCCTGGGCATGCCGATCAAGGTCAAGACCGACGGCGAATACGCTGCGTTCTATGAAAAGGGCAAGGCGTTCTACAACGAGCGTCGCGGTCAGCTCGACTTGGCCTGCAAGCACTGCCACGAGGATTATCCCGGCACGCGCCTGCGCGCCAATACCCTCAGCCAGGGGCAGGCCAACGGCTTCCCGGTTTATCGTCTGAAATGGAACGGCGTCGGATCGTTGCACCGTCGTTTCCGCGGCTGCAACAAGCAGGTTCGCGCGGAACCTTACGGTTACGGCAGCGACGAATATCTGGCGTTGGAACTTTACGTCATGTCGCGGGGACAGGGATTGCCTGTCGAAACCCCGGCGGTGCGTAACTGATATTCATTCTGCGGGCGTCCGGAGGAACGGCAACTCCGATCCTCCGGACGCCTTTTTCTTTAAGAAATTTTACAGCGAACATCTGGACAACGGTAAGCGGAGACGAACGTGTTAAGTCGGCGTGAATTCTTTCATCTGGCGGCGGCCACGGCGGCCCTGCCGGCGACGGCGGTCAACTTTCGGTCGGCCATGGCCAAACAGAAGGTCATGCAGAAGGACCTGTTGCAGTTCGACAGCCTGGGGCAGGTGACCCTGCTGCACTTCACCGACATGCATGCGCAGTTGGTCCCGATCTATTTCCGCGAACCGACGGTCAACATCGGTGTCGGCGAGGTCCGGGGCCTGCCGCCGCATATCACCGGCAAGGACTTCCTGACCAAGTACGGCATCGGCCCGGACACGCCGGAAGCCTATGCCCTGACCGATCAGGACTTCACGTCCATGGCACAGTCTTATGGCAAGGTCGGCGGCGTCGACCGCATGGCGACTCTGGTCAAGGCGATCCGCGCCGAACGCCCGAACAACACCTTGTTCCTGGACGGCGGCGATACCTGGCAGGGGTCCTATACCTCGCTCAAGACCGGCGGCGAGGACATGGTCGATGTCCAGAACGCCTTGGGCCTGGACGCCATGACCGCGCACTGGGAATTCACCTATGGCGCGGACCGGGTCGGCGAGCTGAAGGACAAGCTCAAGTTCCCGTTCCTGTGCTCCAACGTGCGTGACACGGAATGGCAGGAAGACGTGTTCGAGGCGATCAGCTATTTCGAACGCGGCGGCGTCAAGATCGCCGTCATCGGTCAGGCCTTCCCCTATACGCCGATCGCCAACCCGCGCTATCTGGTGCCCAATTGGTCGTTCGGCGTGAACGAAGACAACATGAAGAAGCGCGTCGCCGACGCCCAGGCCGCGGGTGCGGACCTGATCGTCGTCCTGTCGCACAACGGCTTCGACGTGGACCGCAAGATGGCGTCGCGGGTCGATGGGATCGACGTGATCCTGACCGGCCATACGCACGATGCCCTGCCGGCCCCGGTTAAGGTCAACAACACCTTGTTGATCGCTTCGGGCAGCCACGGGAAATTCCTGTCGCGTTTGGACCTCAAGGTCTCGGGCAAGAAAGTCACCGATTTCAACTATCGCCTGATCCCCGTGTTCTCCGACGTGATCGAACCGGACAAGGAAATGACGGCGCTGGTCGAGAAAATCCGCGCCCCGCACCAGGCCGAGATCAGCCGCGTGCTGGGACATACGGAAGACCTGTTGTATCGCCGCGGCAATTTCAACGGCACCTTCGACGATGTGATCTGTCAGGCGCTGTTGAAGGAACGCGACGCGGAAATCGCCATGTCGCCGGGCTTCCGCTGGGGGGCTTCGCTGCTGCCGGGTCAGGCGATCACCGTGGACGACGTCCATCATCACACCTCGATCACCTATCCCAACGTCTACCGCACGGAGATGACGGGCGAGTTCCTCAAGGTGATCTTGGAAGATGTGGCCGATAACCTGTTCAACACCGACCCCTATTATCAGCAGGGCGGTGACATGGTTCGCGTCGGCGGGATGGCCTATACCATCGATATCAACAAGAAGATCGGCAGCCGTATCTCCAACATGACCTCAATGAAGACCGGCAAACCCATCGACCCGTCGAAGAAATACGTGGTCGCCGGTTGGGCTTCCGTCAACGAGGGCACGGAAGGGCCGCCCGCCTATGATCTGGTCGCGCAGTACATCGCGCGCGAAAAGACCATCCGCGTTCCCCGCAACGAAACGGTCAAGGTCATCGGGGCCTAAGGCCCCGGTGGATCGTTTTCGACCGGCAAAAGACTGAACGACGACCATGGACGTTTCTTACGGTGGTGCCTTCCTGGCGGGATTGCTGAGCTTCCTGTCTCCTTGCGTGCTGCCGTTGGTGCCGCCGTATCTGTGTTTCCTGGCCGGGACGACGTTTCAGGCCCTGGACAACCAAAGCGGCGAGCAGGACCGCGCGGCCCTGGCCCGCGTCCGCCGGACGGCCTTGGCTTTCGTCCTTGGGTTTTCGACGGTGTTCGTCGGCATGGGGGCCACGGCCTCGGTCGTCGGCGAGTTGATCGCCGAGTATCATTCGGTCCTGTCCAAGGTCGCGGGCGCGATCATCATCATCTTGGGCCTGCAATTCCTGGGCGCATTTCGGATCGGATTCCTGCAACGGGACGCGCGGTTCGAAGGGCCCAAGAACCCGGTCGGCGTGATCGGCGCTTATCTGGTCGGTCTGGCGTTCGCTTTCGGCTGGACGCCCTGCGTCGGGCCGGTGCTGGCGGCCATCCTGATGATGGCGGCGTCCGGCGACGGGCCGTGGGATGGGGCCGGCATGCTCGGCGTTTATTCGGCTGGGATCGGATTGCCGTTCCTGGCGGCGGCCTTCGCCGTCGGCCCGTTCCTGGGCTTCATGAAGAAGTTCCGCCGCCATATGGGTGTGGTGGAAAAGGTAATGGGCCTGTTCCTGGTCATTACCGGGGTGTTGTTCCTGACCGGCAGCGTGTCGGAAATTTCCAACTGGCTGCTCAACACCTTCCCCAGCCTGGGCAAGATCGGCTGAGCCGTCTCGTTATCCCAATTTGAAATACAAGATCCTGTCGAACGACATCAGCTCGCGCAGGATATTGACCACGCCCAGCGGGTCCTTGCGCTCGACCGCACGCGGCATGGTCGAGATAGAGGCATCGGCGCCGTCATAGATTCGTTGGAAATCGGCGGCGGATTTGCGGGCGTCGGGTGCGATCTCGCGGCAATGACGCAGGATGTCGCGGTACTTCATGGATTCGCGCATCACCTTGTCGGCGGTGCCGCCGACCGAGAAATCAGGACGGTCGTGCCGCCACTTGAACAGAACTGCCATCTGACGGTTCAGATCGGTGACGCATTCGCCATAGCCCTTGCGTCCGGCCCGGTCGCGCAGGCCGTAAATCAGGTCGCGCACGGGGGCCAACTCGGTGCGGGCTTCCTTGGCTTTTTCTTCGTCCAACAGGTCCGCGCCGCGGGCGATATGGGCAGCGATGGCCTTTAGGTCGCTTTCGAACTGTTTGTCCTTGTCATAAGGCGCGGGTGGGGCGGCGGCGTATTTGGCGACGATATTGTCCCAGGCATCCTGGGATTGGCGCAGCTCGATCCCGGCCAGGGCCGGATTTCCGGTGCGGGCATAGAACAGGGCGGCGCGGTAACCGCTTTGGGCGTCTTCGACCAAGGCGTCGAACGTCCCGGCATCGGCCCCGGCGGGACGCGCCAACAGAACGATCAACAGGGCCAGAACGCCTGTTTTAAAATAATGTCTTGCAGCCATGGTCTCGATATCCTCCCTTAAGCGTCTTGCCAGAACCTAGCGCATGCGGTCAATATACATTCAACGAAACGAATGTTTGGGCCTACCGAACATCGAAGTGAAGGAAACCCAAGACGTGATTACCCGGCGATATTTCAATGGCCTGACGGCGGCCGTCTGTGGCTTGGCCTCCCTGGCGTTTGTGTCGTTTGGTGGGACAAGCCAAGCCCGCGCCGCGACCATTGGCGCGGACGGTCTGATGACCGAACCGTGGTTCGTCAACTCGTTCCTGATCCTGAAAGAGGATTTGGAGGAAGCGGCCGCCGCTGGCAAGCGTCTTGCCGTTATTTTCTCGCTCGAAGGCTGCCCGTATTGCCGGGAGATGCATGAAGTCAATTTCGCCCGCCAGGATATTTCCGACTTTGTCCGCACCAATTTCAATGTGGTGCAGCTGAACATCATCGGTTCGCGCACGGTGACGGATTTCGACGGCGAAGAGATGACCGAAAAGAAACTGGCCGAGAAATGGGGCGTGCGATTCACGCCCACCACCATTTTCTTTCCGACGCCGGATAACCTGCCCGACGGGGTGTCGGGAAAGAAAGCCGAGATCGCCCGCATGCCCGGCTATATGAAGCCGTTTCACTTCATGACGATGTATCAGTTCGTCCATGAAAAGGCCTATCTGAACGGCAAGTTCGGGCCGTATGTGCGGGAAAAGATCAAGGCGCTGAAAAGCACTGGAAAATCGCCCGAAAATTGGTGATTTCAGGGTCTTTTTTCGGCCTCCTGCCCTGGACAACATATTCGTAAAATATATAATGATGCCGCTTAATTGATATGGTGACGCCGCCTGTTCTGGCGGGGCGCCCCATTCCTGTTGGAGCGTGCATAAATGAAAAAGGCAAAGTCGCCGGTAACGCCGGGGAACATCCAAACCAAACAATCAATCGGCTCTTCCGAGCCGGTCGTTAATTCAAGCCGTCGTCGGGCCTTGTTGGCCGGGCTGGGGGCTGCGGGCGGGGCTGCCGCCGCGGGGCTGATCGCGCCTGCGCGGGCCATGGCCGACCCGGCGAACCTGCCGCCGAACGTGGCCGATTGGTCGCGGGTATTGGGGCCGGGCGTCGATGCCTATCCCTATGGCATGCCGTCGAAGTTCGAAAAGACGGTCGTTCGCCGCAACGTCGAATGGCTGACGGCGACGCCGGAAAGCTCCATCAACTTCACCCCGCTATACGCGTTGGATGGGATCGTCACGCCGAACGGCCTGTGCTTCGAGCGGCACCACGGTGGGGCTGCGGAAGTCATTCCCGAAGATTATCGCCTGATGATCAACGGTCTGGTGGATCGTCCGCTGATCTTCACGCTCGATGATCTGAAGCGATTCCCGCCGGTCAGCCGCTTCCACTTCCTGGAGTGTGCGGCCAACGGCGGCATGGAATGGCGCGGCGCGCAGCTCAACGGCGTGCAGTTCACCCATGGCATGATCCATTGCGTCCAATACACGGGCGTATCGCTGCGGACCTTGCTGGAAGAAGCGGGCGTCAAGCCGAAGGCCAAATGGCTTTTGGTCGAAGGCGGCGATTCGGCGGGCATGAACCGCACCCTGCCGCTGGATAAGGCGCTGGACGACTGCATGATCGCCTATTCCATGAACGGTGAACGCCTGCGCACCGAACAGGGCTATCCGGCCCGTTTGGTCGTGCCTGGGTTCGAAGGCAACATGTGGGTCAAATGGATCCGCCGTATCGAGGTGGGCGACGGCGCTTATATGGCGCGTGAGGAAACCTCGAAATACACCGACCTGATGCCCGATGGGCGGTCCCGGCGCTTTACCTGGGAAATGGACTGTAAGTCCGTGATCACCAGCCCGTGCCCCGAACTTCCGTGCCGTAAGAAAGGCCCGCAGGTGATCAAGGGCCTGGCGTGGTCCGGCCGGGGCAAGATCGCCCGCGTCGACGTCACTGTCGACGGCGGCCGTAACTGGCATCAGGCGCGCCTGGAAGACCCGATCATGTCGAAATGCCTGACCCGGTTCTATCTGGACGGCTGGGAATGGAACGGCGATACGGCCTATCTGCAAAGCCGCGCCATCGACGAAACCGGATACGTGCAGCCGGAAATGGCGGCCTTGCAGGCCGTGCGCGGCGTCAATTCGGTCTATCACAACAACGCCATCCAAACCTGGCGAATCAATCCGACCGGGGAGGTGGAAAATGTCCGTTTGGCGTAATCAGATGCGAACTGTGGTTCTGGCCGCCGGTGCTGCGGCATTCATCTCTATGGCTGTGTCGCCGGCATCCGCGGCGGACCGTAAGTACCCGGCTTTGGGCGCGGCTGCGACGCCGGAACAGATCCAGGCATGGGACATCGACGTTCGGCCCGACGGCCTGGGTGCGCCCGCCGGTTCGGGGACGGCGCCCAAAGGGGAAGCCGTCTATATCGAGAAGTGCGCCATGTGCCATGGCGATTTCGGTGAAGCCCGTGGGCGCTATCCGGTGTTGGTCGGCGGCCATGGCACGTTGAAGGACCAACGGCCGGAAAAGACCATCGGCAGCTATTGGCCCTATGCCTCGACGATCTTCGACTACATCAAGCGGGCGATGCCGTTCGGTGATGCCCAGTCCCTGACCAACGACGAAGTCTATGCCATCACTGCGTTCCTGTTGAACATGAACGACGTGATCGACAGCGATTTCGTGCTCGACGCGTCGAACATCGGCAAGATCGAAATGCCCAACGCGGCCAACTTCATTGACGACCCGCGCCCCGATGCGCAGGCGGTCAAGGTGGCGGATCTGTGCATGAAGGACTGCAAGCCCGAGATCAAGGTCCTGGGCCGGGCCGTCATCATCGACGTCACGCCGGACAAGGGCGGGGCCGCGGCCAAGGCGGCGGCCAAGGAAGCTGCTGCCGAGCCGGCCGCTGCCGAAACGAAAGCCGAAGCCGCCCCGGCGGCTCAGGTTGCCGCCGCACCGGCGGGCGATGCCGATGCCGGTAAGAAGGTCTTCAACAAGTGCAAGGCCTGCCACGTCCTCGACAGCGCCAAGAACAAGATCGGCCCGTCGTTGCAGGGCGTGTTCGGCCGCACGGTCGGAACCGCGGACGGCTTCAAGTATTCGAAGGCGTTCATGGCGGCGAAGGACAAGGGGATGAAATGGACGGACGAAAACGTCGCCGCCCTGGTCGCCAGTCCGAAGGACTTCGTCAAAGAGCATATCGGCGACGACAAAGGTCGGACCCGAATGAGCTTTGCCGGTTTGCGGAAGCAGAAAGAAATCGACGACCTGTTGGCCTACATGAAGCAGGCAGGCGGTCAGTAGCCTGAAAGACCACGCGTTCCCGGGCGGCTGCGGCCGCTCGGGAGCCGGTCATTCCCCCAAATTATCAAGCAGCGGAGCGCGCGGCGGCCTTGATCTGGCGGCGGCGTTCGATGGCCTCTTCCGAACAGAACAGGCCGTACATCAGTTCTAGCGTCTTTCCAGCCTCATTGCTGGCCAGGCTGTAAAAGATGGTTTTGCCGTCGCGGCGCGTCGTCACCAGATCATCGGCGCGAAGGCGCGCCAACTGCTGAGACAGCGTCGGCTGACGCAGCTCCAGAGCCTGTTCCAACTCGGTCACGGATTTTTCACCGTCACCCAACATGCACAGAATGAGTAGGCGGTTTTCGTTCGCCAGCGCTTTAAGAAATTGCGCGGCCTCACGGGCGCCTTCTAGGACATCTTCTTCTTTCATCAGACTTTACAGTCTCCAGGTTGCCGTATCGGATCGGCGTCGGTGTGCCCTGGACGTTGTTACGCGGGCAGAAATTCCCTGCGTTGGGTCATCAATCAGAGAACGATGATCCGACAGGCTGCATTTTGCAAGCATACCTTATGCGACAGGTTCGTCGATCGGCAACGTCCAGACGGTTTAAACAATATACCGTCATTTGCATTCGTAAATATGTCTTACGCTGAAAATTTGGGAAAGACTTAAAAAGTACACAACTGAATTTCAGTTTAAGTTATTTGAATATAAACGGCAACGAGGCTGATGCCATTCGCCTAAAAGCCAAGCGTTTAGGCCGGTTGCGCAGCGCAAAGCGAGCGTTTTGCAGCGGGGGCGGCAGAAAATGCCCATTGCGCGCCGTCTCATTCCGGGCAGTAATTGCGCAGAGGAGGCCGGAATGGTTGAGCAAATTCCTTCGCAAAATTCAGCGCTGCTGTTGATGAACGCGGTGGCGGATACGTCACGTGCGAGTTCCAATAGATCCTCTTCGCTCATTGATTTATTGGCGAAAGAAGACCCGGAAAAAGCCAGCGCGCTGAAGAAGAAGATGGAAGAGGCGGATAGCCTGATCCAGCAACTCAAGTCGCGCAAAGTCGATTTCAATGAGCAACGCAAGGCGGCGGCTCAGCAGAAAATTCAGCGAATCAAGGCGCAGTTGGAATCCCTGCGCTTGCTGGCTTCGGTCAATCCCGAGGCCGCTGCACGGCGGGCCGCGCAGCTTAGTCGCGAATTGGCGGCAGCGGTAAAGGAGTATGCCGCGGCTGGCGGAGGCGCTGCCGGGGCCGTCGGGTCAATGGTCAGCGCGGGACAACCCGCGGCCAATACTGGTGCTGAAGCGCCGAATGCCCAGACCACCGGAGCAGATGCGGCGGCCCCGGTTGCGGCGGCGGCAGCCGGAATCGACGCTGGTGCTGCCGGCAGTGATGACGCCGGCAAACCTGTCGGCGCGGAATCAGATAAGCAATCGCCTGTG
This sequence comes from uncultured Rhodospirillaceae bacterium, assembly GCA_964012715.1. GTDB lineage: Bacteria > Pseudomonadota > Alphaproteobacteria > Rhodospirillales > Casp-alpha2 > UBA1479. Next base: position 6,453 of record CAXGUG010000088.1, on the reverse strand, counting down.
GGCGCGGCAGTCGAGGACGCGGTCGAGGGGGAGGATGACGACGCCAGCGACATCTTCAATGACGACGGCGGGCAGACGGTTCGCGAACGGGTGTTGGAATTGTCCGCGTCGATGGGGCAGCGCTTCGCCGAAACCAGGGGCAAGCAAGAGTTCATGAGCCTGGTACGTGATGTGAAGAATCAGCTGAAAGCGATCCTTGAAACAGCGAAACGGCAGTTGGAACGCGAGGACAACGATGCGGCGGATAAAGATATCAGCAGCGCCGAGAAAGCCCTGCAGGACGTTGACGGCGCCCTCAACCAAATGATCCCCACGATTACGGCGGGCGCGTTGGCCGGGGTGAATATCCTGGCATAGACGGTCGCACGCGTCTCCACCCCGCCAACGGCGCGGGCTTATGTACGTCGTGATTTTCTAGATGAAGAATGGTGCCGCCGGAGTGAATTGAACACTCGACCTCTCCCTTACCAAGGGAGTGCTCTACCCCTGAGCTACGGCGGCATCCGGGGGGTGAAGAGGGGCGGACAATAGTATAGTGTTTGTCGGATGACAAGCACTCCGTGCTGATGTTTTTCGTATACTTCTCATAGCCCTTCCAAGCCCGCTAAAGACGCAGAAAACGGGGTCTAATGGCCCTTCTTCTGGGGGGGCAATGGCCCTTTCAGGCCTTTTCGCCACCGACTAACGATAGCTATCGAAGCGTTGAAACACTGGTCAGGAGGCGGGGATGGAGTCGAAAGTCAGCGGTATGTTCGAAGAAGGGCTGGACCCCCTTATCCAGTCGACGATGTTGGCGCCTGTTTTGGCGCGTGAATTCACGCATGTGCTTCCCTTGATTACGCAGATCAACAAAGCGCACGTCTTGATGCTCGCGGATCGCGGCATCTTGTCCGATGCTGTTGCAAGGTCGCTGGCACAGGCGATTCTGGCGCTTGAGGCTGATGGCGAAGGCGCTTTTACGTTGGATCCAGCGTTGGAGGATCCTTACTTCAATTACGAAGCGGAGTTGGTCGCGCGTACCAGTACGGATGTCGGCGGCCGGGTTCATACGGCGCGTAGCCGCAACGATCTGTACGCGACTATGGACCGTTTGCGCGCGCGGACCATTGCGGACCGCTTTTCCCTTGCGGTGATCGATTTGCGATCCGGGCTGATCGCCAAGGCGAAGGAGCACCGCGACGTCCTCGCGCCCGGCTATACGCACATGCAACCGGCGCAACCGGTAACCTACGGCTATTTCCTGGCTGGCTTCGCTCAGGCGTTGGAACGAGATTTCGCAAGGCTTGTCCAATGCCGCGATCGGATCAACGTGTCGCCCTTGGGCGCCGGGGCCCTGGCCGGAACCTCCTTCCCCATAGATAGAGAGGCGACGGCGCGATGGCTTGGCTTCGATTCTGTGGGTGGTCACGCCCAGGATTGCATTGCATCCCGAGATTTCCTGGCCGAACTGCTGTCTGTTGCCGCGATGGCGGCGACGACTTGGGGGCGTTTGGCGCAAGATCTCTTCGTCATGACGACCTACGAGTTCGGAACCCTGGAACTGCCTGACAGTGTTGCCCAAACGTCCAGCATGATGCCGCAAAAGAAGAATATGTCTGCATTGGAGATTCTAAGAGCAAGCTCGGCCCAGGTTCTTGGGGCGCATGTGACGGCGATGACTGGTCTCAAATCGGCTCATTACTCGTTCGGCTTTGATTCTTGCTGCGATGCCTTCCGCTGGGCCTGGGACGCATTGGAAGGGGCCATCCGCGGCGCAACCGTGGCCCAGGTTGTCGTCAGCAAGGCACAGCCGCGTGCGAAACGCATGGCGGAACTCGTTCGGGCCAATTTTTCGACAGCGACAGATTTGGCTGACCTATTGGTGCGGGACGCGGGATATTCGTTCCGCGAGGCCCATCACTTGGTCGGCGCGGTTGTCCGCGCGGCGATGAAGCAGGGTTTGGCTGCAGATCTGATAACGTCCTCATTCATTGCCGAAATCGCCGAACGGACTTTTGGGTGGCAGGTCGATCTGGACCCTGATGCCGTGGATCGGACAACCGATCCGGCCCGTGCCGTCCAGGCCCGGCAGGACACAGGCGGGCCATCAAGGCATGACCTGGACAATTTGTTCGACAGTCTAGACCGTGCGTTGGATCGTGATCGCAAAATACTGCAAACGGCGATTACGGCCCAGGAGGGCGCGTCGGAGCGGCTTGATGCGGCCTTTGTCGCATTGGCTGGCAAGCATTGATCCGGGCGGTATTGACTAAGCCTTGACGCTTTTGCCGTCTGGAGGACAATCTGCGCCGTTGCTATGCGAATCGGAGCTACGATGACCACATCGGAATCCCCGCCCAAGGACGGCGCGAAACGCCCGGGCCAAAGCTCTGCCGGGGCCAAGGCGGCGGCAGATCGGGCGGAGCGTCAGGCCCAGCAATTGCGCGCCAATCTGGCTAAGCGCAAGCAACAGCAACGAAAACGCGATTCCGGCGAAACCGGTGGCGATGTCGGCTGAGGCCGAATTTTATCGTCGATTACCCTCAGCCCCGAACAATCCCCATTCCCGCCATGACACGGCCCCATTCCATCTGTTAATCAACAGGCATGGACAGCATTCGAATCCGGGGCGGCCGTCCCCTTAACGGCACCATCGCGATCGGCGGGGCGAAGAACGCGGCCCTGCCGCTTATGGCTGCGTCGCTTTTGACCGAAGACCCGTTGGAGCTTTCCAACATGCCGGCCCTGGCCGATCTGGCCACCATGGGCAGCTTGCTGGGCGAGTTGGGGGTCGAATTGACGCGCACGGGCGGCAACGGTACCGGCAACGAGCCGACGGTGACGCTTCAGGCGCGCAAGATTACCGCGACGGAAGCGCCCTATGACTTGGTCCGAAAGATGCGCGCCTCCGTCGTCGTCATGGGGCCGCTGCTGGCGCGGGCCGGTAAGGCGCGGGTCTCGCTGCCGGGCGGTTGCGCCATCGGGACCCGGCCCGTGGATCTGCATCTGAAGGCGCTGGAGGCCCTGGGGGCCGAGATCGAGCTTAAGGAAGGCTATATCCAGGCCAGCGCGCCCAACGGCCTGAGTGGCGGGCATGTGCTGTTCCCCAAGGTCACCGTCGGTGGGACCGAGAACGCCCTGATGGCGGCAGTCCTGGCCAAGGGCGATTCGGTTATCGCCAATGCCGCCCGTGAGCCCGAGATTACCGACCTTGCCAATTGCCTGACCGAAATGGGCGCCAAGATTTCCGGCGTTGGCACGGACACCCTGAAAGTTACGGGCGTCGACCAGTTGTCGGGTGCGCGCCATCGGGTTCTGCCGGACCGGATCGAAACCGGCACCTATGCAGCCGCCGCCGCGATCACCGGGGGCGAATTGACCCTGACCAATACCCGCGCCGACCTGATCGAAAGCGTGATCGACCTGTTGGAGCGCGCGGGCGTCGAGGTGACGGAAACTTCCGAAGGCCTGAAGGTCAACCGCGCCAATTGCGAGCTACGCGGCGTCGACAGCATGACCGAGCCCTATCCCGGTTTCCCGACCGACATGCAGGCCCAGATCATGGCGATGATGACCGTTGCCTCGGGGGCCGCGATGATCACAGAAACCATTTTCGAAAACCGTTTCATGCATGTTCCGGAACTGTGCCGCATGGGGGCAGACATCAACGTCCATGGCTCGTCGGCCATCGTGCGCGGGGTCAAGAAGCTGTCCGGCGCGCCGGTCATGGCGACGGACCTTCGGGCTTCGGTCAGCCTTGTCCTGGCCGGATTGGCGGCGGAAGGGGAGACCCGGGTCAACCGGGTCTATCACCTGGATCGCGGGTACGAGCGGCTGGAAGAAAAGCTGGCGGCCTGTGGCGCCGACATCGCCCGCGTCCCGGGTGACTGAGCCGCCTCAGGCTTGCGGTTGGCGTCTCGGTTCGCCAATCGGTCGTGGGCATCTTTCCAATAGCGCATACGCCGGGTGATCTGTATCGCCCAGACACAGGCCGCGACCGTGACGCTCAATGCCACGGCCAGGATCAGTTCGTCCAGTTGAACAGCTTCATAACCGCGCGTCGCTTCGTGGAGGCCTTCGAAGGCATCCAGCATGGCCAAGGCAAAAAATACCACCGCACTGCCGATAAAGGCGGTGGCGACGGGTAGCCATAAATTTTCGCGCGGTTCGAACACGACAACGCCCCTTACTCTTCTCCCACACGATAATTCTGTCATAACAGCTCGCAAAAAGCGCGAGAAACCTTGATTGGGGTAGGGCTTTTTCTCCGGTCTTGAGAGCGATAATTTGTTCCGGAATTTAGAGGATGGATATTGCCGGTGGGTGACGACGTTTCATATCTGCGGGCGGGGGATCATCGCCTGGAATGCGCATGGTACGGCGAACCCGCGCCGGAAATACCGCCGGGGCGCCCGGTTCTCGTCTTCCTTCACGAGGGCTTGGGCTGTATCGAGATGTGGCGGGGTGTTCCGGACGAATTGTCCCGGCTGACGGGCCTTCCGGCTTTTGCTTATTCGCGCACTGGATATGGCCGATCCGACGGTTGCCCCTGGCCCCGGCCGCTCGATTACCATGCGACCGAAGCATTCGACGTTCTGCCATCGGTGCTGGACGCCGCAGGGATCGCACAGGCGGTGTTGATCGGACATTCCGATGGGGGAACCATCGCCCTGCAGGCCGCAGGGCGCGACCCCCGGATCGTCGGCGTGGTCACCATGGCGGCTCATGTGTTCAATGAAGACGTCACGATCCAGGGGATCCGCGAGGCGCGCAGGGCATGGGAAAGCACGGACCTGCGGGCGAAGCTGCAGCGTTATCACGGCGGCAACGTCGATGCCGCCTTTCACGGGTGGAACGATACCTGGCTGACCGAGGCGTTCCGCGACTGGAACGTCGAGGCCGATCTGGCCCCGGTGACCTGTCCCGTCCTCGTGGTTCAAGGCGCGGACGATCAATATGGGACCGAGGCTCAGGTCCAGGCGATCGCCGTCGGCGTTTCCGGGCCAGCTCGCGCGTTGATCCTGCCGGATTGCGGCCATGGCCCCCATTTGGAAGCCCCGCAGGTCCTATTCCCCGAGATCGCGGCTTTCGTCGCGAATTTGTCGGCGGAAAGCTGAATTTCTTTGGGTAAGAAGGGCAGGATTTCCGCGCCTGTTCACTGGTAAGATGGCGCGAAACACTCTATGTATGCGGCCCGACCCGATAAATTCGATTCGATGTATTTGAAACCGGCCCGATGAGTATGGCGATGAATGTGAACGAGAAACTGGTATTGGCGCTGCCCAAGGGGCGAATCCTCAAGGAAGTGATGCCGCTCGTCCGCCATGCGGGGATCGAACCTGAAGCGGCCTTTGACGACCCGAACAGCCGTCAACTTCGTTTCACCACGAACGTGCCGGAATTGGACATCATCCGGGTGCGGTCATTCGACGTCGCCACCTTCGTTGCCTTTGGCGCGGCCCATCTGGGTGTGGCCGGGAACGATGTGCTGATGGAATTCGATTACTCGGAAATTTATGCGCCGGTGGATCTGGGCATCGGGCATTGCCGCTTGGCCGTTGCCGAACCGGCGGAACTGAGCAAAAGCGACGACCCGGGCCAATGGTCGTCGATCCGCGTCGCCACCAAATATCCCGGTCTGACCCGCCGCCATTTCCAACGGCGCGGCGTCCACGCCGAATGCATCAAGTTGAACGGCGCCATGGAACTGGCCCCGACGCTGGGCCTGTGCCGCCGCATCGTCGATCTGGTCTCGACGGGTGCCACGCTGAAGGCCAATGGTCTGGTCGAGATCGAAACCATTGCCGAAATCACCTCGCGCCTTGCGGTTAACCGCGCCGCCTGGAAGACCCGTCCCCGTGAAATCGGGAATTGGGTCAATAAGTTCAAGGAGGCGACCGATGCCCTTGCGGCTTGATTCCCGCGACGCGGGTTTCGAGGACGCGTTCAAGGCCTTTTTGGGCGCCAAGCGCGAGACCGAAGCCGACGTCAATGACGTCGTCGCCGCGATCCTGGCCGATGTGCGGGCCCGGGGCGATGCCGCGGTTCTGGAATATACGGCCAAGTTCGACCGGTTCGAACTGACCCGCGAGACCATGGCGATCACGGCGGCCGATGTCGCCGCCGCCCGTGACAAATGCGCGCCGGAAACCCTTGCGGCCCTGGAAACGGCGGCGCAGCGTATCCGTGCCTTCCACGAAAAGCAGTTGCCGGAAGACCTGGATTTCACCGATGCCGCGGGCCTGCGCCTGGGCTATCGCTGGCAGGCGGTCGAGGCCGCGGGGCTGTACGTCCCGGGCGGCACGGCGGCTTATCCGTCGTCGGTTCTGATGAACGCAATGCCGGCCAAGGTTGCGGGCGTGGACCGTTTGGTCATGGTTGTGCCGACGCCGGACGGCGTGGTTAATCCGCTGGTTCTGGCCGCTGCCGGGATCGCCGGGGTCGATGAGATTTACCGCATCGGCGGCGCGCAGG
>CAXGUG010000087.1:0-15278 GCA_964012715.1 uncultured Rhodospirillaceae bacterium | reverse complement strand
GCCGAGGTCGGCAAGGTGACTTGCGTCCTGGGCCGCAACGGGGTCGGAAAGACCAGCCTGTTGCGGGCCATCGTCGGCCATCATCCCATCGCCGATGGCGACATCCTGTGGGACGATTCCTCGATCAACGGCCTGCCGTCGTTCGACCGGGCCAGGCGCGGCATCGCCTATGTGCCGCAGGGCCGGGAAATCTTCCCGCTGCTGACGGTGCAGGAAAACCTGGAGACGGGTTTCGCGGGCCTGCCGTCCAAGATGCGTTTCATCCCGGAAGAAGTGTTCGAATTGTTCCCGGTGCTGAAGACCATGATGAAGCGCCGCGGCGGCGATCTGTCCGGCGGGCAGCAACAGCAATTGGCCATCGGCCGCGCCCTGGTCACCCGGCCGCGCTTGCTGGTGTTGGACGAGCCGACCGAAGGCATTCAACCGTCGATCATCAAGGACATCGGCCACGCCATCAAATTTCTGCGCGATCGTTCGAACAACGGCGGTGGCGGGGAAAAGGAATCCGAGTTCCGGGTTTATGATCAGGCTGCGGCCAAACCCCAGAATTCGCCGACGGCCGAAGTCCGGGATGCCATTTCCCACTTGCGCGAGAAAGGTGAAATGGCGATTCTTCTGGTCGAGCAATACTTTGAATTCGCCCACGAATTGGCCGATGCGATCACCGTTCTGGATCGTGGCGAGGTCATCGTTTCCGGCGACAAGAGCGAGTTGGACGCGGACGATGTACGACGGCACCTCACCGTCTGACCAACCCGGCAAGACCACATCCCTGCAACGCGCACGCGGCCGGGTCCGGATCGAGGTCCGGGCCGATGGCGGCACCACGCGCCTGTCCGACCTGTATCAGGACGGCTGCGCCAAGGTGCGGTTGCCGCGCGTCTACGACGGGCAGGGTATCGATGCGGTGTTGTTAAATACCGCAGGCGGCCTGACCGGCGGCGACTATTACCGGACCGAAGCCGTGGCGGGCGAGGACGCCAGCCTGACCCTGACGACCCAGACCTGCGAGCGTTTGTACCGCGCGGTCGACGGCACGGCGCGGGTCGAGACCGAATTACGGGCCGAGGCAGGGGCGGCGCTGCACTGGTTGCCGCAGGAAACGATTTTGTTCGACGGCGGTCGCCTGAATCGCACACTCAGCGTCGACCTGGCGGGCGATGCCGTGTTTCTGGGCGTCGAGGCCTTGATGCTGGGTCGCGCGGCTTCGGGCGAGACCGTGACCATGGGGGCATTTCACGATTCCTGGCGCATTCGCCGGGATGGACGCCTGATCTTCGCCGACGAGGCGCGGATGGACGACGATATCAACGCCGCCGCGCAGGGGCCCGCCGTCCTGGCCGGGCACAAGGCGGTGGCGACGGTCGTGCTGGCCGCGCCGGGGGCGCAGGATCGGCTGGCCGCGGCGCGGGAAGTTTTGGACCCCTTGCCGTCGGCGGGGGCGAGCGCCCCGCCGGATACTCTGGTCTGCCGTGTGGTTGCGCCGGGTACACATATGTTGCGGGCCTATCTGTCGCCCCTGCTGGCCCTGTTGGCGGGGCGGGAGCTGCCGCGCGTCTGGCACCTCTAGACATCAACGAAGATAACGGGAGGCTTCATGAACCTGACACCGAGGGAAAAGGACAAGCTGCTGATCGCCATGGCGGCCATGGTCGCGCGACGGCGGCTGGAGCGCGGCGTGAAGCTGAACTATCCCGAAGCCATCGCCCTGATTTCCGATTTCGTGGTCGAGGGCGCCCGCGACGGACGCAGCGTCGCCGACCTGATGGAGGCGGGGGCCAAGGTCATCACCCGCGATCAGGTCATGGAGGGCATCTCTGAGATGATCCACGACGTGCAGGTCGAAGCGACCTTTCCCGACGGGACCAAGCTGGTCACCGTCCATAACCCCATTCGATAGGAGGACGCCATGATCCCAGGTGAAATCATCGCGGCCCCCGGCGAGATCGAATTGAACGCGGGCCAGCCGACCGTGACCGTGACCGTCGCCAATACCGGCGACCGCCCGGTCCAGGTCGGCAGCCATTATCATTTCTATGAGACCAACCCGGCGCTGGATTTCGACCGCGAGAAAACGCGCGGCATGCGCCTGGACATCGCGTCGGGCACGGCGGTCCGGTTCGAGCCGGGCCAAAGCCGCGACGTCACGCTGGTGCCGCTGCTGGGTGCCCGCAAGGTCTTCGGCTTCAATCAAAAAGTCATGGGCGATCTGTAAGGGGAGGACGGAAACATGCCGGCAAAAATCAGTCGCGCCGCTTATGCGGACATGTTCGGCCCCACCGTCGGCGACAAGGTGCGCCTGGCGGATACGGAGCTGTTCATTGAGGTCGAGAAGGATTTCACGACCTACGGCGAAGAGGTTAAATTCGGCGGCGGCAAGGTCATCCGCGACGGCATGGGCCAGGCCCAGACCACGCGTGCCGAAGGGGCCGTCGATACGGTCATCACCAACGCCACCATCATCGATCACTGGGGCATCGTGAAGGCGGATGTCGGCCTGAAGGAAGGGCGCATCGTCGCCATCGGCAAGGCGGGGAACCCGGACACCCAGCCGGGCGTCGATATCGTCGTCGGCCCGGGCACGGAAGCGATCGCGGGCGAGGGCAAGATCCTGACCGCCGGCGGCCTGGACGTGCATATCCATTACATCTGCCCGCAGCAGATCGACGAAGCCCTGATGTCGGGCGTGACGACCATGCTGGGCGGCGGCACCGGCCCCGCGACGGGCACCAACGCCACGACCTGCACCCCCGGCCCCTGGCACATCGGGCGAATGATCCAGGCGGCGGACGGTCTGCCCATGAACCTGGCCTTCGCGGGCAAGGGCAATGCCTCGCAACCGGCGGCCCTGATCGAACAGGTCCGGGCCGGGGCCTGTTCCCTGAAGTTGCACGAGGACTGGGGTACCACCCCGGGGGCCATCGATTGCTGCCTGGGCGTGGCCGACGACCTGGACGTGCAGGTCATGATCCATACGGACACGCTGAACGAAAGCGGCTTTGTCGAAAACACGGTCGCGGCATTCAAGGGCCGGACGATCCATGCCTTCCATACCGAGGGCGCGGGCGGCGGCCATGCGCCCGACATCATCAAGGTCTGTGGCGAGCTCAACGTGATTCCGTCATCGACCAACCCGACGCGGCCCTATACCGTCAACACCCTGGAAGAACACCTGGACATGCTGATGGTCTGCCATCACCTGGACGGCAACATTCCGGAAGACGTCGCCTTCGCCGAAAGCCGCATCCGCAAGGAAACCATCGCGGCGGAAGACATCCTGCACGACATGGGGGCGTTTTCGATCATTGCCTCGGACAGTCAGGCCATGGGCCGGGTCGGTGAAGTGCTGATCCGCACCTGGCAGACGGCGGACAAGATGAAGCGCCAGCGCGGTCGCCTGGCGGAAGAAACCGGTGACAACGACAACATGCGCGTTCGCCGCTACATCGCCAAGTACACCATCAATCCGGCCATCGCCCACGGTTTGTCGAAGCATGTCGGCTCCGTCGAGATCGGCAAGCGCGCCGATCTGGTCCTGTGGTCGCCCGCGTTCTTCGGGGTCAAACCCGACATGGTGTTGATCGGCGGAACCATCGCCGCCGCCGCCATGGGCGATCCCAACGCCTCGATCCCGACGCCGCAGCCGGTCCACTACCGGCCGATGTTCGGGGCTTTCGGGCGGTCGATGGTGGCCTCGGGCGTGACCTTCGTCAGTCAGGTTTCGCTGGACGACGGCATCGCCCATCACCTGAACGTGGAAAAGGAACTGCTGGGCGTGGCTAACACGCGGGGCGGCATTTCCAAGAAATCCATGGTCCTGAACGACGCCACGCCGACGGTCGAGGTCGATCCTGAAACCTACGAGGTGCGGGCCGATGGCGAACTGCTGACTTGTGAGCCGGCGGAGGTTCTGCCCATGGCGCAGCGGTATTTCTTGTTCTGATCCGAAAGGGGACGACGATGCTTCGAGCAACGGCGCTCAAGCGAACGGGGGATTGGTCCGGCGTCGCCGCCGATACGGTGGTGCTGGATTTCGACGGACGCCATCGCCGCCGCTTGGCCATGACCGGCGTCGGCGGGCTGGAATTCCTGCTTGATCTGGCCGAGGCCGAAGCCTTGGCCGACGGCGACGGCCTGATCTTGGACGATGGCCGTTTGGTCGCCGTCAAGGCGGCGGAGGAACCGCTGGTCGAGGTCACCTGTAGCGACAGCGATCACTTGGTCCGTGTCGCCTGGCACCTGGGCAACCGGCACCTGCCGACAGAGCTTTTGGGCGACCGCCTGCGCATCCGCCGCGATCATGTGATCGAAGACATGCTGGTTAAGCTGGGGGCGCGGGTCGCGCATGTTGAAGCCCCGTTCAATCCCGAAGGCGGGGCCTATGGCCATGGCCGCACCCACGGTCATGACCACGATCACAGGCATTCGCACCCCCACTCTCATGCGCACGGTCATTCCCATGGGGGGCATTCTCATGGATAACGTCGTCGATCCAGCGGTCCTGTATCGCCTGCTGGCATGGTTGTCGCCGAGCTATCCGGTCGGGGCCTTCGCCTATAGCCACGGCATCGAATGGGCGGTCGAAACCGGGGCGGTCGCCGACCGGTCCGGGTTGGAGCGCTGGCTGCGCGATCTGCTGGGCCATGGCGGGGCTTGGACTGATTCCGTCCTGTTCGCGCAGGCCTGGGCCGCCGCAGACAGCGACGACCGGGAGGAACTGGCGTCGATCAACGATCTGGCCGTGGCCTTGTGTCCGTCGTCGGAACGGCGGTTGGAGACGACGGCCCAGGGCAATGCCTTTCTGGTCGCGACACGGGCCAGTTGGCCCTATGCCGGGGCCGACGAATGGGACGGCGATATTGCTTATCCCGTCGCCGTCGCCTGGGCCGCCGCCGGGCATGGCGTGCCGCTGGCCCCGGCGCTACATGCCTTTGTTCATGCCGTGGTCGCGAACCTTATTTCCGCGGGGGTGCGGCTGGTTCCCCTGGGCCAGACCGACGGTCAGCGCGCCCTCAGCGCGCTCGAGGCTGATGTTACCCGTACCGCCGAGGCGGCGGGCCAGGCCTCCCTGGCCGACCTGGGCGGTTGCGCCTTTCTTTCCGACGTGGCCGCCATGCGCCACGAAACCCAATACACGAGGCTTTTCAGATCATGACCACTTCACCCCATGGGCCGCTGCGCGTCGGCATCGGCGGGCCCGTCGGCTCGGGCAAGACGGCGCTGATGGAGCAACTCTGCCGGACCTTTCGCGAGACCCATGACATCTGCGCCATCACCAACGACATCTATACCAAGGAGGACGCCGAGGCCCTGACCCGGCGCGGCGCCTTGTCTCCCGAACGGATCATGGGCGTGGAAACGGGCGGCTGCCCGCATACGGCGATCCGCGAGGATGCTTCGATCAATCTGGCCGCCGTGGCCCAGATGCGCGCGACCTTTCCGGGCCTGGACCTGATCCTGATCGAAAGCGGCGGCGACAATCTGGCCGCGACTTTCAGCCCCGAACTGGCCGATATCACGATCTACGTCATCGACGTTTCAGCGGGCGAGGAAATCCCGCGCAAGGGCGGCCCGGGCATTACCCGTTCGGACCTGCTGGTCATCAACAAGACGGATCTGGCCCCGCATGTCGGCGCGGACCTCGCGGTGATGGACCGCGACGCCAAACGTATGCGCGGCGACCGCCCCTTCGTCTTTACCAACATGAAGACGGGCGAAGGCGTGGCCGAAATCGCGGCTTTGGTGCGGCGGCTGGGTGGGCTCGGCGCCTGAGCCGCCTTGGGGGAGGCTGACGGGTGGGTGAGTATTCAGCGGGTGGGTGAGTATTCAGATGTCTGCTTTTGACCCGAAGCGGACGTCCGCCAAACGGAAATTAAGTAGGGACAGATTATCTGAATTCACCTAGTGAACCGTCTCCCTGGGAGATATAGGCAGTCTACCTTCTATCAGGACGTTCTGGAACGCTACATTCGCGAGGCGGAAGGACTGGATAACATCCTGAGAAGACATGCTACGACCCGCATGAACTGCCTGCCCTCGTTTGTAGTACAGGTCCCGTATTACCGGGTAGGCACGATCACGGTCGGAGGAGTCTGTCCCTACACAGTCAGATAACGCCCTGCAGATGGCCTTCGTCTTCTCTCTTTCACCACTTAAGTCGAACAGAATTTCAATCGCTGCCCAGACAAGCATTGTTCCCATTTCCGGCGTTGGGGTCCACTGAGCCTGATCGTAGACGGAAAAGGCGCGATAGAAGCGTTCGTCATGATATAGCCGCGCTGCTACGGGTAGCATGTCACGCAGCCATGAAAGTTCATCCTCTGTAACTTCAGTGCGCTCGGCCGTGAACAGCCCGAATTGGTTTGGTGCACTCTCAAATGCAATGGCTTGTACTTCTTTCGAGCGTTCTCCCATCATGTCGACGGGCATGTTCCCTATTACGGCAAGACGGATTGGCGTTGTTATGCGAAGCCGCAAGACAGCTGCGACAAGCCAAACAGCTACTGACGGGGATAACCCATCACAAGCATTCATGTTTGTAAGTTCGACTTCGGCTCTACTCTCGAAGCTTAATCCTCCACTAACTGCAGCCCAAGGCGCTGGATGAGGTGATTTCGGCGTCGGCGGAGGCGCAAACGCCAACATTGTGGTGCCTATTGTATCGACATAAATACGCTTAAGTTTAATTCCTGGCAGGATTTCAACTCTGGCATTCGGAAGCTCAATCCCTGTTAGGCAGCCGTAGATTGGCGGCTTCGAAGTGTCCCAAATTTCTTTGATCATTTCTTGCTACCCCTTGTCAGCCAATACACTGGACCCGCAGCTTGTTGCGCCAAATAACATTAATTGCTCGACCCTCATCATTCTTATGTTGAGCCGGATAATTTGCAACGACCGCTCCTGGCTATAAGTGGACATTCCCGTTGCGTCAGTTCTTGATCCCGGCGGCGTATACGCCGACATGTATAGGCGTCGTCCGAATTGAAAGGGTTAGCCATGTACATCGCCATGAACCGCTTCAAGATCGCGCCCGGTCGGGAAGAGGACTTCGAAACCGTGTGGAAGACCCGCGATCGTCATCTGGACGAGGTGCCGGGCTTCGTTGAATTTCATCTGCTCAAGGGGCCGAGCCACGAGGATCACACCCTCTACGCCTCGCACACGATCTGGAGATCGGAGGCGGATTTTCTGGCCTGGACCAAGTCGGAGAATTTCCGAAAGGCCCACGCCAATGCCGGAAATACCAAGGGCATCTACCTGGGCCATCCGCAATTCGAAGGATTCGAGGCCGTCATCGGGGCGTGACGCGTTAGGACCAGGAGCCGTCCTCGCCGGTGACGATGCCCAGGCGTTCGCGCAGTTCCTCCAGGTCCGGGTCGGTCTCGGGCGCGTCCGCCGGGGCATCGGTCATCAGGGCCGCCATGGTGGCGGGGCTGACGGAGTCCAGGAACAGACCGCGCAGGGAATCCGGAATTTCCGCCGTGTCGAGAATACCGTTTCGGACCATGGCCGCCGCCAGCAGCAAGATCGCCTGGCGCAGGTCATCGCCGCCCGCCGGGGCAGGCGCCTGGACCGAGAACGTGGTCACCCGCCGTTCGCGATAAACGAAGGCTTCCGTCACGGCGGCGGCCAGGGCCGTGCCGTCGCAGGGTTTGGCCAGGAAGCGGACACCGCGGCGGGAAATTTCGATCGCCTGTTCCTGGGTGCATTGCCCCGACAGGGCCATGGGCACCGTATCCGGATACATTTCGTGGACCCGCTCGATCAACGCGTCGCCCTGCATGCCGGGCATGCGGATATCGGTCACGATCACGTCTGCGGGTCGGTTCTGCATCAGGGCCAGGGCCTGATCGGCGTTGGTCGCGAAGCTCATGTCCCATTCGTCGCGGTGGTTGCGCAGGCTGCGGGCGATGCCTTTCAGGATTTGCGGCTCGTCATCGACGAAAAGGACTCGGTTCATGGGGCGCTCCGGCGGTTGTGGCCCTTTCGGATAGCGCTTGTCGATGTTCGCCCCCACCCCCAAGTGGGGAGGGTCCGTTGAAACGATTTTCCAACCGAATTCAGTCATCTGTGCTCAGGGGGACTTGACGGCCCGGTCAAATCGGTGACCATGGGCGCTCTTATTTTCGTTGGTTCCAGCATCCCCCGACAGGAAACACCCAAATGTCCAAAATGGAATTCGCGGCCCGTATGGACCGTATCGAAACTTCGCCTAGCGCCGTGATGTCGCAGCGCGCCCGTGAGATGAAGGAACAGGGCAAGGACGTTATCGCCCTATCGTCCGGGCAGCCGGATTTCCCGACCCCCGATCACGTGATCGAGGCCGCGCATCAGGCCGCGCTGAACGGCGAGACGGCCTATACCCCGATCGGCGGAACCAACGAGCTGAAAGACGCGATCATCGCCAAGTTCAAGCGCGAGAACGGCTTGGAGTACACCCGCGACCAGATCATCGTCGGCAACGGCGCCAAGCAGGTGATCTTCAACGCCTTCACCGCCGGGACGGACGATGGGGACGAAGTCATCCTGCCCGCGCCCTATTACGTCGCCTATATCGACATGATCAAATTCGCGCGCGGCGTGCCGGTGATCGTGCCCTGCGGCGTGGAACAGGATTTCAAGCTGACGGCGGACCAATTGGCGAAGGCGATCACGCCGAAAACCCGCTGGCTGTTGCTGAATTCGCCCAACAACCCGACCGGCGCGGTTTACGAGGAAGCGGACCTGCGGGCGCTGGCCGACGTGCTGTTGGAGCACCCCCGCGTCGGCATCATCGCCGACGATATCTACGAGCACATCGCCTTCGACGGTTTGAAGTTCGCGACCATCGCCAAGGTCGAGCCGAAGCTGTTCGATCGCACCATCACCGTCAACGGCATCTCCAAGGCCTATGCCATGACCGGATGGCGCGTCGGCTATGCCGGGGCCCATGCCGACATGATCAAGCAGATGATCAAGCTGCAGTCGCTGGTTACCGTCGGCGCGTCGTCGATCAGCCAGGCCGCCGCCGTCGCCGCCCTGAACGGGCCGCAGGACTATGTCGCCGAACGCTCCAAATCGTTCGAGGAACGGCGCGATCTGGTCGTCTCCATGCTCAACCAGGCGCCGGGGATTTCCTGCCCCGTGCCGAAGGGGGCGTTCTATGTCTATCCGTCCTGCGCCGGGGTGATTGGCAAGACCACGCCCGAAGGCAAGGTGATCGAGAACGACCGCGATTTCGTGATGTACCTGTTGGAGACGGAAAACGTCGCCACGGTCCATGGCGGGGCCTATGGCGTGTCGCCTTATTTCCGTATCTCCTATGCGGCCTCGGTCGATGAACTGGTCCAGGCCTGCGAACGTATTCAGCGTGCCTGCGCCGCCTTGCGGTAAAACTGAACGGAGGAATCCAATGCCGACCGGAGCCACCATCGAAGCCAAAGCCAAGCTGATCGTCCGCCATGCGCGGCTATCGGATGTCGAGGCGATCAGGCGGCTCTATCGCAAGGTCTACCCGCAGTTGGAGCCCTATAAGGCTGACCAACTGCGCGGCCAGATCAACAACTTCCCCCAAGGGCAGTTCGTCGCGGTCTACGAAGACCAGATCGTCGGCTATTGCGCGACCTTCCGGATCGGCGAAGCCTTGGCGTTCAAGGCCCATACCTGGACCCAGATCACCGGCAACGGCTTTGCCGCGCGCCATGATCCGGACGGGGAATGGCTGTATGGGATGGAGGTCTTCGTCGATCCCGAATTCCGGGGCCTGCGGATCGGCCAGCGCCTCTATGCAGCGCGTAAAGCCCTGGCCACGGAACAGCATCTGAAAGGCATCGTGTTCGGTGGGCGCATCCCCGGATACGCCCGGCGGTCGAAAAAGGTCGGCTCGCCCATGGCCTATATCGAAGCCGTGGCCGAACGTAAATTGCGCGATTCCGTCCTGGGGTTTCAGCTGCGTACCGGGTTCGAAGTCGTCGGCGTCCTGGAAAACTACTTGCCGTCCGACCGGGAATCCGGTGGGCATGCGGCGCACTTGGTGTGGCGCAATCCAAAGTACAACGCGCCCGAGCCGGTATCCTCGCGCCAACGCCGCCGCCCGGTCGATACGGTGCGGGTCAGCCTGGTCCAGTATCAGCAGCGCCGGGTCGCCTCGTTCGAGGAATTCGCGACCCAGGTCGAATACTTCGTCGACGTGGTCGCCGACTACAAAGCCGACTTCGTCCTGTTCCCGGAGTTGTTCACCCTGCAATTGCTGTCGATCGAGAACGAGCAAATTCCCGCGTCCGAAGCCATCGCCCATCTGACGCGTTATACCGAGCCGTTGAAGGAACTGCTGAGCGGTCTGGCCGTCAGCTACAACATCAACATCATCGGCGGTTCCCACCCGACGATGGATGAAAACGGCGACATCCTGAACATCTGCTACGTCTGTCTGCGTGACGGCTCGATCCATCGCCAGGCCAAGATCCACCCGACGCCCAACGAACGCTATTGGTGGCATGTCGAAGGGGCGTCCGAGGTGTCGACGATCATGACCGACTGCGGACCGATCGGCGTCAACATCTGCTACGACTGCGAATTCCCGGAACTAGCCCGCCATCTGGTCGACCAGGGAGCGCAGATTTTGTTCGTGCCGTTCTGCACGGATGAGCGTCAGGGCTATACCCGCGTGCGCTACTGTGCCCAGGCGCGGGCGGTGGAAAACCAGATGTATGTCGTCATGGCGGGCAACGTCGGTAACCTGCCCAACGTCGACAACATGGATATCCAGTACGCGCAGAGCTGCATCCTGACGCCTTGCGACGTGGCCTTCGCCCGCGACGGCGTCGCCGCCGATACCACGCCCAACGTGGAAATGGTCGCCTTTGCCGATCTGCGCCTGGATAGCCTGAAGGCGGCGCGGGCCAGCGGCACCGTGCAAAACCTGAAGGACCGGCGCTTCGACCTGTACCGGATCGATTGGCGCGACGACGGCAGCTAATCCCAGGGGACGCCTTTCCCGACCTGAATCGCCTGGACAGGTTATTGCCCCGGTGATTTGATGTTGGTCATGAACAGATGGGGGTTCAGGCAGCTGCGTTCACGCGCACGCCGCGCATTTTCGTGCGTGGCGCTGGTCCTGTTCGCCCTGCAGCTGACCATCCCGGCGGGCTTCATGCCCGATGTCGGGGCGCTGAAATCCGGGCAATACGAAGTCGTCATTTGTACGGGCAGCGGGTTCAAGACGATCACCGTCGATGAATCGGGCCGTCAGGTCGACCCCGGGCAATCGGACGATTCCCAATCCCCCGGTCAATTCAGCTGTCCGTTTTTCAAGGTCGCGGCCCAGGCGGCGGCCCTGCCGACGATGCCGGTGCTCAATGCCCCGGTCGTTCATGTTGAGAATGTAGTTGTCCGCGATCGTATCGTTACGGTACGCCGCGCCGGTCCGACCCTCGGTTCCCGCGCACCACCCCTCGTTTTCGGTTGATCTAAATCTGAACCGGCAGATTGCGCACCGCGCGATCCTGCCTGTCGATCTATCCGAATATCGAGGTTTGCCATGTCCTCTCGTATTGTGCCGGCGGTGCTTTGCGCCGCGGCCCTTGCCTGTGCTGCCGCCGGCAGCGCCCAGGCGCATGTCGTTATCGATCCCCGGGAAGCCCCCGCGGGCAGTTATTTCAAAGGAACTTTTCGCGTCGGTCACGGATGCATGGGGGCGGCGACGGTCGCCGTCACCGTTTCCATCCCGCCCAGCATCCTGAGCGTCCGGCCCCAGCCCAAGGCGGGCTGGCAGGTCACCATCGAGCGGGAAAAGCTCGCCCAGCCCGTCGCCGGGCCGCACGGCCACACGATCGACGAACGGGTCGCCCGCGTGACCTGGCGGGGTGGGCCCTTGCCCAGTGAGTTCTTCGATGAATTCGCCTTGCAATTGAAGCTGCCCGGCACGGCGCCGGACGGCTTCCTGAATTTTCCGGTCCGCCAGAAGTGCGAAACCGGAGAGCGCGACTGGTCCGAAATTCCGGGCCCCGGACAGGCTTGGCACGAGCTGAAATCGCCCGCGCCGCGCCTGCGCCTGATCCCGAAGAAATAACCCGGACCCCAAGGAATAATGAAGATGACTTATCGAAACGCGCGGACAGCCAATGGCGCCGCCGCAACCCTGGCCGTGGCCCTGATCGCGGCCACCCCCGCCCTGGCCCAGGACGCCACGAAAGAGCCGGTGGAACTGCCGACCGTGACGGTCAGCGGTCAGGCCGAACCCTCCCTGATCGTACCGACCACGTCGGGGGCGGAAAAATTGATCCAACAGACGCCGGGTGCGGTCGAAGTCGTGCCCGACACGGTCTGGAAGGACACCGCGGCGCAAACGCTTAAGGATGTGTTGGAATACACCCCGGGCGTGTTCGTGCAGCCCAAATGGGGCGAAGACACGCGCCTGTCGATCCGCGGATCGGGGCTGTCGCGGAACTTCCACATGCGCGGCATCCAGATGTACCAGGACGGCGTGCCGATCAATTCCGCGGATGGCAGCACCGATTTTCAGGAACTGGATCCGACGGCCTATCGCTATGTCGAGGTCTATAAAGGGGCCAACGGCCTGCGCTACGGCGCGAATACGTTGGGCGGGGCGATCAACTTCGTATCGCCGACGGGGCACGACGCTCCGGCCTTTCAGGCCCGCCTCGACCTGGGCAGTTTCGGCTTCAACCGGCAGCAGTTCAGCGCCGCCGGGGTGGTCGATGACTTCGATGCCTATCTGACCGTCGCGCGCCTGCAACAGGAAGGGTTCCGCGATCACAGCGGCGGCTATTCCTATCGCGCGTCGGGCAACGCGGGATGGCGGATCAATGAAGATCTGGAAACGCGGTTCTATCTGTCGATGGCCGACATTCATCAGCACATTCCCGGATCGGTAACCAAGACCCAGGCCCTGACCGACCCCAAGGCCGCCGCCGCGGGGAACCTGAACCTGAATTATCAGCGCAACATCGAATCCATGCGGCTGTCGAACAAGACCAGCATGAAGCTGGGCGATACGACCTTCGAAGCCGGTGGATATGCGCTGCGCAAACGCCTGCAACACCCGATCTATCAGGTGCTCGATTACACCTATCACGACTTCGGGGCTTACGGTCGCGCGGTCGACGAGCGGGATATCGCGGGCATGGCGAACCGCCTGACCCTGGGTGTGACCATTTCCGGCGGCTGGGTCGACAACACCCATTCGACCAACGTCGGCGGGAACAAGGGGGCGCGGGTCTCGGCTTCGGCGGATCGCGCGGTCAACTACATCGCTTACGGCGAAAACGCGCTGGAGGTCGTTCCCGACGTGACCGTGGTCGCGGGCCTGCAAGCCGTGCACGCGCTGCGCAGGCGGACTGATCGGTTCGACAACGCGACCGATACCTCGGGCGAGAACGAATACACCCTGATCAATCCCAAGGTCGGCCTATTGTGGCAGGTCGATCCGGAATGGCAGGTGTTCTCGAACCTGTCGCGCAGCAGCGAGGCCCCGACCTTTTCCGAGTTGAACTTCACCAACGCGACCCTGGCCACGACCGAGGCGCAGGAAGCGACGACGCTGGAAATCGGGACCCGTGGCCGCAAGCCGAACCTGACCTGGGACCTGGCCCTGTACCGTGCCCATTTGCGGAACGAATTCCAGTACTTCGATCTCGGCGGCGGCAATTATCAGGTCACGAACGCGGACAAGACGATCCACCAGGGGATTGAAGCCGGTGTTGGCTGGGCCTTCATGAAGGGCTTGGTCGAGAAAGGCGAGAAAGCCGACAGCCTGTGGCTGAACGCGGCCTACACCTTCAACGACTTTACGTTCGACGGCGATACCACCTGGGGCGACAACGAACTGCCGGGCGCGCCCCGGCACTTCATCCGGGCCGAGGTTCTATACAAGCACCCCGCCGGCTTCTACGCCGGGCCGAACATGGAATGGGTGCCCCAGGCCTATTTCGTGGATAACGCCAACACGGTCTCGACCAAGTCCTACGCCTTGTTCGGGTTCAAGGCCGGCTATGATGTGAACGACAAGGTGTCGTTGTACCTGGATGCCCGCAACCTGCTGGACGAGAAATACATCGCCAGCGCGTCGATCGCAGCGACAGCGTCCTCGACCTCGGCGTTCTTTGAGCCGGGAACGGGCCGTGCGGTCTTCGTCGGCATGCGCGCCGAATGGTAGGTCCCGCCTAGCAAAAGCGGAAAGCGCGCCCCGGTCTCCCTGGGGCGCGCTTTTCATTTGCCGATCAGGCCGCGAGGGCGCGCCCGAAACGGTCGTTCAGGAAGGTGGAGATTTCGTCGAACCGGCAGCCGGCGCGGACGACCTTGAAGTCACGGAAATCGATGATGGTCGACGACAGGCCCTTGTCGTTGGCGTCGCGGCAGCGGCCATGGTCGATCACGATGTCGACCGCCGAAACCAGTTCCGGTTCGATCTCGGCGACCGTGTATTTCGAGCCGGACAGCGACTGGTTGGCGCTGGACCCGAACACAGGCTTGCCTTCGCGGTGGCTCAGTTCGGCCAGGGCGTTGTGCAGCGGTCCGGCGTTCAGCAGCATGTCCATGGTCGGCCCCTTTGTGCTGGTTTCCAGCACGAACGGCTCGACATTGGCGAGCAGGGAATGATCCTTGCGGTAATCGGCGACGATGGAAAACGGCAGGTTGGCGTCTTCGATCAGGGCCTGGCGGATGGCGCAGGCTTCGTCGCTCATGATGTGCAGGTCGGCCGAGGCGGCGGCGCAGCCGAACATGCCCGACGGCTTTTCATAGCTGCGCTTCTTCAATTCGAAAATCCGGCGGATCGCCTGTTCCGTGCGGCCCAGGATGGCGTAGGCGACGTTCAGCGGAATGATCGCGATGCCGCCGCCGTCGAGCACGTCCAGCACCTCGCGGGCTTCGCGTTCGACGTCGTGGCCGATGGGATTATCGGTCGTGGGGGCGTTGGTCATGGGTGGTTCTCTCGCGTTTTGAATTTTGCCGGGCCGTCGGTAACGCGGTCCGTTTCGATGCCGACAGTGCACCACGTCATCAGTGATTGAACAAATAGAAATATACGAACGATTTATCCGGGTTTCAGATCGGTGGACCGGTCATGGCTTGACCATATGAATTCAACTTGTATACATCATGGATAATTATCGGCCGCCCCGAGCAAAGAGGGCGGCGTCGAATGGGAGAGCATCCATGATCGTGCCGCAGGGCAGCCCGCTTGAGGGCCTTCGCGTGTTGGAGTTGTGTCAGTTCGCGGCGGGGCCGTTCACCGGCTCGTTGTTGGCCGACCTGGGGGCCGACGTGGTCAAGGTCGA
>CAXGUG010000086.1:0-16000 GCA_964012715.1 uncultured Rhodospirillaceae bacterium | reverse complement strand
CGCTTTCCGGCGAATACGACGCGGCGCACATGCTCACCCCGATGCCGCTCGCGATCTCCATGGGTGCCGGGTCGACCCAGACGCCTTGGACCATGCCCGCGGTGGAAAACATCAACGGCCAGGCCATCGTTCTGTCCATGAAGCACAAGGACAAGAACGATCCGAAAATGTGGAAAGGCTTCAAGTTCGCCGTTCCGTTCGAATACTCCATGCACAACTTCCTGCTGCGTTACTACGTGGCCGAGCATGGTCTGGACCCGGATAAAGACATCCAAATCCGTGTTCTGCCGCCGCCAGAAATGGTCGCCAACCTGCGTGCCGATAACGTCGACGGCTATCTTTCGCCCGACCCGTTCAACCAGCGCGCGGTCTATGACGGCGTCGGCTTCATCCACAAGCTGACGAAGGACATCTGGGAAAAGCACCCCTGCTGCGCCTTCGCTGCCTCCAAGGCCTTCATCGACGAAAACCCCAACACCTTCCTGGCGTTGTGGAAGTCGATCCTGGATGCCACCGACTTCGCGTCGGTCAAATCCAACCGCAAGGAGATCTCCAAGGCGATCTCGCCGAAGAACTACCTCAACCAGCCGGTCACGGTTCTGGAGCAGGTGCTTGTCGGCACGTACGCGGACGGCCTCGGCAACGTCAAGAAGGTCCCGGACCGGATCGATTTCGACCCGTTCCCGTGGCATTCCATGGCCGTGTGGATCCTGTCGCAGATGAAGCGGTGGGGCTACGTCAAGGGCGACGTCGACTACAAGAAGGTCGCCGAAGAGGTCTATCTCGCCACCGATGCTCAGAAGCTGATGAGCGAGATGAAACTGACCGGGCCGTACGGCACGCCGCCGAAAACGACCTACGAAAACTACACCATCATGGGCAAGACGTTCGATCCGACGAAGCCGGAAGAATACGTCGAGTCCTTTGCCATCAAGAGAACGTAAGAGGGATCTATGAAGTCCATGTCACTGCAATCCCGTGCCATCATCCTGTCGATCGCGCTGTTGTTCGCCTTCGCGGGGCTCTGGCAACTTCTGCTGCCTGCCGGCACGGGTTCGGCCGAGGGCATGGACCCCGCTTACGCCGCCTTGATGGGGGCTACTGCCAAGGGGGCCTCGGCGATGCCGGGGCCCCTCGAGGTGGCCAAACAGATTTGGGAACATGTCCTGAATCCGTTCTATGACGCCGGACCCAACGACAAGGGCATCGGTATTCAATTGGGGTATTCGATCCTGCGCGTGCTGATCGGCTTCGGCTTCGCCGTGGTGATCGCTATTCCGTTGGGTTTTCTGATCGGGATGTCGCCGCTGTTCTATAAAGCGCTGGACCCGTTCATTCAGATTATGAAGCCGGTCTCGCCGCTGGCCTGGATGCCGCTGGCGCTCTACACGATCAAGGACTCGGTGATTTCGTCCGTGTTCGTGATCTTCATCTGCTCGGTCTGGCCGATGCTGGCCAATACCGCCTTCGGTGTCGCCAGTGTGCGCAAGGAATGGCTGAACGTCGCCAAGACGCTCGAGGTCGGCCATCTGCGCACCGCCTTCCGCGTCATTCTTCCCGCCGCCGCGCCGACGATCCTGACCGGCATGCGGATTTCGATCGGCATCGCCTGGCTGGTGATCGTCGCCGCCGAAATGCTCGTGGGCGGTACGGGCATCGGCTACTTCGTGTGGAACGAATGGAACAACCTGTCGATCACCAACGTGATCGCATCGATCTTCTTCATCGGGGTCATCGGCATGCTGTTGGACATGGTTCTGTCCTACCTGACGCGTCTCGTCACCTACGCCGAATAAGACAAGCAACGGAGCACTTATAGATGACCGAGAGCACGACAAAAATTCAGCCCCGCATCAGCGTCGAAGGCCTGGCTCAGCGTTTTCCGTCTCCGGACGGGTCGGGCGAAACCACCGTCTTCGACGACCTGTGGTTCTCCGTCGATCCCGGCGAGTTCGTCTGCCTGATCGGCCATTCCGGCTGCGGCAAGACGACGCTGTTGAACATCCTTGCGGGCCTCGCCACGGCCAGCGCCGGAAACGTCATTGTCTCGGGCCAGGAAGTCACCGGTACGTCGCTCGACCGCGCCGTGGTGTTTCAAAGCCATGCGTTGATGCCGTGGATGACGGTGATGGGCAACATCGCCTTTGCCGTGACCTCGAAATGGCCGCGCATGCCGAAGAAGGACCTGTATGCGCATTGTCAGAAGTTCATCGACCTGGTGCATCTGACCGGTTCGGAAAACAAAAAGCCGTCGCAGTTGTCGGGCGGCATGAAACAGCGCGTCGGCATCGCCCGCGCCATGGCGATCGAACCGCAGATCATGCTGCTGGACGAACCGTTCTCGGCGCTGGACGCGCTGACCCGCGGCTCGCTTCAGGACGAGCTACTGAACATCTGCATGGAAACCAAGCAGACCGTGTTCATGATCACCCACGACATCGATGAGGCCATCCTGCTGGCCGATAAGATCGTGCTGATGACCAACGGTCCGGACGCCCGCGTTTGCGAGATCGTGGAGAACACCCTACCGCGTGAGCGCACCCGCAACAACATGCACACCCACGCAAATTACTACCCGGTGCGCAACCACCTGATTGAATTCCTGGTCAATCGCTCCGTCAGCTTCAAGGAAGAGCTGGCGTCGCCGAACTACGACCCACGGAACCCGCCCGTCGTCCGTCCTGCCGCGGCAATGGACGGCGCGGACGAAACCGGCCCGGGCGCATTGCGCGCTCAGGCTTGACCCACAATTCGCATACGTCATCAACGAAGGAGACACTTTTTATGACTCGCGCCGAATTGACCGAAAAAATCGTCACCCACAAGATCATGAAAGACATCAAGTGGGCCGACGTGGCCGAAAAGGTCGGCCTGTCCAAGGAATGGGTGACCGCCGCCCTGTTGGGCCAGATGTCCATGACCAAGGAACAGGCGACGGCCGCGGCCAACGCCATGGGCCTGAACCTGTCGGAAGAAGAAATCGCCATGCTGATGACCGTGCCGTCGCGCGGCTCGCTGGACAACCCGGTGCCGACCGATCCGTTGATCTATCGTCTGTACGAATTGGTCCAGGTCTACGGCACCACCTTCAAGGCCCTGATCGAAGAAGAATTCGGCGACGGCATCATGTCGGCGATCGATTTCAGCATGGACATCGACCGCAAGGCCGACCCCAAGGGCGACCGCGTGGTCATCACCCTGAACGGCAAGTTCCTGCCCTACAAGGTTTACTAAGGACAATCGCCGGGGCGCCATCAAAGGCGGTGGGCCGGCACATAAACTCATTGAGACAGAGAGGTATCTAAAATGAACGCTCGCAAACTCACCAAAGTGCTTCCCGCGCTGGCCGTTGGCACCGTGGCCGCCGTGGCCGCCGACCCGGCGCTTGCCCACCACCCCCTGAACGGCGCCCCGATGACCACCTTCGCTCACGGCGTGTTGTCCGGTGTCGGCCACCCGCTGCTGGGCTTTGATCATCTGTTCTTCGTGCTGCTGATGGGGATCGCGGCGCTGTACACCGGTCATCGCTTCACCGCGCCGGCGGCCTATATCGTTGCGATGCTGGCTGGTTGCCTGATGATGACGATGGGTGTCGGTCTGCCGGCCAAGGAAATCGTCATCGGCTTCTCGCTGTTGGCTTTGGGTGCGGTCGTGATTTCCGGCCGGGCGTTGAGCCTGGTTCCGGCGATGGCGATCTTCGCCGCGTTCGGCTTGTTCCACGGATCGGCCTTCGGTGACTCGATGGCGCAGCAGGAAGCCGCCATGGGCGCGCAGGTCCTGGTCGGCTATCTGATCGGCCTGGGCGTGACCCAGTACGCCATGGCTATCGCCGCCGGCACGGTTGCCCTGAAGGTCTGGAAGGCCACCGAGTCGACCGCCATCGAAGCCCGCTTGAGCGGTGCCGTGGTTGCCGGCGTCGGCATGTTCCTGACCCTTGAAAACGTGGAAGGCCTCATCTTCGGCGCCATGTAAGCCGGGAACGAACGGACCCGGAACCGGGGTGCGGCGTGTCGGGACAACGCGCCGCCCCCACAAAGGATGAAACGACGATACGGTCCGCCCAAGGGTGGGCGGACCGTCCAGCACAAGGGAGAGCTACCCACATGCAACAGGCAAAGGTGCCCGTTACGCTCATCACCGGTTATCTGGGCGCCGGAAAAACGACCCTGCTGAACCGCATCCTGACGGAGCAGCACGGTAAGAAATACGCCGTTATCGTCAACGAATTCGGCGAGGAAGGCATCGACAACGATCTGGTCGTCGACGCCGACGAAGAAATCTTCGAAATGAACAACGGGTGCATCTGCTGCACCGTGCGCGGCGATCTGATCCGCATCATTTCAACGCTGATGAAACGCGCCGAAGATTTCGACGGCATGATCATCGAGACCACGGGCCTGGCCGATCCGGCGCCGGTGGTTCAAACCTTTTTCGTGGATGAAGACGTGCAGGCCAAGGTCGCCTTGGACGCCGTCGTGACCGTGGTCGACGCCCGGCATTTCCTGGATGCCGTGGATGAGGAACACGAGTTGGCCGAACAGGTCGCCTTCGCCGATATCATCCTGTTGAACAAGACCGACCTGGTCGAAGGCGAGACGCTGAACGCCGTAAAGGCCAAGATCTCGAGCCTCAACCGCATGGCCAAGGTGATCGAGACCGTGCGTAGCCAGGTGCCGGTCAACGACGTTCTGAACCGGGGGGCGTTCGACCTGTCCCGTGTGCTGGAGTTCGAGCCCGGCTTGCTGGACGAAGAAGACGACCACGAACACGACGAGGATATCGTCTCGGTCAGCCTGTCGACGGAAAGCCCGATCGAGCCGGAGAAGTTCTCCAACTGGATCCGCGGCTTCATCATGGACCGGGGCGTCGACGTGCTGCGGACCAAGGGGATCCTGAACCTTTCAGGGCAGGAAAACCGCTATGTCTTCCAGGGCGTCCATATGGTCATGGATTCCGCCTGGGGTGCGCCCTGGGCCAATGATTCGCGCTCGTCGCGGCTGGTCTTCATCGGCCGCAATCTGGATGCGACGGAACTGAACGCCGCGTTTCAGGCTTGTACGGTCGCGGCATGACGGAAGGAAGCATGAGGATGAGCACGACTTCGTTCGATCCGGCAGCCATGGGGCTGGCGACCACAGGCAACCCCGACGTCGGCGCGCGCATGGTATCGCCGTCGGTGACCCTGACCGAAGGCGTCGCCTTGGGGGTTGAGCCGACCTTTGTCGTGATCGAACCGACCCAGGCCCGGGCGGTTATCGGTTATGGCGACGGGACGGTTCGTGGACTGGGATTGGTTCTGGATGGCGCGCAGCCGACGGAACTGGCCAAACTGTCCGCGACGCCGATCGCGGCGACCGCCGATATCGATGGCGACGGCGTTTTGATTGGCACCGACGGCGGGGAACTGCTGTCCCTAAAGGGGGCGACGGTCGCCAAGCTGGCCGATACAGGCGGTCCCTGGGTCGGTCAGGTCGCGGTGAATTCGGCCAAGGGGCTGCGGGCTTTCGCCGCGGGCAAGACCGTCACGGTTCTGAATGCCGAAGGCGAAACGGTCCTGACGTCCGACGATCATCCGTCGACGGTGGCCGGCCTGTCCTTTTCACCGGACGGCACCCGCATTGCCGCCGCTCATTACAATGGGGTCACCGTCTATACCCTGACCGATGCGAACCAGAAGCCGGTCCTATTGGAATGGCACGGCTCGCACACGGCGGTTTCCTGGTCGCCCAACGGTAAATTCATCGTCACCGCCATGCAGGATAAGGAAATGCATTGCTGGCGATGGAAGGACAAGACCGGCATGCGGATGTCGGGCTATCCGTCCAAGATCCGCTCGCTGGCCTGGACCGCTGATGGCCAATACATCGCCGCCTCGGGCGCCGATACGGTGACGTCTTGGGATTGTTCCGGCAAGGGCCCGTCGGGCAAGCCGCCGCTGGAATTCGGCTACGTCTATGACGGCGTCGTCCGCCATGTCGCGGCCCATCCGACCGACCGTGTGGTTGCCGGTGGCTATTCCGACGGCACGGTTCTGATCGGCACGGTCGAACAGGAAACGGCGATGATCGCCCGGCCGTCGAGCGGCCACGCGGTCACGGCGCTGGCCTGGACAGCCGATGGCTCGACCCTGGTTGCGGCCGATGAATCGGGCGCGGTCGCAGTGATGCGGATCGCGCAGCCGTTGCTGTCGTAATTTTCGGACCGGGCGCGGATGTCGCACCCGGTCCAAACCTTTTTAGAGCGGAGAACATCATGGACGATATTCTCGGTTTATCCCGGGCCAAGCCGGACGGCAGCGCCCAGCGGATCAAGGACTTGGTGCGGGGGCGCATGGGGCTCGGTGACGAGGCCACTTTGATGGTGTCCGAACTGCGATGTCATGAGGACGGCTGCCCCGATGTCGAGACCGTGATCGCGGTCATGGGGGCGGCCAAGGACAGCCAAACCTGGAAGATCGCCAAGCCGATGGCCCAGGTCGATGCCGCCGACATCGCGGCCCTGCCGATGGGCGCAGCGTGACCTGACACGTCTGAATTTCTTATCCGGAAATGAAAGATGGCCGGAAATGAAAAATGGAAGGCGGCGGGTCCCGAGGAGAGTGGCTGTCGATACCGACCCGCCGCCTTCACTAAGTCCGTCTTGGGAGGAGATGGACTTAGAATTCTATAGCCTGTGCGCTTTCCCGGGCCTCAGCCCTTGCACATCACCAGGCTTTCCGTATCGATGATCTGTTCCGCCACCACGCGCATCGGCTGCGACCGTTTCATGGCCAGCTTGCGGATCTCGTGATAGGCGGTGTCTTCTTCCAAGCCCTTCAGCTTCATGACGATGCCCTTGGCCCGCTCGATGGTGATGCGGTCGGCCAACTTGTCTTCCTTTTCCTTCAGCCGCTTCTTCAATTCGCGGATGGTCAGGAATTGGGCACGCGTCCATTCGGCCAGGGTCGGGAAGGATTTAAGACCCGCTTCGACCGGCAGATAGGCGTTAACCCCGGCGCGCGAGGCCTCGGCCATCAGTTCCGGGCGCTCGTCGTCGGCCAGGAACATGATCGGCATTGGGGCCGTCTCGCTCAGGGATTGTAGTTCGGTGAAGGGATATTCACCGGGCGCGGCGACATGCACGACCAAAACGTCGGGGGCGGCGTCGCGGGCCTTGTCGGTGAGGGTTTCGTTGGGCGCAGCGAGGGCAACGACCTCATGCGCCGAACCATTCGTTCCCAGGGCGTGGGCCTTGATGGCGTCCAGCGCGTCGGGAATATCGGTGATCAGCATTACACGCATCGTCGTTTCTTGGTGCCTCGGTTGTTGTTCATCAAAGGCGATGGCGGGTCTTTAGGCCCGCACTTCGCAATTGCAAAAAGCAAGTCCCGTGCCAAGAGCCCTTCGAGGCGGATTCTCATTTAGTGCCAGCTATTTATGATTTCCTCCCGGCCTGCAGTGGACGGGAAACTCTGTGCAAAAATGAATAAAAATTAAGCTGAAATTTGGCATTGCTAAAAAATTAGCCACATAATCGCCTGCAAAGTGAGCTTGAACCTCGGCTTGGCGGCGGTGGATAATCGGATTGAATTCATCAAAAACCGGCTCGGAGACGGCCATGACCGAAGACGATTTTCGCCGTATTGCGACAGATCAGGGCTACGACAAGCCAAATGAACTGACATGGCTGAGCGGCCGTTTCAACGAATGGCACACGCATCCGTTCGACCTTTTCGTCTATATCATCGACGGAGAAATGACCCTGGAATTAGAGGTCGACGGGAAGGTCGAAACGCATCCTTGTCCCGCCGGCGGGTCGATCGAGGTTCCGGCG
Organism: uncultured Rhodospirillaceae bacterium; assembly: GCA_964012715.1. Lineage (GTDB taxonomy): Bacteria > Pseudomonadota > Alphaproteobacteria > Rhodospirillales > Casp-alpha2 > UBA1479. The sequence continues at coordinate 8,188 of CAXGUG010000086.1, read as the reverse complement.
AATGTCCGTCATACCGAGCGGATCTCGGGTGCCGATACCCATTTTCTGAGTGCGCCGCGCCATCCTGCATAACCTGCAGGGCAGGTGGGTATGGTCCCCGGGGCTACATAAGATAACCTGCACTTTTGGTCTGGTTATTATTCGCGATTCTTTAGAGTAGTCTGAGCACATGATCGTCGCGGAACTCGCCAAAGCATCTTCGCTGCTTTTGTCGCTTTGCCTGCTTTACGCATTTATCGCGGAGAAATGGCCGAACGAAGAAAGCACCGGGAAAGTATTGTCCGGCGTGTTGTTCGGAACGGTCTGTGTCGTCGGCATGCTGGCCCCGATCACGGTCGCGCCCGGTGTTATCTTTGATCCACGGTCCGTGATCATTAGTCTGTCAGGCGTGTTCGGCGGGCCTGTCTGCGCGCTGATCGCGGGTGTGATTTCCGCCGGATATCGCATTTATCTCGGTGGCGTCGGCGCGCCGACCGGGGTCGCGGTGGTGATTGCCTGTGCAACCCTTGGCGTCGGTTTCCGCGCGCTTTGGCGGTCGGGACGGGTTCCACTCAAATGGTGGTCGTTGCTGTTGTTCGGCTTCGTCGTGCATGTCACGGTTCTTGGGATATTCACCCAACTGCCTGCTCCTATTGCGGAAAAGGTTTTGAACACGATCGGCCTACCGTTCGCCGTCACCTTCACCCCGGCGACGATGGTCCTGGGGATGATCCTGGCGTATGTCGATGATCGGATCTCCACCCGTAAAGCCCTGGCCATCAGCGAAGCGCAGCTTCAATCGATTATCGATAGTTTGCCCGATGGTATGACCCTGAAGGACAAGCAAGGCCGGATCCTGGTCGCCAATCCGACCTACGCGGCCTGGGTCGGTTCGACCACGGATGCGTTGGTCGGAAAGACGCGGGCCGACATTTTTCCGGATGCCGGCGTCCCTGCCGTGACAGCCGTGGATCGGGATGTGGTGAATTCCGGTAGACGCAGTGTCGAAGAACTCGTCCGAAACTTTCCGGCGACGGGTGAACGACATCTCAGAACCTTCAAGATTCCCATGGCTGTCGGCGAAGGTCACGACAACGTGCTGCTGACGATCATGGTCGACATCACCAAGGAAAAATCGGTGCAGCAGGAATTGCGCGCCGCCTTGGCCCTGGCCGAAGACGCCAACTTGGCGAAGACGCAATTCCTGGCCACGATGAGCCACGAGCTGCGCACGCCGTTGAACGCGATCATCGGGTTTTCCGACATTCTGCATCAGCAATATTTCGGCCCGCCCGGTGCGGGAAAGTACCGCGAGTACGCCAAAGACATCCATTCCAGCGCGACGTATCTGTTGTCGTTGGTCGAAGACCTTTTGGATATTTCCGCGATCGAGGCAGGCGCGTCTCATCATGAGCCCGAGGAGACCTGTTTGAAGGTCTTGGCGACGGAATGCACCGATGCCGCCCGCGACCGTGCATATCAAAAAGACCTCTCGGTCACTCTCGATATTCCCGACGACATCCCGCCGATCTGGGCGGATGTTCGGGCGGTCAAGCAGGTGTTCTTCAATTTGCTGGTCAATGCGATCAAGTTCACACCGCCGTCAGGCGCAATCACGGTCAGCGCCGTGCAGGCGGATGGGATGGTCGAGGTTTCGGTGGCCGACAACGGCCCGGGCATTCCGCCCGAATTGATTGACCGCCTGTTGGAGCCCTTCACCAAGCGTCGCCAGAATCCGTTCACCACGGACAAAGGCTGGGGCCTGGGCTTGTCGATCACCCGTTCGCTGGTGGAGATCCAGGGTGGTCATATCCACATCGACAGCGCGCCCGGCGAAGGCACCAAAGTGACATTCACCTTGCCGGTCGCCGCGGCGGACATGGCGCGAAAAGCCGTTTAGGTCCTCGCCGTTCGTTCACGCTTATCGTTCATTCACCGGCCAATCGGGGCGGATGGCGCGGATCAGGCCCGAATGATCCAGGTCGCCGTCCCCGGCGTCGATTACACGATCGTACAAATCGCGGCTGAGCGACGTCGCCGGAAGCTCGATCCCCAGATGGTCGGCCAATTCCATCGCCTGATCCATGTCCTTGCGTTGGATCGGGCATCGCGCGCCGGGGGTGAATTTGCCCTCGACCATACGCAGGCCGTGAAGCTCCAGAATGCGGCTATCGGCGAACCCGCCGCCCAGGGCTTCGCGGACCTTGCCGGGGTCGACGCCCGCCGCCTGGGCCAGGGACAGGGCCTCGGCCACGGCGCCGATGTTCAATCCGACAATGACCTGATTGGCGGCCTTGGCGACCTGTCCGGCCCCGGTCGCGCCGACATGGGTAATCTTGGCGCCCATTACCTGCAGCAGCGGTTCGGCGCGGGCGAACGCTTCGTCCGACCCGCCGGCCATGATCGTCAGGTTTCCGGCCTCGGCGCCGACCGTGCCGCCGGACACCGGGGCGTCCAGATATTCGGCGCCAAGCTCCAGCGCCTTGGCGGCCAAGGCGCGCGTCGCCAACAGTTTCGAGGTGCCCATGTCGATCACCAGCTTGCCCTGGATCGGGGCGGCGAATACGCCGTCCGGCCCGGTCAGGATTTTCTCCAACGTCGGCGTGTCCGGCAGCATGCAGATCACGATGTCGGATTTCTCCGCCGCCTCGCGCGGGGTCGCGGCCGGGGTCATGCCTTCCTTGGCCAGTTCCTCGATCACGCCCTGGGACCGGTTGTTGACGACCAGCTTGGCCCCGGCGGCGGCAAGATTCCGCGCCATGGGTTTTCCCATCAGGCCCAGCCCGATGAAGCCGATCGTTGTTCCCGCCAAATTGGACTCAGCGAGGTTGGTCATTAGATGCTCTCCGCTTTATAAATATTGGTGCATCCGTTATGGGTGGGTGGCCGTTCGACGGTCAAGCCCTGATGCCTCACAAATCTTATGCCGCCGGAGCCGCCATGGAACCCATCCTGAACGTCGTCCTGCCTGTGTTCGCCATCATCCTGACCGGATACTTGGCCGGGCGCGTCGGCGTCATGGGCGCGTCCTCGACCGATGCCTTGAACCGCTTCGTCTATTACGTCGCGCTGCCGGTTCTGTTGGGGCATTCGATGGCGCGGGTCGATGCCTCGACCATCTTCGACGCGCCCTTCATCCTGGCCTATCTGGGCGGCAATGCCGTGACCTTCGTGGGCGCCTATTTCCTGTCCCAGTTCGTGTTCAAGAACGAGATGCCGCAATCGTCCCTGTTCGCCATGGTCTCGGTCTTCGCCAACACGGGCTACATGGGCATCCCGCTTGCCATCGTCGCGTTCGGGCCCGACGCGGCCCTGCCGGCGGCCATCGCCACGGTCTTTCAGACGGTAGTATTCATCGCCGTGACCGAGGTTCTGATCGTCGCCGGGAAAAGCAAGGGCACCGGGCGGCGGCTGGCCCATGTGTTCGTCGATTCCATCTGGGGGCTGCTGAAAAGTCCGCTGTTCATCGGTTGCGCGCTCGGCATGGTTTGGTCGCTCAGCGGCCTGAAGCTGCCGGTGCCGGTCGACACTTACGCCTCCGTGCTGGGGGCGGCGGCGGGGCCGGGGGCGTTGTTCGCACTGGGCCTGTTCCTGGTCGGTAAGCCGATCTCCGAAGGCATGGGCGAGGTCTCGGTGATGGTCGTCATCAAGCTTCTGATCCATCCGGCGGTGACCTGGGTCCTGGGCGCCTATGTGTTCGATGTGCGGGCCGACTGGCTGATCGTCCTTGTCATGCTGGCGGCGCTGCCGACGGGGGCGAGCTGCTTCGTTCTGGCCCAGCAGCAGGATGTCTATATCCGCCGCACCTCGTCGGGGACGCTGTTCTCGACCTTGTTCGCGGTCATCACCATCGGTGCGTTCTTCGCCCTGCCGCAGGTCGCGGATTCTCTGTTGCCTTAGGCGTCGTCGGGCGTATCCGCGAAAAACGTCTTCACCTGGGCGACGGCTTCGCTCAGGCCCAGGCGTTGTATCTCCACCGCTTCCGGAAAGGCCGCGGCCAATCGGGTCGGCAAGGCGCGGTCCAGCATGACGAAAACGCCCCGGTCCCCGGCCCGGCGGATCAGCCGCCCGAACGCCTGTTTCAGCTTCAATCGGGTTAGGGCCTCGTCGTAATCGCGCCCGCCGAAGGCATTGCGCCGGGCCTTGTGCAGGATATCCGGGCGCGGCCAGGGGACGCGGTCGAATACGATCAGGCGTAGCGAGCGGCCCGGCACGTCGACCCCGTCGCGCACCGCATCGGTGCCCAACAGGCAGGCATCTTCCTCGGCCCGGAAAATGTCGATCAGCGTGCCGGTGTCCAGGGCGTCGACATGCTGGGCGTAAAGGGGAATGTCCCGGTCTTCGAGCGGCCCGGCGATGCGCTGATGAACGGCGCGCAGGCGGTTGATGGCGGTGAACAGACCGAGCCCCCCGCCGCCCGACGCCAGGAACAATTCGCGGTAGGCCGCCGCGACTTGATCGGCGGAATTGCGGTTGACGTCCCCGACCACCAGCACACGGGTCTGCTTGCCGTAGTCGAACGGCGAGGGCACGGCCACATGCACGGCGGGCCGGGCCATATGGACGGCGCCGGTGCGGGCCGAGGCCTGGGGCCAGCCGTCGCCGTCCGGGTCGCGGTCGTCGTTGGTGATGTCGCGCAGCGTCGCCGAGGTCACCAGAATGCCGTGGGCTTCCCCTGCCACGTCGCGGGCGAAGGGTACGGTCGGATCGACGTAATGACGATGGAACGAGACGTCGATCTCGCGCCCGCCGACCCGCTCCAGGGCGAACCAATCGACGAAGGTCTCAGGCGTTTCGCCTTTGGCCAGGGCCTTCAGCATGTCGCGCCAGGCGGCGATCTGGGTCAGGCCTCGCCGCTCCAGCGAGCGGATTACCGCTTCGACCCGGTTGCGCTCCTTGGTCTCCATGCTGTCGGCTTCGTCGTCGAGCTTTCCGGCCAGGCGCTGGATCAACTCGCCCATGGGCTTGCCCAATTTGGCAAGGGCGGCTTCCAACGCGCCGGCGGCGGCGAGCAACCCTTCCGGCGTCGGATGCGGCTCGCACTCCAGGGAATAGCCCGCGTCCTGATCTTCCGAGCGGGCCAGGACCTGGGTCCGCAGGCGGGCCAGGAAGTCCTCGGCCGGGCCGCGCGGCGCGCCCTCGATCCGTTGCCGCCATGCCGGGCCGGGCAGGGCGCGGGCGGCGGCCAGGACATCGTCGAGCGCTTCCTGGGCCTTGTCGTCGTCGGCGATCATTTCCTCGATCCGGGCGCGCAGGCCGCGGGAGCGCGAACGCTGTCCTTCTTCCGCGCCGACCAGCCAGCGCCGCAGGTCCGCCGTCTCGAACCCGGACAGGTTGGCGGAAAAGGCGCCGTCGGCGGCGCTGAACAGGTGGTGGCCTTCGTCGAACACATAGCGCAGCGGCAGGCCCATGCCGTCGTCAGACCCTATGCCCCCCATGGCCGCCTGGATCATCACCAGGGCATGGTTGGCGACGACGATCTCGGCGTGCTTGGCGCGCCGCTGCGAGCGTTCAATGAAGCATTTTCCGTAATGGGCGCAGGCGGCGTAGACGCATTCGCCCCGGGTGTCGGTCAAGTCCGTGGTCAGCCCGGCCCCCAGCAAGTCGGCCAGCCAAGCCGGGAAATCGCCGCCGACCATGTCGCCGTCGCGGGTCGCCATCGCCCAGCGCGCCAACAGGCCCAGGGCGATGGAATCGCGGCCCGGCATCTGCATGGCGCGGTTCAGGGCTTCTTCGTAGTTGAGGATGCAGAAATAGTTTTCCCGCCCCTTGCGGACGACGACCTTGCGTTCTTTCTCCACGGCGTCGGGATAGAGCCGGTCCAATTCGGCGTCGAGCTGGCGTTGCAGGTTACGGGTAAAGGTCGAAATCCACACCGTGCCCTGATTCTTCGCGGCCCAGACGCTGGCCGGCGCGATATAGCCCAGGGTCTTGCCGACGCCGGTCCCGGCCTCGGCAAGGACGAAGCGCGGCTCGCTCGCCCGGTCACGCGGCAGGAACGCCGCCGCAGCCCCGGCGGCGTAATCCGATTGTTGCGGCCGTTGCTCCGACCCGCGCCCCAGCAGTTGCGCCAGTTGCGCCCGGGCCTCGGTCGCGCTGACGGCTTGGTTGCCGGGCGGCGGGGGCGGGGCTTCGTCTTCCCATTCGGGCAGGCGCTCCCAGATACGCAGGCCGCGCCGCGCCGACGACGAATGAGGCTCTTCCCTGGCCCCCAGTGCGGCCAGTACGGATGCGGCCCATGGCCAGCCGCCCCGACCCATGGCCCAGGCGATGGCGGCGCTGTCGCCGCGTGCTTCCTCGCGCAGTTCGGTCAGCAGGCGATAGGCGGCGAGCATCAGGGTCTCGGCCTCGGATTCGTGGTTAGACGGCAATGGAAGGTTCAGGGCTTCGGCCAAGCCCCGCGCCGTCGGCAGACAGAATTGCGCCGGGCGGCAGAACGCGAACAATTCCAACAGGTCCAGGGCGGGCAGGCCCTGCAGGTTCAGGCGCCTGGCCGTGGCCTTGGCATGGCAGACCATGATCGGGCCGGATTGGCTGCGCACCCGGCGTGCGGCTTCGGCGGGTGTCGGGCTGTCGATCTCGCCGTCCGGCGACAGCCAGGCGCAATGGCGCAGCCCGGCCACCAGGGCCGGGACGTCGCGCAATTGCGGATAAGGGACCCCTGCCGTGCTCACGGCAGGTTAGCGCCGAAGGGGCGGGATCGGGGGCGAAGGGGCGGGCGAATCATGGCGACATGATGCGCCAGCGGCCCCCGAATTCCAAGCCGCTGAAACGTCGTTTCAGCAGCCCTTATGAGCGTTCGTAAGCCAGGTTCGGCGCCAGCCAGCGTTCCGTGGTTTCCAGGTCCTGGCCCTTGCGTTGGGCATAGTCCTCGACCTGATCCTTGGAAATCCGCCCGATGCCGAAGTACTGGCTGTCCGGGTGCGAGAAATAGAACCCCGAGACGCTGGAGGCCGGCAGCATGGCGAAGCTGTCGGTCAACTCCACCCCGGCATTGCTTTCGGCCTGCAACAGGTCGAACAGCTTGCGCTTTTCCGTATGGTCCGGGCAGGCGGGATAGCCGGGGGCGGGGCGGATGCCGGTGTATTTCTCGTGGATCAGCTCGTCGTTGGACAGGGTTTCGTCCTGGGCATAGCCCCAGAATTCGCGACGGACCCGCTCATGCATGCGCTCGGCGAAGGCTTCGGCCAAACGGTCGGCCAGGGCCTTCAGCATGATGTCGGAATAGTCGTCGTGCTGGGCCTTGAATTCGGCCAGCTTCTTTTCGATGCCAAGGCCAGCGGTCACGGCAAAACCCCCGATATAGTCTGACGTGCCGCTGGCCTTGGGCGCGATGAAGTCGGCGAGGCAGAAATTGGGCCGCCCCGCGTCCTTCTTCATCTGTTGTCTTAGGAAATTGAGCGTCGTCACGACCTGCTTCCGGTCGTCGTCGCCATAGATTTCGACGTCGTCGCCGACGCTGTTGGCCGGGAAGAAGCCGACCACCGCGCGGGCGGTCAGCCATTTTTCGCCGATGATCTTTTGCAGCATCGCGTCGGCATCGGCCTTCAGGCTGCGCGCCGCTTCGCCGACCTTGGCATCGTCCAAGATCGCCGGATAGGTTCCGGCCAATTCCCAGGTGCGGAAGAACGGCGTCCAGTCGATGCGCGTGGTCAACTCCGCCAGGTCGTAGTCTTCGAACACCTTCAACCCGGTGAAGGTCGGCGCGGGCGGGGCATAGGATGACCATTCGCCCTTGAACCCGTTGGCGCGGGCGTCGGCGACGGCTGCCTGATTGTCGGTCCGGTTGCGTCCGGCGTGCTTGTCGCGGATTTCGGTGTAGTCGTTGGCGACCTGGGCGACATAGTTGTCGCGCAGGGTGTCGCTCAACAGGTTCGAGGCCACGCCGACGGCGCGGGATGCGTCCAGCACATGGACGGTCGAGCCGGAATAATTCGGCGCGACCTTAACCGCCGTATGAACCTTGGACGTGGTCGCCCCGCCGATCAGCAGCGGCAGGCGCATGTCCTGGCGTTCCATCTCGCGGGCGACGGTGACCATTTCCTCGAGCGACGGCGTAATCAGGCCGGACAGGCCAATGATATCGGCCTTTTCTTCCTTCGCGGCGTCTAGGATCTTCTGGTACGGAACCATCACGCCCAGGTCGACCACGTCGTAGTTGTAGTTGTTGCACTGAAGCACCACGCCGACGATGTTCTTGCCGATGTCG
>CAXGUG010000085.1:0-16027 GCA_964012715.1 uncultured Rhodospirillaceae bacterium | reverse complement strand
GTGGCCGGCGAACCCGCCGATCAACGCGCCCAACGGCCCGCCCATGGCGAACCCGGCGACACCACCGATGACCTTGCCCCAGATGCTCATGCTGTTCTCATACGTTCTGGATTACGGACTGCGCCGATCCGTTCGGCGCAGGGCCTGTTTACGACGGACCGAGCCGCCCCGCCAAGGGCAGTTTGATCGCCAGGTCCTTCGGATCGACGCCGAAGGTCAGGCCCAGGATATTGACCTCGACCCCTTCCTCGATCCCGGCCAACACGCCGAACAAGCCGAACAAGGAGACTTGAAAGCCGGTGCCGCTGGGCGTGCGGGCGGCGATGCCGCCGCCGGGGATATAGTCCTTCCCGATCGCCGTCGGCGGCAGGTCCAGTTCCAATTCCGGCACGGCGCGGGCCACATGGGCGGTGAAGGTGTTGGAATTCGGCCCCGGCCAGATCGTGTATTCCCGGTCGTAGGGATAAGCCCGGGCGGCCACGTCGATCCGGCGGATCATGTCGTCCACGCCGTCGCCGCGCTTGTCCGCGATCAACTCGGCATCGGCCCCGAACCAACGTTGATCGGGCGCTTTCTCGGTTATCGCCACGGCGGAGCCGCCATGACGCGCCCGCCAGCCGATGACTTCATAGACGGTAAAGGCGTCGGCTCCCGTCGGCTTGGCGGCGATCCAGGTATGAACGCCGAAAATGCCGCGCCAGGAAAAGGCGCGGGCCGCATAGACCTGAACGATCGCTTCTTGATGCTCGGCCGGGTCAGGGGCGATGCCCATCGGTTCCCGGCTGGCGGTGCGCCAATCGGCCGCCATGACGTGATGCCTTCCAATGCCGATGGCCGCGCAGACGGCGAGTAGTACGAGTAGCGCCCGCGCCGCGATCCGAGATTTACTGATCGATTTCTTCATGCCTGAAACTTTCCGCCCCTTCATTTAGGCAGGGAGCAGGCGTTTCGCCAGATACCGCCAAACGGTCGGCATCAGATAGATCGGAAACTGCCCGACCACGAAGTAAAGCATGGTGTCGGCATCGATGCCCGGTAACAATACCGCGATCAGGATCGCAAGGTTGCGATTACCCGAGGCGAAGGCCCCGCTCAGGACCTTGACCCGATCCCAATTCCGGCCCAGCGCACGGCCCACCGCCAGATACATCCCCGCCCCCGCAAGCTGCAGCCCGGCATAGACGGCAAAGCTCAGCACCGTGACGAAGATGACGTGTTCCGGATCGGCCCGGAATGCCGCGGGAACGCCGGCCATCAAGCCCGCGGCGAAGCCGACCAGCAACAGAACCGAGACCCCGTGCAGCGGCACCCGGAGGGTTTCCAGGCGCGCCTTACCCAACAGGCGCTGGGCGATCAGGGCGGCAAAGAAGGTCGAGGCCACCAGCGCCGCCAAGCGGCCCATCAGGTCCAGGGTCGACAGCGGCGTCGCCACCAGATTGGTCGAAATGATCGGCAGGGTCAGGGGCACCAGGAAGGTTTCGGCGACCAGAACCAGCAACAAGAAAGCACCGTCCAGGCCCAGGATCATGCCGACGGCGGGCGTCGACATCAGCGGGCAGCTTGCCGCCGTCAGCACCACCGCGACGATCAGACCCGGCGACAGGCCCGTATCCTTGACCAACAACCAGACCAGCACCGGCGTGATCGCCAGCATCCAGACCAAGGTCGTGCCCAACAGGAACGGGCGGCGGATATGGCCCAGGACGTCGGCCCAGTCGATATGCAGCATCGAGACGAACATCAGCACCCAGACCATATGGGTCAGCCAGGGCTGCAGATGGATCGCCCAACCGGGCAGGGCCAGGCCGGAAAACACCCCCACGGCCATCATCGTCGTGGCGTGACGGCCAAGGAATCCAAGGGCGGCGATCAGGGGGGTGATGGGGTTCATAACGGTGGTCCTAAGGCCTGTTCCGACGGTGGAGGGGCACATGGACACCCTTGCACGCCGCCCGATTATGAGGCAAACCGAGATGTATACAATTCGAACGAATAATCCCGAATATCAGGAGCATCCATGGCCGAACAGGTTGATACAGTGGTGATCGGCGGGGGGGTCGTTGGCCTTGCCTGCGCCCGCACCCTGGCCCAGGCGGGCCGCGACGTCGTGTTGTTGGAAAAGGCCGATGACATCGGCACCGGCACCAGCTCGCGCAATTCCGAGGTCATCCACGGCGGCATCTATTACCCCAAGGATTCGTTGAAGGCGAAGTGCTGCGTCGAAGGCAAACACATGCTGTACGACTACTGCGCCAGCCACGGCATCGAACACAACCGCATCGGAAAAATCATCGTCGCGATCACCGAGGACGAGGTTTCCAAGCTGGAAGAACTGAAGGCCAAGGGCGAAGCCAACGGCGTGATGGACCTGGAATGGCTCGACGCCGACCAGATGAAACAGGCCGAACCGAACGTCCGCGCCGCGGCGGGCCTGATGTCGCCGTCGACCGGCATCATCGAAAGCCACGGCTACATGCTGTCGCTACAGGGCGAGCTCGAGGACCAGGGCGGGATGATCGCCTTCAACACCCCGGTCGAAGGCGGCGAGGTTCTGGCCGACGGGCGCATTCGCCTGCGCGCCGGCGGCGAAACGCCGATGGAATTGGACTGCAATCTGGTGGTCAACGCGGGCGGCCTTTATGCCCAGCATATCGCCCGCGCGATCGACGGCATCCCCGCCGACACAATCCCCGGCTCGTACTACGCCAAGGGACATTATTTCACCTATCCGGGCAAAAGCCCGTTCAACCACCTGATCTATCCGGCCCCGGTGCCGGGTGGTCTGGGCACGCATTCGACCCTGGACCTGGGCGGCGGGACCAAGTTCGGCCCCGACGTCGAATGGCTCGACGTGACCCACCCGGACCAGATCAATTACATGGTCGACGAAAGCCGTGTCGATAGCTTCTACACCGCGATCCGCCGCTATTGGCCGGGCCTGCCGGACGGCGCGTTGTCGCCCGGCTATTCCGGCGTGCGGCCGAAGCTGACCAACAGCAACGACAAATACGCCGCCGACTTCGTGTTCCAAGGGGCCGAGGTCCATGGCCTTGCGGCCTATATCGCCCTTTACGGCATTGAAAGCCCGGGGCTGACCTCGTCCCTTGCAATCGGCAAAACCATTACGGAAATGGCAGCCAAGCAGGCGGCGTAGGCTTCCCTACTCCGCCGCCACGGCCTGACCGAACAGGCGTTGATAGCGTTCGGTGTAGCGGTCCCAAACCTCGGGGTTCTTGAGGCGCGGCGGCCGCCCACCGGACAAAATCACTTTCCACTGTTCGGCGGAAGCCTTGGCCATGTTGTAGCTGCACTCCACGGTCACGCCCGCGTTGTGCGGCGACAACAGGACGTTGTCGAATTCCACGAACTTGTTGGTGGCGTTGCCTGTCGGCTCGATGTCGAACACGTCCAGGCCGGCACCGCGAATGCGCTTTTCGCGCAGCGCCGCGACCAGGGCGTCTTCGTTATGGATGCCGCCCCGCGCGGTCGAGATGAAATAGGCCGAGGGCTTCATCAGGCCGAAGGCCCGGGCATCGACCATGTCACGCGTTTCGTCGTTCAACGGGCAGTTGATCGAAACGATGTCGGCTTCGCGGAACAGCGTGTCGAAATCGACCTTTTCCGCCCCGCGCTCGGCGAAATCGGCGTCGGTGATATAGGGGTCGCAGGCAATCGCCTTGGCCCCGAAGACCTTCATATAGCCCGCGACCAGTCGCCCGATGTTACCCAGGCCGACGATGCCGATGACTTTGTCGGTCAGTTCCTCGCCAACGTAATCCATGCGGCTGATCTTGGGATTGGCGCGGATCGCCTTGTCCGTCTGGGCGATCTGCTTCGACAGGGTCATGGCCAGACCGACCACGTGCTGCGCCACGGAAACCGAGTTCGCGCCCGAATTATTGACCATCATGATGCCCAGCTCGGTCGCGGCTTCGACGTCGAACATGTCGTAGCCCGCGCCGGAACAGGACACGGCCAGCATATTGGGGCAGCGTTCCAGCAGTTCCCGCGTCGGGAACCATTCCTGGGCCGTTTCGTTGGTCGGCAGGAACTGGCAGCCGTGGGCTTGCTCAAGCAAGCGCCAGGTTTCGGCGGGGTCGGCGTTGAAATCCAGACGTTGCAGTTTGATCCCGGGTTCTTTGCCCAGGATATCAAGCGCAACCGGATCCATGAAATTCTGGAAATAGGCGAGCGTGCGCGTCATGGGATGGATGGTCCTTGGTTGTTTTCTTCCAAGCGCCGTTTTAAACCAGACGACAGCGCGAGAAAACGCCGCTGTATTTCATTTCTCTTGAATTGCGCGAACGGGCTGCATGACGACTTCCAGGCAAAATCCGAATTCCGCCGGCTGGCACGTCTGGATCGACCGGGGCGGCACCTTCACCGATCTGGTTGCGCAAGCCCCCGACGGCCGCCTGAGCACCCATAAGCTGTTGTCGGAAAACCCGGATCAATACGAAGACGCCGCCCTGCAGGGCATTCGCGACATCCTGGGCCTGAAAGCGGGCGACATCATCCCCGAGGGTGCGGTGACCGTCGTCAAGATGGGCACCACCGTCGCCACCAACGCCCTGTTGGAGCGCAAGGGCGACCGCACGGTCCTGGTCGTGACCCAAGGTTTCGGCGATGCCCTCAGAATCGGCTATCAGGCCCGTCCCGACATTTTCGCCCGGCATATCGTGCTGCCGGAAATGCTGTACGAACAGGTGATCGAGGCTGATGAGCGCCTCAACGCCCAGGGCGACGTGCTGACGCCGCTGGACGAAGCGCAGCTTCGGGCCGGCTTGCAAGCCGCCTTCGACGCCGGCATTCGGGCCGCGGCTATCGCCTTCATGCACGGCTATCGCTATGCCGATCATGAACGCCGCGCCGCCGAGATCGCCCGCGAAATCGGCTTTACCCAGATTTCCGTCAGCCACGAGGTCAGCCCCCTGATGAAGCTGGTCAGCCGGGGCGACACCACCGTGGTCGATGCCTATCTGTCGCCGATCCTGCGCCGCTATGTCGACCGGGTCGCGGCGGATTTGGGCAATACCCGCCTACAGTTCATGCAATCCAACGGCGGGCTGACCGACGCCCGCCTGTTCCAGGGCAAGGATTCGATTTTGTCCGGCCCTGCGGGCGGCGTGGTCGGCATGGTCGAAACCGCGCGCATGGCCGGGTTCGACAAGATCATCGGCTTCGACATGGGCGGCACCTCGACCGACGTGTCCCATTACGACGGCGAGTACGAGCGCACCTTCGAAACCCAGGTCGCCGGGGTGCGCATGCGCGCGCCGATGATGAACATCCATACCGTCGCCGCCGGGGGCGGGTCGATCCTGCATTTCGATGGCGCGCGCTACCGGGTTGGGCCGGACAGCGCCGGGGCCGACCCGGGCCCGGCCTGCTACCGCCGGGGCGGGCCGCTGACCGTGACCGACTGCAACGTCATGCTGGGCAAGGTTCAGCCGCAATACTTCCCCGCCGTGTTCGGCCCCAACGCCGATCAGCCGCTGGACGCCCGCGCCGTGCGTGACGGGTTCAAGGCCATGGCTCGGACCATCCGCGACCAGACCAGCGACGACCGCACGCCCGAGGAAGTGGCCGAGGGCTTCCTGCAGATCGCCATCGAAAACATGGCCAACGCGATCAAGAAGATTTCGGTCCAGCGCGGCCATGATGTGACCGGCTATGTCCTCAACTGTTTCGGTGGGGCCGCCGGTCAGCATGCCTGCTTGGTTGCCGACGCCTTGGGCATGAATACCGTGTTCCTGCATCCCTTCGCGGGCGTGCTGTCGGCTTATGGCATGGGCTTGGCCGATGTGCGGGCAATCCGCGAAAAAGCCGTCGAGGCCCCCTTGGAAGCGGGCCTGACCGGCCCCCTGATGAATGTGATCGAAGGGCTGGAAGCCGAGGCCCGGGCGGAGATTTCCGACCAGGGAATCGCGCCGGAGAACATCGAAACCCTGCGCCGCGCGCATCTGCGCTACGCGGGCACGGACACGGCCCTGATCGTTCCGTTCGGCGACCGGCAGAAAATGATCGACGAATTCGAAACCCTGCACCGCCAGCGCTACGGATTTACCGCGCCGGGCCGGGGCCATGTGATCGAAGCCGTCTCGGTCGAGGTCGTGGGCCGGGCCGGACTGGCCGAGGACCCGGACATCGAAGACATGCCGGGCGTCGCCGCCTTGCGCCCCATGGATCATGTCGCGATGGTCTCGGGCGGCGGCGCGCACGACGCCCCCGTCTACCGGACCGAGGCGTTGTTACCCGGCGACCGGGTGGTTGGGCCGGCGATCCTGATCGAAAGCACCTCGACCATCGTGGTCGAGCCGGGCTGGGCCGCCGAATTGACCCGCAAGGGACATCTGGTCCTGACCCGGGCCGAGCCCCGCCCCGAGATGCAGGCCATCGGCACCAAGGCCGACCCTGTGATGCTGGAAATCTTCAACAACCTGTTCATGTCCATCGCCGAGCAGATGGGCACGACCCTGGCCAACACCAGCTATTCGGTGAACATCAAGGAACGGCTGGATTTTTCCTGCGCCGTGTTCGACCGCCATGGCGATCTGATCGCCAATGCGCCGCATATTCCCGTGCACCTGGGGTCCATGGGCGAGAGCATCCGCGCCGTGATGCGCGGCAACGAAGGCAAGATGAAGCCGGGCAACGTCTATGCCCTGAACGCGCCCTATAACGGCGGCACGCACCTGCCGGACGTCACGGTCATCACCCCGGTGTTCGACGACGCGGGCCGGGACATCCTGTTCTATGTCGGGTCGCGCGGCCACCATGCCGATATCGGCGGGATCACGCCCGGCTCGATGCCGCCCGACAGCCGCACCGTGGCCGAGGAAGGGGTGCTGATCGACAACTTCCTGCTGGTCGATCAAGGCAACCTGCGCGAAGAAGCCCTGCGCGAACTGCTGTGCGGCGGTCCCTATCCGGTACGCAATTTCGACCAGAATTTAGCCGACCTGGCGGCGCAGATCGCGGCCAACGAAAAGGGTGCGCAGGAACTGCGCCGGATGGTCGATCACTTCGGCCTGGAAACGGTCTGGGCCTATATGGACCATGTTCAGGACAATGCTGAGGAAAGCCTGCGCCGGGTTCTCGACGTGTTGCAGGACGGCCATTTCCGCAGTGAAATGGACAACGGTGCCGTGATCGACGTGAAGCTGACCGTCGACCGCGCCAAGCGC
Source organism: uncultured Rhodospirillaceae bacterium (assembly GCA_964012715.1). Classification (GTDB taxonomy): domain Bacteria; phylum Pseudomonadota; class Alphaproteobacteria; order Rhodospirillales; family Casp-alpha2; genus UBA1479. The sequence continues at coordinate 8,840 of CAXGUG010000085.1, read as the reverse complement.
GAGGCGACGCTGGATTTCTCCGGCTCGTCCGATCAGTTGGATAGCAATTTCAACGCGCCTTCGGCGATCTGCCACGCGGCGGTGCTCTATGTGTTCCGCACGCTGATCGACGACGACATCCCGCTTAATGCCGGGTGCCTGAAGCCGTTGAACCTGATCATCCCCGAACGCTCGATGCTGGCCCCCGCCTATCCCGCCGCCGTAGTCGCGGGCAACGTGGAAACCAGCATGGCGATCACCGATGCGATCTATGGCGCGCTCGGCGTGCTGGCCGCCAGTCAGGGGACCTGCAACAATTTCACCTTCGGCAACGACCGGCATCAGTATTACGAAACGATCTGCGGCGGCTCGGGGGCCGGGCCGGATTTCGACGGCACCGACGCCGTTCATTGCCATATGACCAATACCCGCCTGACCGACCCGGAAGTGCTGGAATGGCGCTTCCCGGTCTTGCTCGAAAGCTTCGCCATCCGCCGAGGTTCGGGCGGGCCGGGGGCCCATCATGGCGGCGACGGCGTGATCCGCCGGGTTCGCTTCCTGGAAGACATGACGGCGGCGATCTTGTCCAGCCATCGTCGCGTGCCGCCCCACGGCCTGGACGGCGGCGGGGCCGGAACGATCGGCGTCAACCGGGTGGAGTACGCCGACGGCAGGACCGAAGACCTGACCGGCACCGACCGCCGCGACCTGACCGCCGGGGATGTGTTCGTGATCGAAACGCCCGGCGGCGGCGGGTTCGGCGCGGCCTGACATCCATCCCGGCACCTCCCCGGCCTTGGGGCTTTACAATTGAGAATGATTCTCAGTATGACTATGCTCCGCTGACATCGCGGTGCCCGAAAGAACGGCGTGCCGTGCCAACCCACTGAACGAACCGGGGCCGGTCATGCGCGAGTCGCTGTTGCTGCGCGCCTATCACGAATACGAATGGGAACTGCTGAGCTTTCTTGGCCGAAGGCTGGGATCGCGTTCGCTCGCCGCCGACATCGCCCATGATCTTTACGTCAAACTGCTGCGCAGTGACGAAGACCCCAGCGTGCGCGACCGCCGCGCCTATCTGTTCACCATGGCCGCGAATCTGGCGACCGACCATATCCGGGTCGAGAAGCGGCGCGGCGAAATCCTTGCCGAAGCCGACGGCGTAGTCTGGCGGCAGGCCGAAGACCTGACGCCCGAACGGCACCTCATGGCCAAGGCCGAACTGAGCCATATGGAAGCCGCCGTTGCGGACCTTCCGGAACGCTGCCGTCAGGTGTTTTTCATGAGCCGGTTCGAGGGCCTGTCCCAGCCGGAAATCGCCCAACGAATGGGGATCGGCATCACCACCGTCTACAAGGACATGAAGCGCGTCCTCGACGCCCTGGTCCGGGCCCGGCGGCAATTCCGCGACGACGCGCCATCCGACAAAAACCCGCCGACGAAAGGCACCGGATAGCGCCGCCCCAATCGTCCATATAACAAGGACCCCGCGCGCAACCCATGACAAGACCCGAGATGCCGGATATTCAGCCCCCCGACAGCCGCATAGACGATGACGCCATGGATTGGTTCCTGCGCGCGTCCGAGGGCGCGATGACGCCCGAGGAACGGCGCGGCCTGGATGAATGGCTGCTCGCCGACCCGCACCACCGGGCTGCATTCGACGAAATCCAGCAGACCTGGGACATGGCGGGCGACATGGCCGCCGCGTTTGCGCCGACTGCCCATGGGCCCTCTCATGACAACGTCACGCCTATGCGGCCCAAACGACCGGCGCGGCGCGCGGTGATGGCAGCGGGGTTGCTCGCCGCCTGTCTGGCCCTGTTCGTCGCCGCCGAGGCATTCGACCTGCCGGTCCGCCTACAGGCCGACTACCGCACCCCGACCGGCGAACAGGCGCAGGTCGACCTGCCCGACGGATCCGTCGCCTACCTGAACACCGACAGCGCCATCGCGGTCGATTTTTCCGGCCCGACGCGGCGGGTGACCCTGCTCAAGGGCGAAGCCCTGTTCGAAGTCGCCAAGAACCCAGACCGCCCCTTCGATGTCGAGGCCCAGGACGGACAGGCCCGGGCCATCGGCACCGCCTATGCCGTCCGCGATGACGGACAGGCCGCGCAGGTGACGGTGACCGAAGGCGTGGTCCAGGTCACGACCGGCGGCGCGCAGGTCACCCTCTCCGCCGGGGACCGCGTTTCCTATCGCCCGGGCAAAACCCCGGGGGCCGTCGATCACGTCGCCGACGGCCGTATCCCGGCCTTGGCCTGGCGGCGGGGCTTGATCGTGCTGAACGGTCAATCGTTCGAACAGGCCCTGGCCGAGATCGACCGTTACCGGCCCGGCCGGATCTTGCTGTTGGCCGATCCGGCGCGCCTGACGCCGGTCACGGCGCGACTATCGCTGTCGTCGCTGGACGGTGGCCTGCGCGCCCTGGCGGCGACGCAAGGCCTGACCGTCACCCGGGTGACCGACTATCTGATGGTCATCCGATAGGCCCCGGCCCTGCCGACGCCGGATAAAAAATAACCGGTGCAGGCACCGGATCGCGGCCAGTTACTCGTCAACCCAATGACGACATTTCGCGAGTGCGACTTATTTGCATTTGCTTATGATTACCAACAAACTGTCCTAATTGGGGGAAAATGATGAAAACCAAGACCGAAATCAGCCGCTACCGGGGGGTGCGGACGCTTGCGGCAATATTACTGATCGGCACGGCGCTTAGCTCTGCTTCCAGGGCGCATGCATCGGAAACCGCCCAGAGCCCTGCCCAGGAAACTTCGGTCTCGAATTTCCAGATCCCAGCCCAACCCCTGTCCATCGCGCTGGAAAAGTATTCCGACATCACCGGCGTGTCCTTCGCGTACAGAACCGGGGATTTTTCCGGCCTGCAATCGCCGGGCGTCACCGGGTCGCTGACCGCATTCGAGGCTCTGACCCGGCTTTTGGCGGGTACAGGCGTCACCTTCGAATTCACGGGCGAACGCACCGTGGCGCTCAGCCATCCCGCGCAAAGCGCGGTAACGACCATGCAGGCGATCTCGGTGTACGGGGCGAAAAGCACTCAAAGCCTCGGCGAGGTCACATCCAGCGTCGGCATCGTGCAGTCGGAGGAAATCGAGAAACGCAACCTGACCAGCTTCCGGGACGCCTTTCGCGTTCTGGGCAACGTCAACGATTCCGATTGGGCGGACAGCGGCTTTATCATTCGCGGCATCAATTCGGAAGGCATGACCCCGGGCGGCAGCAAGCCGCTGGCGACGTTGTATGTCGATGGCACGCCCCAGACAGTGTACGGCGCCCGACGCGGTGCCCGCAGTTTGTGGGATGTCGAACAGGTCGAAGTTTATCGCGGACCTCAGTCAACCCTTTCCGGACGGGCCGCTCTTGCAGGCGCCATCTACCTGAAGACCGCCGACCCGACTTTCGATTGGGAAGGTGCCGCGAACATGACATTGGGCACCATGGACACCCGCGGCGGTGCCATCATGCTCAACGCGCCGATCGTCCAGGATCAGGTCGCGATGCGTTTCAGCGCGCAATATGCATCCAGCGAAAGCGACCTGAACTATCCCGATTACGAAAACTTCTCGCGTTTCGATGAGTACATCACGGACCAGAATTATCAGATTCGCGGCAAAGTCCTATTCCTGCCGGCGGCGCTGCCGGACACATCGGCACTGTTCAGCTATTCCTATTCCCACGATTCTCCGAATAGCAACGACATCGGCGGCCCCAATGTCGGGCACGAGTACGGGGAACGCAGAGGCGACTTCAATTCCGCCGTGTTCGCGGAATCCCGATCCGCCGATACCCAGAACATCTCGTTCGAGTTCAAACACGACCTGTTTCCGGGCCTTGAATTGACGTCGCTGACGACCTACTCGTTCACCGACATGGAACGCCCGTCGGTCAACGAGGGCACATTCGGAGAATCGAACTTCACCCAGGGCGGCTACGAGAGTTATCTGGGGAGCCAGGAGTTCCGGGCCAATCTGAGAACCGAATCGTGGCAGGCTGTTGCCGGTGTCTTCATGTCAATTGAAGAAGACGAAAGCCATTACCGCCGCCCGGCCAACTTTTCACGATCAGACTACAGCGAGTCATACGAAAAGGCCGTCAATACCGCCTTGTTCGGCGAGGCGACATACGAATTCCTGCCCAGTTGGAAGGTTGTCGGCGGCGGGCGTGTCGATCATACGGATCAAAACAACCAGAACTATTTCACCCGCAACGGAGCGGTCAGAACCAACAACCGGACGTCATTCGACGAATTGGTGTTCCTGCCGAAATTCGGTTTAATCAAGGAACTCGCTCCCAATCAATCCGTTGCTTTTACCGCGCAGAAGGGTTTCCGTAGCGGCGGCGCCGGGGTCCAGAGTTCGACCGGGAAAACCTTCAGCTACGACGCCGAATTCGCCTGGAACTATGAACTCTCCTACAAAGGCTCGTTCCTGAACGACCGCCTGCAGTTGACCGCCAATGCCTTCTACATGAAGTGGAAGGATCAACAGGTTGAAATTCAGGAAGACCCGAACGACGGAAACTCCGACTATACGACGAACGCCGCGAATTCTTCGGTCATGGGCTTTGAAGTGGAAAGCCAGTACGACGTCACGAAGGAAATTTCGGCCTTCGCCTCCATCGGGTATTCCGCCACGGAATTCGAAGAATTCAATGACAAGACCTATGGCGACCTAAGCGGCCTGCCGTTCCCGCAAGCACCGCGATGGAACCTAGCCTTCGGCACACGTTACGAACACCCCACCGGCTTTTATATCGGCGGCGATGCCAAATACGTGTCCCACTTCCTCGCGCGTTTCGGAAACGCACCCCAGGAATATCTCGACGGCTATTGGGTCACGAACTTTCAGGCCGGTTTCCAGAACGATAACTGGAACGCAATGCTTTATGTCGAGAACGCCTTGGCGAACGACTACTTCACGTATCACGACCGCAACACGACCCAGGACATCGCCGCGACCTTGGGGCCGCGTCGAGTCATCGGCGTCAGCGTGACGGGCAAGTTCTAATAACGTCCTTGATGATCTCGAAGATTCTTGCCGTCGCCGCGATCAGCTTGGCAGCCTCTATCTGCCTACGGTGCGCGGGAACAACCGGAGCAACCCTACGCTCCGCACTTCTCGCCACCGGATGGGGCCTGCTATTGACCAGCTATTTCGGCGCACTATGTTGGTTGCCAGCGGATATCCCCTTTCCGATCTGGATCGGGTCCTTGGGCATCGTCGGCTTCATGACCAGCCTGGGGTTTGCCTGGCATGATCGTCGCGATGGCAAGAAACCATCATCGAAACAACGTTCTCAGCCTTTCTTCCGTCCGCTTGCCGGCGGCTTCCTGACCTTGGCTGTTAGCAGCGCATCGCTTCTTTCATTGGCGTTGTCCGCATCCCTGTGCCTGCTGCTTCCGATCGATAGCCTCGACCGTTCTTTATTCATTCTCGTTCTTTGGCCGGTCATATGGTGCGGGTTGCTGATTTGGCTATACGTGGACGCCAGCCCGTGGCGCACGCTGTCCCGGCTGAGTTTGATCGTCATTGCCTGCGCCGCGGCGGCTTATGCCGAATGGCTCGGTTAACGTCATGAAGCGGCAACCCTTCAAACTGTTGTACGACCTTCACGCCTGGATCGGCCTCGCATGTGGACTGATCTTCTACGTCATCTCCTTGGCAGGCGTCTGCGCGCTGTTCGACCGCGAGTTAAGCCCTTGGCAACGAGGAGATACGGCCCCGCCGGCGGCATTGGCTCCGCAGGTTCTGGACCGTGCCGTGGCGCGCGCTCTGAATGCTGCGCCCGATGCAGCCGTCCGAAACCTGCAAATCACCCTACCGACGGGCTATCACCCCGTTCTGTCGATCCGTCTCGGTGATCCACGGCAAACAATCCACATCGCCCCGGACAACGGACAACCTATCACCACAAACGAGAATGATGCTGCCGGCGTCCTGACGCGGCTACACACCGACATGTTGCTGCCGCAACCTCTCGGCCGCTATCTGGTCGGCCTCATCGGGTTGCTGATGCTTGTCTCCGTTCTGTCTGGTCTGTTCCTTCATCGTAAATTTATCCGCGAGTTCTTTACCTTTCGGTTAGGACGTAGCAGACGGCTGATGTTGGCCGACCTTCACAAATCAATTGGGCTCTGGGGCCTTCCGTTTCATGCGGTCATGGCTCTGACCGGAACGCTTCTGGGATTTGTCGGGCTCTTGCTTCCCCTAGCCACCTTCATTTCGTTCAAAGGCGATACGCAGGCCGCGACCGAAGCCTTGATGGGCGGCCCCATGCCACCGGCGCTCTCAATCCCGGCTGATACGATTCCACTTTCTCAGGCGCTGGCCATCGCGCGAACGGAGTTTCCGGTTCTCAGCCCCCGCATCGTATCGGTGCGCGGCCACGACACCGCGGGGGCGCGGATTGAAATCATCGGCGACGTCTCCGGCACCCTGATCTATTACCCGTGGGTCACCCTCGACGGTGCCTCCGGACAGGTGCTGTCCGTCACGGATTGGAGCCGTGAAACCCTGGGGCGCCGCGTATACGGCATGATCGCGCCCCTACATTACGGGAGCTTCGGCGGGATCGCCGTGAAAGTACTCTATGTTCTCTTCGGTGCGGGCAATTGCATCCTGATCCTGTCCGGGCTTTGGGTATGGCGGTCGCGGCTTCCCGCGCCGCCAAACAGACTCGCCCGGGCTTGGGACCGCTCAACCGCCGCCGTCTGTTGCGGTTTGCCGATGGCCATCGTGGTTCTGTTTATCGCCGCCCGGCTTATTCCGGGCCAAACTGGCATTGCCCAGAGTCACCTGATCGCCATTCTCCTTGCTTCATGGGGAGCCGCCGCGCTTTGGGCTGGATGGCGGCCAACTCATCGTGGAGGGCGCGAACTCCTGATCGCGACAGGGGCATGCTTGATTGCAATTCCTTTGATTTCCTGGCTAACGACCGGCGTGCATCTGATCAACGCCTATACCGCCGGTGGTACCGCTAGCGCGGTTGCAGACCTCGTCGCCCTGACGCTTGGCGTTGGTCTCATCTTCGGAGCCATCCCGTTTCGGAACCAAAATCGCCCGCCTCTCATAAATCGAAAATAGACGGCTATGGATATGCGTGGCCCAAGCCGGCGATAAGATATCGATCAATTTTTTTGAGAACGAAAATTATTTGCATTTAATATTGATCTATACTCCGACCAGCCACTATGACTAAGACGACCCTGACGGGGGCGATCCGCACCCATCAGCTAGGAACAGAATGTCGAGACCGAGTTACGCATGGCAGAGACGCTAGGCAGAGTCGTCGCCGCGACCTTCGGTGGATATGGCATTGCGGCGCTCATCGTCATGGGCGCCGCGTTGCTGTTTCCGGCCCAGGCCGATCCGATTGCGGCGGCCATGCTTTTGGCCGCGCCGATCTGGGTTGGGTTGTGGATCTGGACGTTCTCGACCCGGCGGCCGCTTCGTCTATGGGCCTGGCTGGCGGCGCTGGCCGCCCTGTCCGCCGCGATCGTGCATTTCGGTCCGGGGGTAGGTTCGTGAAACAGACCCTGCGCCAATCCATGGCCTGGCTTCATACCTGGGTCGGACTTTTGTGCGGCTGGTTGCTGTTCGCGGTGTTCGTGACGGGCACGGCCTGCTTCTACCGGCTGGAACTGACCCAATGGATGATGCCGGAACTGCGCCCGGCGGCGGTCGCCCCCGCCACCGCCGCCAATGCGGCGGTCAAGCGCCTGCACCAGATCGCCCCCGCCGCCCGCAGTTGGTTCTTCGAAATGCCCAACGACCGGGCCCCCTACATAAACGCCTATTTCCGCGGCGCACCCGAGGGGCCGTCGTTCGGCCATGAGCTTCTGGACCCGGCGACCGGCGCGCCCGCCCAAGTGCGCGAAACGCGGGGCGCGGACTCGCTGTACTATTTCCACTTCGACCTGCTGATGCCGTCGTTCTGGGGCCGCCTGCTGGTCGGGTTCTGCGCCGTGGCGACGCTGGTCGCCATCGTCAGCGGCATCATCACCCATCGCGCGATCTTCCGCGATTTTTTCACCTTCCGCCCGCGCAAGGGCCAACGTTCCTGGCTGGACGCCCATAACGCCATCGGCGTGCTGACCCTGCCGTTCTTCATCTTCATCGTTTATTCCGGGATCGTCACCCTGTTGCCCCTGTATATGCCCTGGGGCATCAAGATCGCCTTCCCCGACAATCGGGCGTTCTTCGACGACCTGGGCTACCAGGCCGAAGCACCGGCCCCGGCGGGACGGCCCGCGCCCCTGGTCGACCTGTCCAAAATCCTGGCCCAGACCGCCGCGCATTGGAACGGCAGCGGAGCCGAGCGGATATCGATCGACAATCCGGGCGATGCCAACGCCCGGATCACCGTCTACCGAAGCAAAACGGACATCCTGTCCCACCGCGCCGAATGGATGCTGTTCGACGGCGTCAGCGGCGAGGTTCTGCGCGCCACGGGGGCGACCGGGGCCGCAGCCAAAAGCGGCGCGGTCATCTACGGCATTCATACCGCGCGGTTCGCGGATCAGACCATGCGCTTCCTGTTCTTTGTATCAGGCCTGCTAGGCTGCGCGGTGATCGCGACGGGCCTGATCCTGTGGACGGTCAAACGGCGTCATCGCCTGCCCGACCCCGCGCGCCCGCCGTTCGGATTCAAACTGGTAGAACGCCTGAACGTCGCGACCGTGGCCGGTCTGCCCGTGGCCATCGCGGTCCTGTTCTGGGCCAATCGTTTGTTCCCGGTCGGGATGGCGGCCCGAGGCAACGCCGAGATCGACACCATGCTGTTGACTTGGCTGGGGCTGGCGATCTGGTCGGCGGTCCGCCCTGTTCAGAAGGCGT
>CAXGUG010000084.1:0-16044 GCA_964012715.1 uncultured Rhodospirillaceae bacterium | reverse complement strand
TCGATCAAAACACCCTGCTCGTCGAGCCCACCAGCGGCAACACCGGCATCGCGCTCGCCTACATCTGCGCGAGCCGCGGCTACAAGCTCGTGTTGACCATGCCCGATACGATGAGCCTGGAGCGCCGCGCGCTGCTGCGCGCGCTCGGCGCGCAGCTCGAGCTGACGCCAGGCGCGCTCGGGATGCCCCAGGTGGAAGGTCGACGACAACAGCCCCGCCGTGACCGAACCCAACGCCAATACGATGGCCGTCAGGCCGAAGGCCTTGTCGGCGGGCAGCATGCCCATGGCGCCAAGCGCGCCGAGAAGTGCGAGAAGGCCATAGCCCGCGCCGGACGAGACCGTGAAGAAGATGACCGAAAATGCCGGATGCATGGGAAATTACTCTTCGTTCTTGGATGTCTTGGTTTAGCGGGACAGGACTTTGTCGACCCAACGCAGGATCGGATTTTCCGGTCCCGGTTCGGCGTTCAGGTCCTTCGGCCCGCCGGGCGCGGCTTCGGCCCGTCGCGGACGCGGCGGCAGATACTTGTTGGTCGGCTTATAGTTCATTTCCGGCATCAGGTCGTATCCGCCACGATCGGCCACCAGCTTGGAAACGTCCGAATTCGGATCGCCCAAGTCGCCGAAGTGACGCGCCCCAGCCGGGCAGGTCGAGACGCAGGCCGGAACACGTTCCCGCTCGGGAATATGCTCGTTGTAGATCCGGTCGATGCAGAGCGTGCATTTCTTCATCACGCCAGCATCGGCATCGAACTCGCGCGCGCCGTAGGGACAAGCCCAAGAACACAGCTTACAGCCGATGCATTTGCTTTCGTCGACCAGAACGATGCCATCGGCCGAGCGCTTGAAGCTGGCGCCCGTCGGGCAGACGGTGACGCAGGCCGCGTCCTGACAGTGCAGGCAGGATTTCGGGAAGTGCACCGTCTGGTTGGGCTTGCCGTCCGTACGCTGGGCTTCGAAGGCATGAATGCGGTTGAACCACACGCCCTGTTGCTTGGCGCCATAGGGCTGAAGATCGGTCAGCGGGGCCATATGGCCGCCGGTGTTCCATTCCTTGCAGTTCACGGCGCAGGCATGACAGCCGACGCAGATGTCCAGGTCGATGACGAGGCCGAGCTTTTTCGGGGTTTCACCGGGAAGAATAGTCATCTCAGTTCCCTCCCCCGTTCTTTTTGAAACCGGCGCCGTAGCGCAGAACATCGGGGCTTTTCGGCATCCCCGGTGGCGGCGTTAAGGGATCGGGCTTCGGCCAGGTCTCCGCGGCCTCGTCCGGTTTGGCTTTCTCGATACGGACGCGCAGGTCGTACCAAGCCGCCTGCCCGGTAATCGGATCGGAGTTCGAGTACCGATAGCCGTTCCGTTCCGGCAGCAGCTCGGAAATGACGTGGTTGAGCAGGAAGCCCTTGGTCGCCTCGCCGGCGTCCTTGTCCAGGTTCCATGCCCCGGCCCGCTTGCCGATGGCGTTCCAGGTCCAGACGGTGTGCTTGTTGACGCCGTCCATCAGGGCCGCCTGCGCCTTGACCTTGCCGTGATAGCTTTCGATCCAGACCCAGTCGCCGTCTTCGATCCCGTGACGGGCAGCGACCTCCATGCCGATGTACAGCTTGTTGGAGCCGGTGATCTGGCGCAGCCAGGCATTCTGCGAACCCCAGGAATGATACATCTGCATCGGACGCTGGGTCAGGGCATGCAGCGGATATTCCTCGGTATCGACCATGGTGCCTTCGAACGGCGGATACCAGATCGGGATCGGATCGAAATAGGCGTCGATCCGCTGACGATCCTTCTCCGGCGGCTGAATGTCGCCATGACCGCGCGCGGCCAGGCGGAATTTCTGCAGCGGTTCGGAATACAGGTGGAACACGACCTGGTTGGCGTGGCCCATGAACCCGGCCTCGGTCGCCCATTCCAGATAGGCCTTGTTGGCCATCTTGAAATACAGCGCCTCGTGCGGAATTTCGTGGGTGTAGAAGCAACCGTTTTCGATATAGCGGTTCAGCTGATCCGGGTTCGGAGCCCCCTTGCAGGCTTGGTCGCCGTTTTCACCACGCCACCCGATCAGCGGCCCGATGCCGGGGCCCCGTTCATGGTTGACGATGTAATCGGCATAGCCGCCCGGGTATTTGGCCGAGCCGTCGGCGTTGACCATCCCCGGCAGGCCCAGGCGCGCGCCCAGGTCCAACAGGACCGTCTGGAACGGACGGACGTCGCGATCCGGCTGGATCACCGGCTGGCGGATCGCATCCTGCGCCGCGTCGGCTTCCGAAATCGGACGATCCAACAACGAGATGCAGTCCCAACGCTCCAGGTAAGTGGTATCCGGCAGGATCAGGTCGGCAAAGGGCACCATTTCCGAGAAATAAGCGTCGGAGTAGATGATGCGCGGGATCTTGTACTCGCCCGTTTCCTCGTCCTTATCGGTCAGCATTTCCATCACGCCGGACGAGTTCATGGTCGAATTCCAGCTCATGTTCGCCATGAACATGAACAGGGTATCGACCGGATAGGGATCGCCCTTGGCCGCGTTGGTGATAACCATATGCATCATGCCGTGGACGGAAACCGGATGTTCCCACGAGAACGCCTTGTCGATGCGCCGGGGCGAACCATCGGCCTCGACGATCAGGTCTTCGGGTCCCGTGGTGAAGCCCAGGGGCGGTCCCGGCAGCGGCGTTTCGGCGGCAACCTCGCCCGGCTTACCGGCAGGCTTCAGCGGCGGCGGGCACGGCTTGGGGAACGGCGGCTTGTAGCGGAACCCGCCCGGGCAATCGACCGTGCCCAGGATCATCTGCAGCACATGCAGCGCCCGGCAAGTGTGGAAGCCGTTGGAATGGGCGGAAATGCCGCGCATCGCGTGGAACGCGACGGGACGGCCGATCATCTTGTCGTGCTTGCGCCCGGCCCAATCGGTCCAGGGCTGATCAATCTCGATCGTTTCCTCGAACGCGACCTGGGCCAGTTCAGCGGCCAGGCGGCGGATGGTGTCGGCGTCGATCCCCGTTTCCTCGGCGACGGCCTCGGGCGTGTATTTCTTGTCCAGATAACGCTCGGCCATGATCTGGAACGCCGGAACGGCCTTGCGCCCGTCGGCCAGGGTCACATCGGCGACCAGAGCCGGCTTGGTGTCGATCGAGTTGGCGTCCGCAATGGCCTTTTTCTCGCCGTCCCAGGCCAGCGGGTTGCCGTCGGCGTCACGGACGAACAAGCCGTCGTCGGCGGCGCCCGGATCCTGGATCACCAGCCAATGGGCGTTGGAATAACGAACGAGATATTCTTCGTCGATCTTCCCGGCTTTCAGCAGCTCGTGAATGATCGACATGATGAACAGGCCGTCGGTGCCGGGGCGGATGCCGACCCATTCGTCGGCGATGGCGGAATAGCCGGACCGAACCGGGTTGACGGAAACGAACTTCGCCCCTCGGGTCTTGATCTTGCCCAGGCCGATCTTGATCGGGTTCGAGTCATGGTCTTCGGCAACGCCGAACATCATGAAGTATTTGGTGCGGTCCCAGTCGGGTTCACCGAATTCCCAGAAGCTGCCACCGATGGTGTATAGCCCGGCCGCCGCCATATTGACGGAACAGAACCCGCCGTGGGCCGCGAAGTTCGGGGTACCGAACTGCGACGCCCACCAGCCGGTCAGGGCCTGGCTCTGGTCGCGGCCGGTGAAGAAGGCCAGTTTCTTGGGATCGGTGGCGCGAATGCGCGACAGCCAGTCAGTCGCGGTCTCGAGCGCCTCTTCCCATTCGATTTCCTTGAACTCGCCCGACCCGCGGGGGCCGACGCGCTTCAGCGGCTTGGTCAGCTTCGCGGGGGAATTCTGCGTCATGATCCCGGCGGAGCCCTTGGCGCAAAGAACGCCACGGTTCACCGGATGGTCCGGATTGCCTTGGATATAACGAATTTGACCGTCTTTCATGTGCACGCGGATGCCGCAACGGCAGGCGCACATGTAACAGGTGGTCGTCTTTACTTCGTCCGCTACTTCGGGAGACGTATCTACGGGGCTTTCCGTATGTCCTTTGTTCGTTGCCATTTTGCTTCTTGTTTCCTCCCCGCTTGGCTGAGAACGGCTGGGCTGCCGCGCCGAGATTGCTAAAGGCCCGTTATTTCCCTGTCAATCAGGGTGCGGCTTATTTGGCCTTTGGGCTCGATTAAACTTGTATTTAAGACATGGCTGTTAAAACAGCCCCTGCCAATCGGATGCATTCAAGGGGTCCAGCCAGTCTATCCCCTGTTTGCACCGGCTATGAACTGGATTAAAAGCGCGCTTTCAAGGCATTACGGCAACAAGCTCTCATGAACGACCTCGACAAACTGGAAAGCGAAAGCATCTTCATCCTGCGCGAGGCCTATCAGGCATTTTCGCGCCTGGGAATGCTGTGGTCGCTGGGTAAAGATTCCAACGTCATGGTCTGGCTGGCCAAGAAGGCGTTCTTCGGCCATGTGCCGTTTCCGCTTATTCACGTCGATACCGGCACCAAGTTTCCGGAAATGTACGCCTTCCGCGACCGTTACGCCGTGGAATGGGGCGTCGAGTTGATCGTCGGCGGTTGTCCGCCGCTGGAGGAAATGGATCAGGACCTCCCCCCCGCGACGCGGCGCGCCCAGCGTAAGACCAAGGGCCTGAAGGAACTGATCGAGCGCGAGAAATTCGACGGCATCTGCGCCGGTATCCGCCGCGACGAAGAAGGCACCCGCGCCAAGGAAAGGGTGTTCAGCCCGCGCGCCGCCGATGCCGCCTGGGACGTGCGCGACCAACCGCCGGAGTTGTGGGGCCAGTACAACACCGACTTCCCCCCCGGCACGCACGTTCGCGTTCACCCGATCCTGCATTGGACCGAGATCGACATCTGGCGCTACATCGCGCGGGAAAACATCCCCGTGGTCGATCTGTATTTCGCCAAGAACGGACAGCGCTATCGCTCGCTCGGGGATAAGGACATCACCCACCCCGTGCGAAGCGATGCCGCGACGATCGAGGCCATCATCGCCGAACTGGAGCAGACTTCGGTGGCCGAGCGATCCGGCCGCGCCATGGATCACGAGGCCGAGGATTCGTTCGAGCGCCTGCGGACCGAGGGCTATATGTGATGAGCCCCGCTGCCCCCACCAAAAGCAAGCCCGTGGTAAAGGTCGTATTCGCCGGTCATGTCGACCACGGCAAATCGACCCTGCTGGGACGGCTGCTGACCGACCTGGGTGCCTTGCCCGAGGGCAAGGTCGAAGCCGTGGCCGAAAGCTGTAAACGACGCGGCGTGGTCTTCGAATGGGCATTTCTGTTGGACGCCCTGAAAGCCGAGCGCGACCAGGGCATCACCATCGATTCAACCCAGGTTCAAGCGGAATCGGATGACCGCCGGTTCGTGTTCATCGACGCCCCCGGCCATCACGAGTTCATCAAAAACATGGTCACCGGCGCGGCCCAGGCCGATGCCGCGGTGCTGATGATCGACGCCAAGGACGGCATTCAGGACGAAACCCGCCGCCATGCTTTCTTGCTGGGCATCCTGGGCATTCGGGACATCATCGTCGCCGTGACGAAAATGGACCTGGTCGATTTTGCCGAGGCCCGTTTCAACGATTTGGCGAATGCCGCCCGGTCGCACCTGGAAGCGTTGGGTTTTTCATCGGATCAAGTCCACGCCATCCCCATCGCCGCCAGGGACGGCGAAAACGTCCTATCGGGCCAGGGCGCCATGCCTTGGTATCAAGGGCCGGCGCTGATCGCCCGTCTGAACGCCTTGACGCCGGGCGCGGTCGAAAAGGCGCTGTCCGCAGCCCCCCTGCGGTTTTCCGTGCAGGGTGTCTACAAATTCGATGAACGGCGCATCCTGGCGGGGCGTGTTCTGTCCGGCCAGTTGTCGGTCGGCGACGACGTGTTGTTTTCGCCCGGCAACCGGGTTGCCCGGGTTAAATCCATCGAAACTTGGCCCGCTACCGGAAAGGCTCCTCAAACAGCTGAAACCGGTCAGTCCATCGGCATCACCCTGGATCAGCAATCCTTTATCGAGCGGGGTGCCATTGCCACCCATCGCAATACGCCGCCCGAACTCAGTAGCACGTTTCGCGGGCGTATCGTGTGGTTCGGCTCTGTCCCCTTGGCTCCCGGCAATCGATTCAAGATGAAGCTCAACGCCGCCGAACACCTAGTCATCGCCGAGAAGGTTGAGAGCCTGTTGGATACGGGCGATCTGTCGAAGAACGAGGCAGACGCCGTGCACCGCAATCAGATCGCGGATGTCGTCTTCCGCTCGCGCGGCCTGTTGGCGGCGGATTCACATGGCGATTGCGCCGCAACCGGGCGATTTGTCCTGGTTCAGGATCACCGGATCGTTGGTTGCGGCCTGATCGATTTGGAAGGCTTCGCCCAGCGCGACCGCCAAGCCGCGCCGAAGTCGGAAAACATCCTGCGGGTCGAGCATCGGATTGAGCAATCCGAACGCTGGCAGACAAACGGCCATGCCAGCGGCATCCTTTGGCTGACGGGCTTGTCCGGGTCCGGCAAATCGACCCTCGCCCTGGCTTTGGAAGAAGAACTGTTCCGCCGCGGCAAGCAGGTCTTCGTGCTGGACGGCGACAACGTTCGTCATGGCCTGTGCTCGGATCTGGGCTTCTCGCCCGAAGACCGCCAGGAAAACGTCCGCCGGGTCGGCGAACTCGCCCAGATATTGGCCCAGGCGGGTGTCATCGTGATCACGGCCTTCATCTCACCCTATCGCGCCGACCGTGATGGCGTGCGGGCCCGCGCCGGCGACCTGTTCCATGAAATCCACGTCGCCGCCGACCTTGCGGTCTGCGAACGACGCGACCCCAAAGGGCTGTACAAAAAGGCGCGCGCTGGAGAAATCCCGGACTTCACAGGGATCTCCGCCCCCTACGAAGCCCCCTTCGCGCCGGAGTTGGTCGTCGACAGCGCCAATCAGGACATCGACGCCTGCGTCGACCGCCTGGTTGAATATGCTCTCAGGGAATTCGATCTGAACGGCGACTAGCTCGCCCGCTTACCACGCGCCGCCATATCGGCCAGGAAGCCCTCGGTCGACCCGGCCCGCAGGAACGAATAGGCGCATCCCAGAACACGGTCCTTACGCTCGCCCTCCTCGGGGCAGGCCTTTTCGGGAATGCGCGGCTTGCCATCGACGCCGGTCTCGCCCTCGCCCGGCAACGCACCCGGCAGGTCTTTCTCGCGTTGGGCGGTTTTGGCCTTTTCGTCTTCCGGAAGGATGACGATGTCCGGATGCACGCCCTCGGCCTGGATGGTGTGGCCGGACGGGGAATAATATAGCGCCGTGGTCAGGCGCAGGGCCCCTTCGACCGGTAGCGGCATAATCGTCTGCACCGACCCTTTGCCGAAAGATCGCGTGCCCATCACCGTTGCCCGGTGATGGAATTGCAGCGCGCTGGCGACGATTTCCGAGGCCGAAGCCGAGCCGCCGTTGATCAGCACCACGATCGGTAGGTTCCGAGCCAGATCGCCCGGCCGCGCGTCGTATTCCCGCTGGTTGGACGCCGTCCGCCCACGAACGCTGACGATCCCGCCATCGTCCAGAAAGCTGTCCGCCAGGATCAGCGACTGATCCAGCAATCCGCCCGGGTTAGACCGCAAATCCAGGACCACGCCCCGGATCGGCGTCCCCGGTTGGGTCCGCAGTTCGGCCATTGCCTTGGCGATCCCGCTTTCGACTTTCTCAGAGAACCGGGTGACCCGGACGTAGCCGATATCACCATCGACCCGCCACCGCACGGCTTGGACCTTGATCACCGCCCGTTCCAGCGTGACGTCGAACTCAGGCTGTTCGCCGCGCCGGATACGCAGGGTGATATTCGTCCCCGCGGGGCCCCGCATCTTCGCGACGGCCTGGCTCAAGGTCTTACCCAAAACCGGATCTCCGTCGACGGCGGTAATCCGGTCGCCCGACTTCAATCCTGCGCGCGCGGCCGGGGTGTCTTCGATCGGCGATACGATCTTGACCAAACCTTCGTCCATGGTGACTTCGATGCCCAGGCCGCCGAACTCACCCCGGGTCGAGATAAAGGTTTCTTCGAACTCGCGGGCGTTCATGTAATCGGAATGGGGGTCGAGCGACTGCAGCATCGCATTGAGGGCCCGCTCGACCAAATCGCGGGGCGCTAAGCTGCCCGGCTCCGGCGTGTCTTTTTCGACCCCTTTGATAGCGGCGTCGATCAGTTCCGCGTCGCTGACTTCGCGGACGTAGGACGCCCGCACGCGACGGAATGCAAAGCGGAAGTAATCCAAGCGCGCTTCCGCATCCTGGGAATTGGCATAGCGGTCGTAGACGACATTGAAACGCTCAAGTTCCCGGCGGGATTCATCACTGAGCGCCAGATGATCGACGCCCAGCGCTTCCATCACCCGGGCAACGCTGGATTCCTGGGCCGTGCACCCAGCCATCCCAAAGGCGAGAACGCCCCCAAGAACAGCCGCTATCGGCCATGCGACGGCGGCGCGCAGCGCCCGTGGCATGCTGTGGTTCTGACGTTTCGAAGCGTCCCGCCGATCCATTAGCCGTCCGTGGTGATTTGCTCGATCAGTTCCCCCAGAACCCGTTCGGCATCGTCGTTTTCCACCTGACACGTCCCCGCATTCAGGTGCCCACCGCCGCCATACTTCAACATCAGCTCGCCGACGTTGGTGTTGGACGTCCGGTTGAGGATCGATTTACCCGTGGCGAACACGGTGTTCATCTTCTGCATGCCCCACAACACATGGATCGAGATGTTGGTGTCGGGGTAGAGCGCATAGATCATGAACCGGTTACCGGCGAAGATCGTTTCCTCTTCGCGCAGATCGAGAACGACCAGATTGCCATGCACGGTCGAGCACCGCTTGATCTGATCAATCTGCTTTTCACGGTGTTCGTTGTACAGTTCGACGCGTTCCTTGACGTCCGGCAAAGCCAGAATCTCGCCGATCGAATGACCGCGGCAATAGTCGATCAAGTCCATCATCAACTGATAGTTCGAAACCCGGAATTCACGGAACCGGCCCAGGCCCGTGCGCGCATCCATCAGGAAGTTCATCAGATCCCAGCCTTGAGGGTCGAGAACTTCGTCCTTGTTGAACTGCGCGGCATCGCCCTTGTCGACCGCTTCCATCATTTCGTCGGAAACGTTGGGGAAAGCAGCCTTACCGCCGTAGTGATCGTAGACGACGCGCGCGGCGGACGGAGCCTTCGGATCGATAATATGATTTTCCGGCTTATCTTCCATGCGCAGCGTTTCGCTGAGGTGGTGATCGAACGCCAGATGAATGCCCGGGACATACGGCAGGTTGGTCGAAATATCGCGCTCGGACACCAAAATGGTGCCGTCCTGCATGTCCTTCGGATGCACGAACTTGATGTCGTCGATCAGATCAAGTTCCTTCAAAAGGACGGCGCAGACCAATCCATCAAAGTCGCTTCGGGTAATCAGGCGAAATTTATCACTCATAACCAGGTCTTCCCCCATCCATGGGTCTTTTTGGTCCCGTTTTAATTTGGGCAGATATCTGCGGCGCAGTTTGCCGGGAAACGGGCCGCTAGGGAACCCAAATCTATCAACACGATACCAACCGCCCGCTTAACGGCGGGCTTGGTGCAAGGTCCAGGTCCCCGCCGTCAGCAAAACCACCGCTCCGGCCTGATGCAGGGCGCCGAGCCAAACCGGCACGACCATCAACAACGTCGAAATCCCGATCGTCGCCTGCGCGAAAACCGCCAGAACCATCAAGCCTGCGGCCTGCTTCACACCGGGCGCCGCATCCGACCGCCGCACCCAAATCCAATAGGCGAAAACCAGGCAGACCGTGGTCATCGCCAAGACGCGGTGATCGAACTGAACCGTTGCCCGATCCTCGAAAAAGTTGAGATAAGCCGGCGTCAGGCCGAAACCGTCGGCGGGAAACAACCTGCCATCCATCAATGGAAAGGTATTGTAGAGAAAACCCGCATCCAATCCTGCGACCAGCGCCCCGGAAAACACGGTCAAGAAGACGATGGCCAGCAAACCTGCGGCCAGCTTGGCCGCAGGCCCCTGCCCCGCCGCAAGCGCTTTGGCGCGCGGTTGCACGATGTCCAGCGCCGTCCAGAGCGCGAAAAGGTATATCGCCAACGCCAGGGACAGATGCGCGCCCAGACGGTACTGGCTGACGGAAGGCTCATCGATCAGGCCGCTTTTGACCATGTACCAACCCAGAACGCCCTGCAGGCCGCCCAGGACGAACATGACGGCGCACTTGGTCCGAAGGCTGCCCGTCAACCGTCCACGCACCATGAACCACACGAACGGTACGAAAAACGCGATACCGATCACCCGCCCGAACAGACGATGCAGGTATTCCAGCCAGAAAATCCCTTGGAACCCTTCCAGGCTCATGCCCCGATTGATGTGATGGTATTCAGGGCTTTGCCGATAGGCGTCGAACGCCGCCTGCCATTCGGCCTGGCTCAGGGGCGGCAGCCAGCCGGTCACCGGCCGCCAATTGACCATCGACAGCCCCGACTCAGTCAAGCGCGTCACCCCACCCAACACGACCATGGCGAAAACCAGCGCGCAGATCAGGAACAACCAGGCAGCGACGGGATCAAATCCGCGCGCAGGCGCGATTCCAGCTTGGCGGGCGTCCGAGGCTGTATTCATGGGCGGATATCCGTATTCCAGTTGGCGCGCAGGCTTAGATGGGGACAATTTGTCGCCTGCGCCATTGATTTACCGGGAATTTTGCACAAAGGTGTGGCCAATCGGCGCATCGCCTTCCCGGGCCCCCGCGTCATATCTCAATCACCGAACGAAGCCAACCACATGAACGGAAATTCCCGCCCCGCCGTTACGCCCGTCGCCATTGTCGGCGCCGGACCGGGCGACCCGGACCTGCTGACCATCAAGGGTCTGCGGCGGATCATGGGAGCAGATGTGGTCGTCTATGACAAATTGGTGTCCGATCAGGTGCTTGACCTGATTCCTGCCGGGGCCAGCCGCATTTTCGCCGGCAAGCAGGCCCGAAATCACCATATGCCGCAGGAAGATATCAACGCCCTGCTGGTAAAACTGGCGCTGTCCGGCCGCCGAGTGGTGCGCCTGAAAGGCGGCGATCCGTTCGTATTCGGGCGCGGCGGCGAAGAAGCCCTGCACCTGGCAAAAGCCAACATTCCGTTCGAGATCGTGCCCGGCATCACCTCTTCCGCGGCCTGCGCCGCCTATGCGGGCATTCCCCTGACCCACCGTGGCCTGGCCCACGGCGTGCGCTTCATTACCGGCCATTTGGCAACCGAAGGTTCGCTGGAATTGGACTGGGACGGTTTGGCCGATCCGGAAACGACCCTGGTGGTCTATATGGGCCTGACCAATCTGGAGACCATATGCCGCCGCCTGATCGACCACGGATTATCACCCGACACCCCCGCCGCCGCGATCAACCAGGGCACGCGCCCCGATCAACGCACGGTCCGCGCGCCGTTGCGGGATCTGGCTGATACGGTCGAGAAAGCCAAGCTTGTCGGGGCGACATTGATGGTCATCGGCAAGGTGACGAGCCTGGCCGACGACCTGCGCTGGTTCAATCCGGCGGATGCCCTAGACAGCGACGAAGGTACCGGCAGCGGCGACTGATTCCCGCGTCAGATATTTCGGCCCAACGCCCGCGCCAGGATCATGTACAGCTTGCCCACGTCGGATGACAGGAATGTCGTACGCAGGATGTTGTCCGGATCGCGCTTGGCCGCATCCTGAAGGACCCGTTCGAATTCGGACAGATAGCGCCCAGCGTAATCGCGGAACTCGCTGTTTTCGCGATATAGCTTGTTGATCGCGTCCAGCTTCGTCTTCTCGCGGAAACCCAGCATCTTGCGGACGAAGATACCCTTTTCGCCCTGATTGAAGCGCCGCCATTCGTCTTCGCTGATCGGCACTTCCAAAGTTCTGTTGAGGTCGACCGCGACCGACTGCAGACGTTCGGCGACAAAGGCCATTTGCTGCAGGAAGTCCGATGCCTGCACGTCGTCCTTGCGCTTGTTCAATGTATCCAGGATCGAGCGCGCCTCGTCGGCGGCGAAATGCAGTTGCCGCGACTGAGCCTCCAGATTGGTGCTGGTTTCCTGCGCGCGGCGGCTGAAGTCGCCCAGCGAACGGTTGATGTTCTCCGCCTGATTGCGCAGGGCGGAATCCCACAGGCCGACCTTGGAGATCGCCTCGTCCGAGGCCTTGCCCAATTGCCGCCCGCGTTCGGTGATCGATTGCCCCAGCGCGGAAATGCTCTGTTCCGCCTGGCGGTAGTTGGACGACAAATGGTCCATCTGGCGACGCAGGGTTTCGGCGGCGCCGTCCATCTTGGACAGGACTTTGTCGGCCAGACCGCCCGCCTCGTCCGTATGGGCCCGCAGCCCTTCGGCCAGACGGTTGATTTTTTCACTACTTTCACGCCACAGGCCGTCGGCCTGGGCCGAGGTCCGGGCCACGGCTTCGCCCGCCTGATCCAGGCGTTCGACCGCCCGCTCAGACACCCGATCCAACTGAGCGGCGCGGCTGTCGAGCGAGTGCGAGGCCTCGTCGACGCGCGAGGTCAGGTCGCGGGACACGTTTTCCAGTTCGTCCAAGCGGGTTCGGAATTCGCGGCCCAGGTCGCGCAGACCGGTCAGCGTGCTGTTCGACATGCCTTCCAGTTCGGTCGTCCGCTGGCGCAGCATGGTGCCGATGGCTTCGACCTGGCCCGAGGCCCGCTCGACCACCGAGGTCAATTGCTGCGACGACGAATGCAGCGCGTCGGAAATCAGCGTCACCATGTTCGACGACTTGTCGACCGTCTGCGCGACTTCGTTAGCGCGACCCTGCAGGCCCTCGCCGACCCGCATCAAGCGAGCCGCGGCCTCGTTCGCCATGCGGGTCACGTTACCCGCCTGTTCGTTCAGACGTTCTGAGAAGACGGTCAGGTCCCCGCCCGCCGTCTCGGACGCCTTGTTCACGTCGGCAGCGGAATTGCGCAGGATCGTTCCCAGGCCGACCAGCTTTTCACGAGCGTCGGTGACGGCGCTTTCCAACTCGCCCCGGTACTGGGTCAAGCCATTGCGGATACCCGCCAAACGGGCCGTGGTGCGGTCGGAATCGGCAACGGCCTCTTCGACAACATCCTTGACCACATCGCCGATGGTCCCCAGGCGCGAAACCGCATGGTCGACGACTTCCTCGACCTTGGCGCTGCCATCACTCAGGGCGGTCGAAGCTTCGGAAACGCGCTCCGACGCGCGCGCCGTGGCATCGTCCAGATCGCCCGCCGCATCCTTCAGGAACCGCCGGGCGCTGGTGATCCGCTCGTCCGCCAGGGTGCTGACCCGCTCCAATTCGACCGTGCGCAGTTCCATAGCGTCGCGCAGAGCGCCAACCTTGCGGCCCGCCGCATCCGAGGTTTCGGAAACAATTTCTCCCTGCCGGAACAGGGTTTCCGTGACCAACGACAAAAGGTTGGCCGCCTGATCGGAGACCTCGCGGATGGCCCGCGCCTGACCGTTCAATTCGGCCCCGGCCTTTGTCATTTCACCGATCGCTTCAGCACCGGATACCTGCAACCCGGCCGAGCCGCGCTTAACCGCATCCAGGGTCGCGCCGATTGCGGCCGTGGTCTGCGCCGAGGCGGAAACAATCTGATCCAGGCGCGACTGCATGTTCGCATCCAAGGCACGCAGCTGCTTGTCGGCCTCGTCGACCTTGGTCGTGATCTTGTCGCCCGCCCCTTCCACGGCGCCACCGGCAGCACCCATCTGTTCGACCGCGCGCTGCGACATCTCCCGCAACCGATCGGAATGGAAGCGCAGCAAAGCTGAGACTTTTTCCAGGTTGGTGACCGCAAGACCCGACGCATCGCCAATCCGCGACGATTGCGCACTCATCTGACCGCCCAGTTGATCCAGGCGTTCGACCGCCTGAACACTGGCTTCTGTCAGGCCAAGCAAGGTTTCCTGCAGGGTCGCGGCAATGGTTTCCGTGCGCTGGGTCGAGGCTTGCACCCGATCCGCGCCATGCAACAGCGCACGGGTGACCGAGGCCACGTCCGCCGTCCCCTTTTCGACTGTGCGGGCCAGGGTCGATTCCGTTTCGCGCAGTCCTTCGATCAACGCGGTGACGCGGCCATCGGCGACGTCAGAGGCATTGGAAAGATCACCCTGGCGGCGGGCCAGATCGGCCCCGACAGCGGCCAAACGGTTGGCGGCGGAGTCTGCGGCCTGGGCCAATTCGTTGCGCCGCTGACCGACATCTCGACCGAATTCCGCCAGCCGACCGACCGCATCGTCGGCAACGCCGCGCAGTTCCTCGGACCGGCCGCGCAGTTCGCTCCCCGCTTGTTCGGCGCGCGTCAGCACATGGTCGGCGCTATCGCCCAATTCATTGGTGGCTCGGCGCAGGTTGTCGGCGGCGGCATCGCTTTGATCGGCGATGCGTTGCGCCTGACCGTGAAGGTTGTCGACCTGGGCCGACAATCCATCGCCGGATTGCAGAAGGCGCGTGACGGCACGATCGACGGTCTCTGAAATAGCGGCAGCCTGACGGTCCAAACGCCCGCCCGCGTCGGTCGCCTGAACGACCGCCTGTTCGGTTACAGTCGACAAGGCTGCGGCGTTTTCATGCAGTTCCGTGCTGATTTGCGAAATACGCGCGGACACGCGGGCCCCGACCCCGTCCAGGACGTCGGCCTGACGGCCCAAGCCCATTTCCAGTTCCGCCGCCGTTTCCTTGGCGCGATCAGCGCGCTGCGACAGGTTTTCGGCGCTGTTCTCCAGCGTCCCGGCGGCATCGGTCACGGCTGCATTGGCCTTGCCCGCAGCTTCCTGAATTTCGCCAATCCGACGTTCCAAAAGGCTGTCGGCCTGAACGCCGCGGGCCAGCGCCTCGCGGGACACGGTATCCAAACGCTCGGAACGACGGTCGAACGCTTCGACCGCCTTGATCGTCCGGTTGGAGGCTTCCTGCGCCACACCGTCCAATTCCTCGGCACGGCGTTTCAGGGTTTGGATCATATCTTCGGCGCGGGCCGAGGCGCGGTCCGTGGTAACCGTCAGGCCATGCGCCTGCTCGAACAAGGTTTCGCCGACATCCCGTGCCCGGTCCGCCGCCCGCTCGGACGCCGAGGACAAATCCTGGGTCTGACGTTTCAGGGCATCGGCCACGGCATGGGCGCGCAGATCGGCGTCTTCGGACACTTGGGCCAGGTCACGCGTCCGTTCGCGGATCATATCGCTCAGCGCCTGACCGCGGCGCGCGGCTTCGTCGGAAGCCGCGATCAGTTCCTTGGTCTGGTTACGCAGGGCGTCGGTGATTTCCTTCATCCGGCTATCGGCACGGTCGGACGGATAAATTAATTTTTTCAGATGGTTGCGAAGAACCGCCGTTTCATGACGCAATTGCCGCCCGCGTTCGAAATAGGCGATCAACATCCACAGAAAGGCGACCGGCGTAAAGGCCCCGGCGGCCAAGCCGCCGACTTCATGCGGCAACAACTCGTTCAGATTGGAAAGGCCAAGGCTCTCGTCCAGGAAATCCAGGACCACGGAGAACCACAGAACCGTCAGGACTCCACCGGCCAGGATATGCAGCTTCCAGCGCAGGTAGAACGGCGCGCGCCAGTCATCAGGCGCCAAAAGGTCATCGACCTCGGGCAATTGCGACCATGTGGGCGTCGGCTCGCTACCGGTCGGAATGCGTTCGCTTTCCGGGGTTGCCTCGTCCTGCGGAGTCCCTTTTCGAGATACCTGCTTGGCCATGGTTCGCGCCCTCCTTCCCGGGCAACACGCGCAAAAATCATCATACACCCCCGCCGAACGGGGACGAAACGCCATTACAGCGCACTGCACGATAAGCGAACGTGGTTAAAGCGCGGTTAAAAACCGCATGAAGGTTTCGCCTTAACCCACCGTAAAATCAGCAAAAAAACCGCGCGCTGCCGATTGCGCAATTAGAACATATGCTGCCCACCGGTGACCCAGATCTCGGTCCCGGTGACATAGCGCGCATCGTCCGAGCACAGATAATGGATCGCCCCCGCGACATCTTC
>CAXGUG010000083.1:0-16526 GCA_964012715.1 uncultured Rhodospirillaceae bacterium | reverse complement strand
GCGTTGACGACGATCCCGGTCAGGGCCGTTTCGATGGCCGTGCCGATGGCGGCTAAGGTCTTGACCGTGCGGCCCAGCACGAACGGCCCGGCGACCCGGTAGAACCAATCGAAATCGAGCGAGATCGTCAGCGTCCGCTTCATTATCGGCAGCAGCAGGAAGAAAGCCAAGCCCGAGAACAGCAGCAGCTGAAGCATCTCGGCGACATGGGCGAAGGTATAGGGCTCATAGTCGACCGGGAAGGGCAGCATGGCGTACAGCGGCGCGGGATAGACGCCCAGCGCGATGCACAGGAAGGCGAACAGGATCATCGCCGCGCGCATGTTCCATGCCGGGTCCGGCGGGCGCATGCCGGAGTCCTTCTGGAAGAACACGAACCAGGGGAACTTGATCCCCGCATGCAGGAACACGCCTGCCGAGGCCGCCATCAGCACGTACCATACGAAGGCCAGATGCTCGGTCGCGGCGGCGGTGTTGATCATCGACTTGGACACGAAGCCGGACGTCCAGGGAAAGGACGAAATCGCCAGCGCGCCGATGGTCCCGCAGATGCAGGTCAGGGGCATGCTCTGGAACAGGCCGCCCAGGTCCGTGCACTTGCGTTTACCGGTCTGTTGCATGACGGCGCCCGCCGACATGATCAGCAGGGCCTTGTAGATGATATGGGCGAAGGCATGGGCCGAAGCGCCGTTCAGGGCCATCTCCGTGCCGATGCCGATGCCGGTGATCATGAAGCCGACCTGGTTGACGATGGAGTAGGCCAGGATGCGCCGCATGTCGTTTTCCAACAGGGCGTAGATAATCCCGTAACAAGCCATGTAGACGCCGACGTAGATCAGCACGTCCGCCCCGGCAAACGTCCGGATCAGCACGAACACCGCCGTCTTGGTGGTGAAGGCCGACAGGAACACCATGCCGTAGGGGCTGGATTCCGGATAGGCGTCGGCGATCCAGCTGGAAAACGGCGGGGCGCCGGCGTTGATCAGGAAGCCGCAGAGCATCATCCAGGCGCCGATGCCATCCAGCTTGATAGCGCCGAATTCGATCGATCCGGTGGTCTGCACATGGGTCACGATCCCGGCCATCAGGACCACGCCGCCGAAAAGATGGACGCCCAGATAGCGCATGGCCGCGCCGTGGGATTCCTTGGTCCGTGCGGCCCAGATCACGAGGGTCGAGCCGATCGCCATGACTTCCCAGAACACGAACATGGTGATCAGGTCGCCGGAGAAGGCGACGCCGATGGCCGATCCCGCGTAAACGAAGGCGGCGGACAGTTCCATGACCTTGGAATTACGGTAGGCGTAGAGCCCCCCGGCAAAGGACATGATCGAGAAAATGGTGCAGAACAGGCGGGCCAGACGGTCGCCCTGGACCAATTCAAGCTCGAACCCGATGAAGGGGTGGTATAGCAGCACGCCATCAGGAATGTTCAGGCCGACAAACAGGGTCACCAGCGGCAGGCCCAGAATGGCGATAGGGCGCAGGGCGACCGGCAGCAACGGCAGCGCCAGGCCCCCCAGAACCAGGATCAGGCCGGGCGGGAAGGGATACTGGGCGAGCCAATCAATCGGCATCGTCATAGTACGTATCCTCCCGCTTCAGAAACAGGCCCAGGAGCTTGGCGATCACGACCATCGCGGCGCAGGTCAACAGGCCATACCAGGAATAGAACCCGAACGATCCCTCGATCCCGAAGTGAACGTGCTTGTGGACGATGACGTCGAGCATGGTCACGGCGACCAGCAGAATGATGCCGCCGACCCACAGGTTTCGGATGGTCCTGGGGCGAACCAGCCAGTGCTTTTCCCCTTCGGGGCGGGGTTTTGTGTCGCTCATTGGACGATCCCCATCAACTGCTTGGCCAGGCCGACGGCCAGGTCCGGGTTCAGGAACAGAATAATTGTCATGCCAGAGGTCACCGCCAGCGCGCAGGCCATGGGCCAGGCGGCTTCGCCATGGTCGTATTTGATGGCGTGGTGATCATCGTGGCCGTGGTCGTCATGCCCGTGATCTTCCGGGGCATGGTTGGCGCCATCGGCTTTCGCCGCTTCGGGCTTAGCCTCATCCTCGGGGCGATCCTCGGGCCGCATGAAGGCGGAATAAATTACCGGGATGAAGTAGCCCATGTTTAACAAGGTCGACGCGATCACGACCGACACCGCCAGCCATTGTTCGGCTTGGGCGGCCCCCTGCAAAATGAACCATTTGGAAACGAAGCCGAACGTCGGCGGCAGGCCGATCATGCTCAAGGCACCGATGGCGAAGGCCGTCATGGTCAGAGGCATGCGCCGCCCGATCCCGGCAAGTTGACTGACCTCGGTCTTGTTCGAGGTCACCATGATCGCGCCGGCGGCGAAAAACAGGGTGATCTTGCCGAAGGCATGGGCGGCAATATGCACGGCCGCGCCGACCACGGAAATCGGCGTCAGGATCGCGGCCGCGAGCACGACATAGGAAAGTTGGCTGACGGTAGAATAGGCCAACCGGCGCTTCAGGTTGTCCTGGCGCAGGGCCACGACCGAGGCGGCGATGATGGTAAAGCCCGCGACATAAAGCAGAAAGTCCGTGCCGGGCATCATGTTCAACAGGTCGAGCCCGAAGATGTAGACGATGACCTTGACCACCGAAAACACCCCGGCCTTGACCACTGCGACGGCGTGCAGCAAGGCCGAAACCGGCGTCGGGGCGACCATCGCGGCCGGAAGCCAGCGGTGGAACGGCATCAATGCCGCCTTGCCGATACCGAAGGCATATAGCGCCAATAGGATCGCGGTCATCGGGCCTTGGACGACCTCGGGCTTCAGGATGCCGCCCTTGACGAAGTCGAGGGTTCCGGCCAGTTCCCAGGTCCAGATCATGCCGAGCAGAA
The DNA here is from genome assembly GCA_964012715.1 of uncultured Rhodospirillaceae bacterium. Classification (GTDB taxonomy): domain Bacteria; phylum Pseudomonadota; class Alphaproteobacteria; order Rhodospirillales; family Casp-alpha2; genus UBA1479. The sequence goes on along the minus strand of CAXGUG010000083.1, from coordinate 13,654 downwards.
GGAAGCTGATCGAGGTCGACAACAGAATGCCGAGATACAGGCGGCCCGACCGCTTGGCTTCTTCCGTGCCGCTATGGGTGACGAGCGGGAAGGTCGAGACCGACAGCAGTTCGTAGAACACGAACAGCGTCAGCATGTTCCCAGACAGTGCGACGCCCATGGCCGAGGCGATGGAGACCGCAAAGAAGAAGAAGAACCGGGTCTGATGCGGCTCGTGATGGCCGCGCATGTAGCCGACGGCGTAAAGCGTGGTGACGATCCAAAGGAAACTGGCGATCCCGGCGAAGATCATGCCGAGCGGCTCAAGGGTCAGGCGGATCGACAGCCCGGGGATCGAGTCGAACAAAATGATGTCCGGCTGCCCGCCCGCGGCGACCACGGGATAGAGCTGCGTGATGACGTAGAACAGGCAAATTCCCGCCACGAGGCTGGCGCCGTCGCGGGCATTTTCCCAACGACCCAGCAGCAGGACGAAGACCGCACCGATCAGCGGGACGGCGATGGCCAGAATCAGTAATTCATCCGGCGTCCAGCCTGAGAGAAGTCCCGTCATGGCTTATTTCCCCCCGATCGGCGCCATCAAGGCGTTGGCGGCCTCGCTTGCGACGCGCAGCGTGCTGTCGCCGTCGAACCCGAACCAGACGGCGGCGGCGGCCATGACGATCATCGGGACCAGCATGGAAACCGGTGCTTCGGTCCGCAGGGCGGCTCCCTCGGGCGGCGGGGTCAGGTACATGACCTCGACCACGCGCCAGACATAAACGATGGCCAGCAACGACGTCGCCAACAGGCCGACGGCCACATACCACCAGCCCATATCCAACGCGGCTTCGACCAACTGCCACTTGGAGATAAATCCGACCGTCGCCGGCGTGCCGATCAACGACAACCCGGCGACCAGGAACACAGCGCTGGTGATTGGCATGCGTTTGCTGAGGCCCGCCATGTCGTTCAGCTTGACCGAACCAAGGACGTAGAAGACCGCGCCCATGGCCATGAACGCGCCGCCCTTCATGATCGCATGGTTGAACATGTGCACGATGCCGCCGGTCACGCCGGACGCGGTGGCGATGCCGATCCCCAGGATCATGTAGCCAACCTGCGACACGCTGGAATAGGCCAGCATGCGTTTGATGTCGGTCTGGAAGATGGCGACGAAGGCGCCCGCGAACATACCGGCCATGGCCAGCAGGATCATGATGATGTTGAAGTCCGTGGTGTCGAACAGGCCTGTGCCGCCGAACACCGTGAAGACCAGCCGCAGCAAGGCATAGATCGCGACCTTGGTCGCGGTCGAGGCCAGGAACACCGTCACCGTCGAGGGCGCGAATGCATAGGCGTTCGGCAGCCAGGTGTGCAGCGGGAACATGGCCAGCTTCAGGCCCAGGCCGATGACGATGAAGGCGAAGGCCGCCAGCACCGTGCGGGTATGGTCCACGGCGGGCAGCAGCGTCGCCAAATCGGCCATGTTGAGCGAACCGGTCATCATGTACATCAGGCCGACGCCGATGATGTAGAAGGTCGCGCCCAGGGTGCCCATGACCAGATAACGGTACGATGCGGTCAGCGCCCGGCGGTTGCGGCCCAGACTGATCAGCACGTAGCTGGACAGGGACGAAATTTCCAGGAACACGAACAGGTTGAAGGCATCCGCTGTTGTCGTGATCCCGATCAGGCCCGTCAGGCACAGCAGATACATCAGATAGAACAGGTAGATGCGGGGCTCCGACACCTCTTTCGCCACGCTTTGCTTGGCGTAGGGCATGGTCAGCGCGCCGATCGCGGTGATGATCACCAGCACCAGGGCGTTGGCCGCGTCGATCCGGTATTCAATGCCCCAGGGCGGCGGCCAGTTGCCGATTTCATAGACGATCAGGCCGCTGGTCAGAACCTTGCCCAGCAGAACCATGGCGATGAAGAACGAAATCCAGGTGACGATGGTGACCCAGGCCCAGCTCAGCTTGGCGTCGCGCAGCAACACGCAGATCGGCGCGCAGAGCAGCGGGAACACCACCTGCAACACGGGCAGGTGCGGCTCGATCGCGGCGGCATAGGGCAGCGACAGGAAGAAGGCGTAGATCGTGCTCAACGGTCTTCCTCCTCTTCCACGGCCTGAATTTCGTCGTCCTCGATGGTGTCGTAGGCTTCGCGGATGCGCACCACCAGGGCCAGTCCAAGCGCCGTGGTCGCCACGCCGACGACGATCGCCGTCAGGATCAGGACGTGGGGCAGGGGGTTGGAGAATTGCGTGATGCCTTCGGCCAGGATCGGCGCGGTGCCGCCCGTGACCTTGGCCATCAGGATGTAGAACAGAAAGACAGAGACCTGAAATACGTTCAAGCCGATCAGTTTCTTGATCAGGTTGTCATGGGCGATGACGACGTAAAAGCCGCTCATCATCAAGCAGATGACGATCCAATAGCCGAACAGCCCAGGCGATCCCGGACCGGCCATGAAGGCTTCGAACGACTGCCACAGGTCATAAAGCGGGGCGAAAAGGTCGACTAATCCCTGCATGGTCTCAGTCCCCACCACCGGCTTTGCCGGCGAACACGTTGAAGATCGTGATCATCGCCGCGGCCACGGTAATGCCGACGCCCAGTTCGACGATCAGAATGCCGTAGTGCTGACCATGCACGGGATCGTGCGCCAGAACGTTGTATTCCAGGAACTGTCCGCCCAGCAGCAACCCGGCGACGCCGGTCAGGCCGTAGGTCAGCACCCCGACCACCAGCAACAGACGCGTCATCCACGGGGGCAGGACCTTCTTGACGGTCTCGACCCCGAACAAAATGGCGTAAAGGATGAAGCCGGAGCCGAAGATCACGCCCGCCTGGAACCCGCCACCCGGGCCGAAATCGCCGTGGAATTGAACGTACAGCGCGAACAGCAGGATCGGCGGGATCAGAAACTTGGAGACGACGCGCAGGACGACCTTTTGGTGCATCATGATGCCGTCTCCTTGGTCGCGGCGCCGGTCTTGTCGGCTGCGTCACTGCCGGCGGCGGCCTTGTCGCCGGTGGGCTTGCCGCCCTCGTCGGCTTCCTCATCCTCGCGCCGGCGGCGGCCCGCGCGGCCCAGAATGGCCATGACGCCGGTCGCGGCGGTGAAGATCACGAAGGTCTCGCCCAGGGTGTCATAGCCGCGGTAGCTGGCCAGGACGCTGGTGACGATGTTGGGCAGGCCCACTTCCTCGCCCGATTTCTCGATATAGCGGGGAACGACGTGATGGTTGATCGGGGCCGTCTTGTCGCCGTAACGCGGCATGTCGAAGGTGCCGTAAATCAGCACCGCACCGGTCACCGAGACGACGAGCAGGGCCGCCAAGCTCTTGGTCGCGCCACCGCCCAGCTTTTCGTTGCGCGTGGTCAGGGCCAGGGTGCCCAGCATCAAGACCGTCGAAATGCCCGCGCCCACGGCGGCTTCGGTAAAGGCGACGTCGACCGCGTCCAGCACCACATAGGCCGCGGCGCCGGTCAGCGAGAAAATGCCCGACAGCATGGACAGGGCGAACAGGTCGCGGATGCGCGCGATGGCCAGCGCCATCACGCCCATAATCAGCATCAGACCGATGATCAGGAGGTTTTCTATGACTGCCCCCCCCGGCTGAGCGCCGTGCTTTTCTCTTCATCGACCTTGGGCGTCACGCCCGCGTTTAGGCAGGCCCGGGCGAGGGCATGGGTCGATGTCGGGCTGGTGAAGAAGATGAACGCCAGGATTAACGCCAGCTTGATGGTGACGATGGTCAGGCCCGCTTGAAACATCAGGCCGACCAGGATCAATTCGCAGGCCAGGGTGTCAATGATGCCCGCCGGATGCATCCGGGCGAACACGTCGGGCATGGTGATCATGCCGATCCCGCCGATGATCAGTAGGGCCGCCCCCGGCAGAATGAACAGCCAGGTCAGAACGTCGAACACGATTGGGTCGATCGCGGGCATTAGATATCTCCCACATCGGGGCCGGGGGCGTCCTGCCCATGGCCCATGTCCCGGAACTTGATGAATTTGGTCACGGCGATCGTGCCGATGAAGTTGATCAGCGCGTAGACCAACGCCAGATCAAGGAATTCAGGGCGTCCCTGCAGGAACCCGACCACGGAAATCAGCAGGACGGTCAGCGTGCCGAAGGCGTTAACGGCGAGGATCCGGTCGAACACCGTCGGTCCTTTGAGGGCGCGCACCAGGACCAGAACCATGGTGACCAGGACGGCGAGGGCGGCAGCGGCGAAACTCATGTCCTAGCGGTCCTCTTCCGGGTGGCCTTCGACGGCGGTGCAGCGGCGGTCCATCTCGCCGGATTTGACCCCGTCGGCGGCGCCGCGGGTCAGGGCGTGCACCGTCATCACCCCGTCTTCGACGGCCAGCGTGACCGTGCCCGGCGTCAGGGTGATGGAATTGGCGTAGATCACATGGCCCAGTTCGGTCTTCTGCGTCGCCTTGGTGCGGAACACCGAAGTATGGACGCGGCCCTTGGGCGAAAGCACCGCCTTGACCACGTCGATGTTGGCCATGACGATTTCCTTGCCCAGCCAAGGCATGTAGGTCAGCCAGCGCCAAGAAACATGAACGGGGTGTCCCTCGTGATCGACCAGGTCCATGCGCATGGCGATGAACACGACCACAATGACGGATCCCAGGCCAAAGGCGAGGATCAACGGAATGGTGTAGCCGGATAGCAGCCACCAAAGCGCAGCCAGGCCGATGCTAAGGCTGATTGCGTGAAGCACTTGGACTTCCCCCGTATTTTTCCCTCATTCCGGCGTTTCGGCCATGTTATTGCATGGTTCGGTCCGCCAGCTAATGTGTCGTTCAGGTATACCACCCAAACCCATCGACGTGGCAACAATTTCGTCATAATTTCCAGCAATAACAAAGGGGTCGGTCCTGGTATACCACAGGCGGGTGATTCTCTAGGAATGTCAGGTGATTAAATGCGGTTGCCGGTGCGCGTGACAGGGACCAAGAATTTCAGATCGTGGAAAAGCCTATGGTGCGCCCTGGTCGCTGCCGTCGTCTTCCTATCTCTGTTTGGCGCCGCTCGGGCCGAAACGCCGATCCAATTTGCCGAATCCAGCCTCGTCATCCATACCGCCGGGGGCGACCATACCTTCGCCGTGGAAATGGCCGAGAACGACGCCCAGCGCTCACGCGGCCTGATGTTCCGCCACGCGTTGGCCGATGACCGGGGCATGCTGTTCGACTTCAAGCGCGACATATTCATCTCGATGTGGATGCGCAACACCCTGATTCCCTTGGATATGCTGTTCATCTCGGCCAATGGCCGGATCAGCTATATCCGTCAAAACACCGTGCCGTATTCGCTGGATATCATTGAGGCGCCCGATCGAAACCGCGCTGTGCTGGAGGTTTCCGCCGGAACCGTGGCTCGCCTGGGCATCCGCGTCGGCGACCGCGTGGCGCATCCCATTTTCCGCTAACCGCGCGCTTGCCATGGCGGGGGTTAAATCATAGGTTTCCCCCCCGCGTCGGGGCGTAGCTCAGCCTGGTAGAGTGCCTGCTTTGGGAGCAGGATGTCGCTGGTTCGAATCCAGTCGCCCCGACCAAGATTTCCGGGCGGGGGCACGCGCCGGTTGACGCGCCGCCCCGCAACCCGCATAGAAAGAACATATCCGTGGTGCGGAATACGTTCACGGACAGGCTACACGCCCGCAAGCCTGCTTGCGGCGCAACGGGAACAGGACAGATGAGCGAAGCGCGCATTTATCAGCCGGCGAAGAACGCCATGCAGTCCGGTCGGGGGAAATCCCGGCGGTGGATTCTGGATTACGAGCCTTCGGAAGCCCGGGTCGCCGACCCGCTGATGGGCTGGATCGGTTCGGGCGACACCAAAGGTCAGTTGCGCCTGAAGTTCGACACCAAGGAAGAAGCCGTCGAATACGCCAAGAAAAACGGCCTGATCTATCGCGTGCTTGAGCCGCATACCCGCAAGGTGAAGCCGAAAAGCTATTCCGACAACTTCGCCTTCGACAGAGTAGGCGTCTGGACCCACTAATCCCGTTCGGGCCGCGCCGGGCCATCTTCGACCCGGCGAGCCGCGCCCGCCGTGGTCTCATGCTTTGCTGGCCCCGTTGCCAACTGGCCCCGTAGCTCAACTGGATAGAGCAGCTGCCTTCTAAGCAGCAGGTTCGAGGTTCGAGTCCTCGCGGGGTCGCCATTCATTCATATCGATGACTTTCAGGGAGGAAGCCGCGGTGAGCTTGAAACGCATGGTCCTGCAAATGGGGCAGGGCACGGATATCCACGGTGGGGACAGCACCAAGGCCGCCGAACGCGCCGTGCGCGACGCGCTGTGGCGCAATTTCCTGCAGATCGCCGACGTTCTGGGGCAGCCGCGCGACAACATGGTGATCGAGGTCACGATCGGCGCGCCGCGTCCCGAGACGATCGACAAGGCCGCCGTCGCGGCTGTGTTTCCCTATGGCCAGATCACTGTGAACTGCCAGGAAGGCGGATTGGAGATCGAAACGCCGGACGGCAAGGATTCGACCTTGCTGGCCCATGCCGCCGTCGTGGTCCGCATGGAGATCGCCGACGAATTGCTGGGAGCCGCCCAATGAGCAAGAAACTGGACCGCGTAATTTTGGAAATGGGCTCCGGCGTGTCGCTGCGCGGCGGCAACTATACCAAGGCCGCCTGCCGGGCCGTCGATGATGCCATCCATCATTCCAGCCTGTCGTTCATGCGCGAAGTGGGCATGGATCCGGACAGTGAAATGGTGGTCGAGGTGACGATTGGTGTTCAGGACCCCTCGGCAGTCGATGTCGAAGCGGTGCAGGCCCTGTTGCCGCATGGCCGCGCCTCGGTCCGCGTCGTCAAAGGCGGGCTCAACGTGCCCTATCCCGAGCGCGGATACGAGACGATCATCGCCAGCGCCGCGGTCGCCGCATTCGCGGATATGTCGCGGTTCCGGGCGTCTTAGGCAATTCCATAAAAAACGAACGGCCCGCGCCGGTACAAATGCGCGGGCCGTTTTCTTAAGCCTATACCGCTGGCTTATTTGACGCTCGAAAACGCCGTCGGCTTGAGGATCATGTTTTCGATGGTGGCGACGATGGGGCCGTCCTTTTCGGACTCGGCCCGTTTGGCGATCCATTCGGGATCTGCCTGGAAGGCGTTCCACTTCTGCTCGCGCTCGGCCAGGGATTCCCATTCCAGCAGGTAATACAGGGCGTGGTTCTCAGGCCCGATCTCGGTCGTCCAGAAACCGGCCTGACGGATGCCGTGGCGGTCCCAAATGCCCAGGGTGGTATTGGAAAAACGGTTCAGCAGGGCGGGCAGGCGGCCCGGCGCGCAGTGGTAGATTCGCAATTCGTGGAGCATGAAGGCTTCCTCTCGTTTTTTATGTCCGTGACGGGAGAGTGCCGTCAATCACCGGTCGGCGTCTATGCCGATTTGCCGAAATCGCCCCGAAGTGCCCTGACGCTGTGGCGCACCGTGCCGAAGAATTTGGGTCAGGTTATTGGGTTTCGACCGGCTTTCGGGCGATGCCCTTGGCTGCCTGTTCTACGCCGTAGGCCTGGGTCAGGATGTCGGTCGAGGCCTCAGCCAGTTCGATGCATTCCGTCAGCAGATTGAGAATCCGCATGTTGTTGTTGACGACCTTTTCCGTGTCGCGGTCGTGAATGGCGACAGACAACTGGCAGCGGGTGATGATGTCGTTGCGGACGGTTCTGATCACGTCTTCCAGTTTCGCACCGTCGGGGTTGTCGTCGGATACGAGCAACTTGGTCATTGGATGCTCCTTTCACCCGGGGGGCATTTCATCCCCGGATTGCCCTTTTTTATTTCGATTTCAAAATAAAGAAAGGGGCGTCCCGATTGAGTGACGCTAGTCACACCCTGGACGTCAGGCATAGAGCAATCGCGTGTGCAGACCGTTGTAACTTAAAGAAAAATCAAGCTGTTAAGCCGACCGGGCATGCCACGCCCGTACCACCCAGGCCGCAATACCCGTTGGGATTCTTGGCCAGATATTGCTGATGCGCTTCCTCGGCGTAATAGAACGGGCCCGCGTCCTTGATCTCGGTCGTGATCGGGCCGAACCCGGCTTCGGACAACTGCGCCTGATAGGCCTTGAGCGAGGCTTCGGCAGTGGCGCGTTGGGTTGGGGAGTTGACGTAGATGCCAGACCGGTACTGCGTGCCCCGGTCGTTGCCCTGGCGCATGCCCTGTGTCGGGTCATGGTTCTCCCAGAACACCTTGAGCATGTCGTCAAAGGTGGCCGAGGCCGTATCGAACACCGCCAGGACGACTTCGTTGTGTCCGGTCAGGCCCGAGCAGACCTCTTGATAGGTCGGGTTGGGCGTAAACCCGGCGCCGTAGCCGACCGCCGTGGCCCAGACGCCCGGCGTCTGCCAGAACTTGCGCTCGGCGCCCCAGAAACAGCCCATGCCGAACACCGCCGTGTCCATGCCTTCGGGAAAGGGCGGGGTGATGCCATGGCCGTTGATGAAATGCGTGCCGGAAATCGGCATCGGCGTATCACGACCGGGGAGTGCGTCTTCGGCGCGGGGTATCTGGGATTTGCTATGGGCGTTGAGCAGCGAGAACATGGTGTGTCTCCTTGGGACCTATGTGAGCAGCATATAAGAGCTTGCGCCCGGATATCCATAGACCCTCGCGAAGACGTGAGGTGCGGCGCCATGAAATCGCCAATTTCCGTGGAATTCCGGGGGGATTGCGCCTATGATGCAGCCTATGCAAAGGCAGCTCGCACTTGCCGCCCTGGTTGGAATGGCGGCTTTGATCTTCGCCCCCGAATTGTTGGAGGCGGGCGCCTACGTGCTGTCCAAAAGCCTGGACGCCAACGCGGTCAAATTCATCCAGAATTCGCTCTACGGCCTGGGTTGTTTCTAAGCCTGTTTCTCGGGCTTTTTCTCGGGCACTTGCCGGCCGATAACGGCGCGCTTGCATACCGGCCCCGGTGATGTGACCTTTCCCGCATGTCAGACAACACGCAAGACGGCATCCTCGACCTGTGGCCGACCAAAATCATGCGGCGGCATCTGCCGGGATTCGAGGAACCGACCCAGGACCTGGTCAAGCTGATCCGCGATTTGGAGCGGATGAACCGCAATCTGACCACCGATTACCTGGCCCCCGATTTCTTCAATATGGACGAGCCGGCCGTCGGCTGGCTGCGCGATCAGGTCAACGCCTCGGTGATCGACTATATGCGGGCGATCGGCATCGATTATGACGTGCGCTGGACCATTCAGGGCTGGCCGAACGTCAACCGCCTGGGCGATTACCACGACCCGCACAATCATCCGCGTTCGTATCTCAGCGGGACCTATTACCTGAAGGTTCCGACAGGGAAAGAGCCCATGCGCAACCGCGCCGACGTGCGTCCGTCGCATATCACGTTCTATGACCCCCGGCCGGGGATCAACATGAACGCGATCAAGGGCGATCCCTATGTCGATCCGGAATTCACGGTCATGCCCGAACCGGGCCTGTTGATGATGTGGCCGTCGTTCCTCAGCCACTTCATCCATCCCAACCTATCCAAGGACACGCGGGTCACGGTCAGTTTCAACATCGTGTTGAAATGGCAGGACCATTACCTGCCCAGCCAGTAGTCGTCGGCGCCGTTCGAGCACAAAAAAAACCGGGCTTTTTTGCCCGGTTTTGATTTGGCGGAGAAACTTGGGTCGGGCCGGGGCGGTCCCTCCCGTGGCTGACTGGGCCGAGGGACCGCCGCCGGTGCCGACCGGCGGAGGGAAGAGCGATGCCACGCGCGGTGGGAGGTCCGCTTAATTGCTCGCTCTTTGTACGCCGTCTCCGCCGGAAACCCGTGGGGGGGAGGGTACGGGTTTTAGCGTGCGCCCGCGTGGTGCTGCGGGTGGATCAGGTGGTCGATGCCGTGGCGAACGGAGCCGAAAACTTTGGAAATACCGCGGCCGAGGGCGAAGAAATGGTCGCGAACCGATTCGGCGCGGAGGATTTCCGCTTCGTGCAGCAGCCGGGTCAGTTCTTCGGCGGAGATTTCTTTGTAGGTCGTGTGTCCAATGATGTCTTTCATCTGAGGACTCCTTTCGAAAATTAGATGCTTGTGCGATCCGTCACTGAAATTACGCCTGCCGCTGAGCAACATATGTCTTGGTGTTGCGTTGCAACAATCGTTGTTGCGGTGCAATATATCGGTAAGCCTGATATGCGATAATCCCCAACAAACGCACAAGGCTTGTGCCGTTGACGCACAAACGGTTTTTTAACGGAAAATAAGTTAATGGATATCGCCACCCAAATGATCATGTTCGCAACCGTCGTCGAAAAAGGCGGGTTTTCTGCGGCTGCGCGTGATTTGGGCCTGACGCCGTCGGCAGTCAGTCGTCAGATCGGCCATCTGGAAGATCGCCTGGGAACACGGCTTTTGAACCGTTCGACACGGCATATTTCCCTGACCGAGGTCGGTCAGGCGTTCTATGACCGTTGCGCCGACGTCGCAAATGGCGTGCGCGAGGCGGAATCTCTGGTCATGAACATGACCGACCACCCGCAAGGAACGTTGAAGGTTGCGGCTACGGTGGCTTTCGCCAAGGCGCAGCTGATGCCGTTGCTTCCGGATTTCCTGGAAATGAATCCGGATTTGAAGGTATCGCTCGATGCAACCGACCGGATGATCGATTTGGTCGAAGAACAGGTCGATGTCGCCATTCGCTTTACCGAGCAGATCGACGATTCCACCGTCGTCTCCCGGAAGCTGGCGCCGAATCGCCGGGTTTACGTAGCGTCGCCCGGTTATGTCGAGCGCCATGGAAGCCCGGATACGCCCGCCGATTTGATCCATCATAACTGCCTTCGGATCACCACGGTCGAGGCCTGGAACAATTGGACCTTCGACGACGGATCAGGGCCGAAGCGTATTCCGGTCAAAGGGAATTTCGAAGCAAACAGCGCCGATGCCATTTACCACGCGGTGCTGGCCGGGGTCGGAATCGCGCGAATTTCCACCTATCTGGTTAACGATGCGATCGCGCGCGGCGACCTAGTGCGCATCCTGCCCGATTACATGGATGAGAAGTCCGATATCCTGGCGATCTATTCCAACCGTCGGAACCTGTCGCCCAACGTGCGGGCTTTCATCGATTATTTCGCCGAGAAATTCGGCCCCGTGCCGCCTTGGGAACGGGTAGGCGACGGCAAGAAATTCGACGGCATTCAAGCGGTCAGCTAGGCCCCGGACTAACCAAGCACGCCGCTATGTTTGATTCCATCGAACAGGAATTGGACCGCCAGCGCGGCCAGCAGAATTCCGAATACCCTGGACAGGACATGCACGCCCGTTACACCCAGGCGCTTTTGCACCTGTGACGCGGCCAACATGGCCAGCAGGCTGATTGCCAGTACCGCGAACAGCGCCAGCGACGTCCCGGCGATCCGCAGTGGGTCCCCATGTGCCTCCGCGAACAGCAGGATAACCGCGCCGATGGTGCCGGGGCCGGCGATCAACGGCGTTGCCAGAGGAAACACGGAAATGTCGTCGCGCTGGGCCGATTCCGCATGTTCTTCTTCGGTGGTCGAGGTCGCGCCCGAGTTGCGGGCGAACACGAGATCGATCGCGACCAGCAGCAACAGGATGCCACCTGCCGCCCGCAGCGCCGGCAGGGTGATGCCCATGTAGGTCAGCAGCGGTTTTCCCAGCACGGCGAAAAACACCAGGATGCCCGTCGCGATCAGGGTCGCGCGAATAGCCGTTCGCCGCCGTTCGGCGGGCGGGCTTTTCGCGGCCAAGGCGGCAAAGATGATCGCCACGTCCTGGGGTCCGATCGTGGCGAGAAAGGTCATGAAGGCGAGGACGGCTGATTCCGGCATGTCCCGATCATAGGCCAAATCCGATTGCCAAGGGAATGCGCCGGATCGTGCGTTAACGGCGAATCTGTCAGGCGTGGTTTTTCGGCGAGACCATGACCATGAAGGGGATTTCCCCATGCGGCAGCTTGAGCAGGCCGACGCCGGTAACAACCTGAAGTTCCTTGTTTTTCAACGCCGAATAAATTTCATATCCGGCATGCCCGCCGGGCAATTCGACATGGGTGACATGTTCCATGAATGCCTTGATGACAGTGATCGGGCTGTGGCTGAACAGGTCGTCCGGGGCGTCGAACTCATAGCGCTCGTCCGCGCCGTGGCCTTCGCCGACACCGGAATCCATCATTGTCGCTTCAACCTTCACAGGCCTGCTCCTTCACGTCCTATTATGCTCGCCGGGCAAGGTTAATCGCCGCTCGGCGTCAACCTAGGCGGGTTTGATGACAGTTCGATGAAGCCCGGAAGATGAAGCCCGGAAGATGAAGCCCGGAAGATGAAGCCCGGAAGATGAAGCCCGGAAGATGAAGATAGAGAGGGGCGTTATCGGTCGGATACGATGGCCCCGGTGAAGGCCTTGAAGGTGTCTTCGATTGCCTGGCGGCCGATATCGCGCGTGATGAACACGATCTTCGATCGCTTGTCCGCTTCGTCCGGCCAGGACGGTAATTCGACCGGCGGATGAAACAGGTGCTGTACACCATGGACGGCGACGGGGGCGCTTTCACCTGCGATGTTCAATATCCCTTTGATCCGCAACAGGTTCTCGCCCTGAGTCGCGATCAGCATTTCCATCCAGGTGACGAACGCGTCCCAGGCGATGGGTTCATCGACAACCAAGCAGAATGAAGAAATGCGGGTGTCATGACGGTTGGGATCGTGGTGGTGCTCATGGTCATGGTCATGGTCATGGGCGTGCCCGTGCCCGTGATCGTGATCGTCCTCGTGATGGTGGCCATGATCGTGATTGTGGCTGTGATGATGATCATGATGGTCATCGGCATAGGCCTCGTCACGCAGCCAGCCGGCAACGTCGGCGATCTTGCGCTCGGCCGAGAACAGGCCAGCGTCGAACAGGTCCTTGGGGCCGAATTCGGCATTCACCTCGAACACCGGCGCGGCGGGGTTCAGGGCCTTCAAGCGGCTGCGGATTTCCGCCGCCTGTTCGGGCGTCGCCAGATCGGTCTTGGTCAGCACGATCCGGTCGGCGACCGCGGCCTGTTTGACGCTCTCCGGCTGGGCATCCAGGGTCGCCGGGCCGTTGACCGCATCGACCACGGTGACGATGCCGTCCAACCGATAGCGCGGCCCGATGGTCGGGTCGGTCATCAGGGTATGGATGATCGGGGCCGGATCGGCCAGGCCCGTGGTTTCGATCACCACGCGCTTGAACCAGGGGATTTTCTTCTCAAAGCGTTGCCAGAACAGCTCGCGCATGGCGTTGACCAGATCGCCGCGCACGGTGCAGCACAGACACCCCGAATTCAGCAGCACTGTATCTTCGCGGGTTTCCTTGACCAACAGATGGTCGATCCCGACATCGCCGAATTCGTTGATCAGAACGGCGGCCTCGCCCATGTCAGGATCGGCCAGCAGGCGGTTGAGCAGGGTGGTCTTGCCCGCGCCGAGGAACCCGGTCAGAACGGTGACCGGGATGGTCTTGGCAGCCAGTCGGATGTTGGCGTCGACGGCTTCGGCGGGCGCGGTATCTTCGGCGGTCACGACGACGTCAGTCCTTTCCGCCGTAGAGGGCGTTGGGGTCTGCTTCCGGTTCCGCGATGATGCGGATTTCCCCGTCGCGCACGGCGTTGAAGAAGCAA
>CAXGUG010000082.1:0-16829 GCA_964012715.1 uncultured Rhodospirillaceae bacterium | reverse complement strand
GCTGGTCGGCACCCGCTATGTCGGCGGTCTGGGCGGCAAGGTTCTGCCGCTGCTGCTGGCCGACGGCGGCGTCAACGAAGGGTTGGTCCTGGGCGATGCCAAGGCCTACAGCCCGGAGATGGATTTCCGCGAGCAGATCGTGACCATGCGGGTCGATGGGGTCGAGAAAGGCTCCGGCCCCGGTTCGCGCGCGCTGGGCGATCCGCTGGCCTCGCTGACCTGGCTGGCCAATCACCTGTCCCGCGCGGGTGTGGGCCTGAACAACGGCGAATGGGTGTCGACCGGCACCTGCACGGGCCTGGACCCCATGGCCGTCGGCGAGACGGCGGTGGCCGATTTCGGCGACCTGGGCACGGTCGAACTGACCCTTAAATAATCAACGAAAAAGCAGGCGCGGCACGGGGCAGGGGGCCGCGCGCCGCGCCGGCGACAGACGAAGGAACATCCAGATGACCTTGAACACCGTCGGTTTCGTCGGCCTTGGCACCATGGGTCGGGGCATGGCCCTGAACCTCGTGAAGGCGGCCAAGACCGTTTATGTCTATGACGCCCTGCCGGATGCGGTGAAGGTGTTGACCGATGCCGGTGCCGTGGCCTGCGCCAGCCCGGCGGAAGTCGCCGAAAAAACAGACGTGATCGTTCTTTGTGTGCCCGACGCGCCGCAGGTCCGCGACGTGGTGTTCGGCCCCAATCCCGATCAATCGGGCGGCAATGGCCCGGCGGGCATTGTCGAGGCCGGTCGCGAGGGCATTCTGATCCTGGACGCCACGACCATGGTCCGCGACAAGGCCATCGCCATCGCCAAGGAAGCGGGCGACAAGGGCGTCGGCTATTGCGATTGCCCCATTTCCGGCCTGCCGCGCCGCGCCGCCGACGGGACCCTGACGATCATGGTCGGCGGGGCCAAGGACGACTTCGACCGGGGGCTGCCGTACCTGCAGGCTTGCGGTTCGGACATCATCCATGCCGGGCCGATCGGCGCGGGTCAGTCGATGAAGGGCCTGAACAACGTGATCTACGACATCAACATTACGGCGTTCTGCGAACTGCTGCCGCTGGCGTTAAAGGCCGGGATCGGCATCGATCAATTGGAAAAGATGGTTCTGACCGGCTCGTCGCGGTCGTTCGCGTCGGAACACTTCGTGCCGAAGATCCTGAACGACGACTTCTCCGGCGATTTCCCGATGCAGGGCGCCTACAAGGACATCCTGAACGTGCGCCAGATGGCCGCCGACGTGGACGGCGAAACGCCGCTGGCCGACGCGATGGCTGCGATCTATGAGCGGGCCATGGAAGCCGGTCACGGCGATGGGCCCAAAAGCTCGATCATAAAGATCTACGAAGACGACTTCGGCGTTAAGTTCCGCAAAAAGTAGTTCCCAAACCAAAAGGCCGGGCAGGGCGGTCGAACCGCCGTTGCCCGGCCCCGGTAAGGGTATGCGCGCCGCGATCAGGCGGCGGGCGGCGTGGTGTGGTGCTGACGGCCCATCAGGGCGCGCAGCTTATCCGCCAACCAGCGGCAAACCACATAGAACGTCGGCGTGAAGATCAGGCCGAAGAACGTGACCCCGACCATGCCCGAGAACACGGTCGTGCCCAGCACCTGACGCATTTCCGCACCGGCGCCGGTGGCCAGCATCAGCGGCACCACGCCCAGGATGAAGGCGAAGGACGTCATTAGGATCGGCCGCAGACGGGTCCGGGCCGCATTGATCGCGGCCTCGGCCGCCGACATGCCTTCCTCTTCGCCTTGTTTGGCGAATTCCACGATCAGGATCGCGTTCTTCGCGGCCAGGGCAATCAGCACGACGAAGCCGACCTGGGCCAGGATGTTGGAATCCATGCCCCGCATGTTCAGCCCGACGATCGACGCCAATAGGCACATCGGAACGATCAGGATGACCGCCATCGGCAAGGCCCAGCTTTCGTAAAGGGCCGCCAGCAGCAGGAACACGAACACGACGGCCAGGCCGAAGGCGAACATCGCGGTGTCGCCCGCGAGTTTTTGCTGCAGGGCGATTTCCGTCCATTCGAAGCCGAACCCGGCCGGCAGGACCTTTTCCGCCAGGGCCTCGACCTTGGCCAGGCTTTCCCCGGTCGAGATCGTGGGCAGCTTGGCGCCCTGAACTTCCGCCGCCGGATACAGGTTGTATCGCGGCACGCGGTGCGGACCGGTGATGTCGTGGAAGGTCGCGAGCGAGCCCAGCGGCACCATGTCGCCGTTGGTTGATCGGGTCTTCAGCTTTGCCACGTCGCCCGGCTGGTCACGGAACTGACCGTCCGCCTGCGCCGTCACTCGGAAGGTCCGGCCCAGGAAGTTGAAGTCGTTGACGTAGGCCGACCCGATATAGACCTCGAGCGCTTCCATCACGTTCTCGACCGGCACGTCCAACATTTCCGTCTTGGTGCGGTCGATGTCCGCATAGATCTTGGGCGTGGCCGAGTTGAATAGCGAGAACACGCGGGTCAGGCCCGGTTCCTGGTTCGCCGCGGCGACCAGGGATTGGGCGGCCGCCTGCAGGGCCTCGATGCCGCGTCCGCGACGATCCTGCACGTACAGCTTCCAACCGCCGCCACGGCCGATGCCGCGCACCGGCGGCGGAGCGACCAGGAAGATGCTGGCTTCCTCGATCTGGAACAACTGCCCCTGCAATTCGCCCAGAATCTTGTGCACCGTCGATCCGCGCGCATCGCGTTCGGCGATGGGCTTCAACGGCACGAAGATGGCACCGCCGTTCGGCGCGTTGGTGAAGGTCGCGGCGTCGAACCCGGCGAAGGCGACCGCGTGGGCCACGTCCGGATGCTTCAGGATTACGTCGATGGCGCGGCGCACGACCTTGTCGGTCCGGGCCAGGCTGGAGCCGGCGGGCAACTGCACGACGGTGATCAGGTAGCCTTGATCCTGTTCGGGGATGAAGCCCGACGGCGTGGTTTTGAATTCATAGACCGTCAGGCCGAGCAGACCGGCGTAAACGCCCAGAACCAGGGCCGCCTTGCGGACGAACCGCTTGGTGCCTTCGCCATAGGCGATGTTGAGCTTCTCGAAGCCCCAGTTGAACCAACCGGAGAACTTGTCGAACGGCGCCATGATGACGCGGGACAAGCCATGACGCTCGGGCACGCCGTCGTGTCCGGCCTTCATCAATAGGGCGCAGAGCGCGGGCGATAGGCTGAGCGATACGATCAGCGAAATCATCGTCGCCGTGGCCACGGTGACCGCGAACTGACGATAGAACTGGCCGGAAATGCCCTCGATGAACGCCGACGGCAGGAACACCGCGACCAGCACCAGGGACATGGCGACCAATGCGCCGCCGACTTCGTCCATTGTCTTATGCGCGGCCTCGCGTGGAGACATCCCGCGTGACAGGTATCGTTCGACGTTTTCAACCACGACGATCGCGTCGTCGACCACGATCCCGATCACCAGTACCAGACCGAACAGGGTCAGGTTGTTGATCGAGTAGCCGAGCATTCCCATGACCAGGAAGGTCCCGATCAGCGATACTGGAATGGCGATGATCGGCACCACGGCGGCGCGCAGGTTCTGCAGGAAGATCAGGATCACCAGCACGACCAGAACCACCGCTTCGGCAATGGTGGCGTACACGGCATCGACCGAACGGGCGATGTATTCCGTCGGGTTGTAGACGATGGTGTGCGCCAAGCCCGGGGGGAAGTCCTTGGCCAACTCGTCCATGGTGTCGATGACTTCCTTGGCCGTTTCCAGGGCGTTGGAGCCGGGACGCTGCATGATCACGATCGGCAGGGCCGTGGAGCGGTCCAGATAGGCCGTGGTCTGATAGTCCTGGGCGCCCAGTTCGACGCGGGCGATATCACGCACGCGAACCACGCCGGTGCCTTCGCCCCGTTTGACGATAATGTCGGCGAAGGCCTCGGGCGCGATCAGGCGGCCTTGGGTTTCGACGTTCAACTCGAACGCAGACGGTTCGGGCACGGGCAGGCGGTTGATGATGCCCGAGGCGACCTGAATGTTGTTCTGGCGCAGGGCCGCGACCACGTCGCCGGCGGTCAGGTTGAAGTTGGCGATGCGTTCCGGGTCGAGCCAGACGCGCATGGAATAGGCGCGCTCGGCGAACACACGGGCTTCGCCCACACCGGGAATACGGGTCAGACGGTCCAGAACCTGCGTCCGCGCATAGTTGGAAATGTACAACTGGTCGCGGGTGCCGTCGGGCGACAGCAGGTGAATGACCATCATCAGGTCGGGCGAGCTCTTCTTCACCGTCACGCCTAAGCGGCGGACTTCTTCCGGCAGGCGGGCTTCGGCGATGGACACGCGGTTCTGCACCTGAACCTGGGCATCGTCCAGATTGGTGCCCAGCTTGAACGTGACCTGAAGGTTCAACACGCCGTCGCCGGTGGCTTCCGACTTGGCGTAGAGCATGCCTTCGACGCCGTTGATTTCTTGTTCCAGCGGGGTCGCGACGGTGGCCGCGACCGTTTCGGCGGACGCACCGGGGTAGGTCGCCGAAACCTGAATGGTCGGCGGCGCGATTTCAGGATACTGCGCGACGGGCAAGCCCAGATAGGCAATGAACCCGAGCAGCGTGATGAGAATCGATATGACCGACGCAAAGATCGGGTGATCGACGAAGAAGTGGGTAAAACGCATGATCGGGATGCCTTACTTGTTCTCGGCGGGCTTTGCGGGCTGGGCGGCCGGCTGTTCTTTCAGGGTGCCGTCGGGCAACAGTTCCGCCGGTTTGGCGATGACCTTGCCGCCCGGGCGGGCGCGCTGAATACCCCGCATGACGATCGTCGTGTTTTCATTCAGGCCGCTGCGGATGACCCGCAGGCCTTTGTGGATCGGGCCCAATTCGACCGGGATACCTTTGACGTTGCCCTCGCCGTCGACGGCCAGGACCAGTTTGCGGCTTTGGTCCGAGACGATCGCCGCATCAGGCACCAGAACGGCTTGGAATTCCGCCGTTCCGGCCATCCGCAGGCGGCCGAAGGTGCCAGGCGTCAGGAAGCCGAAGGGATTGTCGAACAGCGCCTGAAAACGGATCGTGCCGGAGTTGGGCGACAGTTCGTTGTCGACGAAGGAGATCTTGCCCTCGCGGGTGAATTCGTCCTCGTCCATCAGGCGCAGGTAAACGGGGCTGGTGGAATCGCGCGAGGATTCCCGCTCGCCCGCGACGTGCAGGCGGTTGTACTTCAGGAATTCCGCTTCGGAAGCCGAGAACGTGAACAGGATCGGGTCGAGGGAAACCAGCGTCGTCAGCAGCGTCGACTGAGCCGAGCCGCCTTCGACCAGGTTGCCGACGTCGACCCGTGCATCGGAAATACGGCCGGTGATCGGTGCTTTGACCTGGGTGAATTCAAGGTTCAGTTGCGCGATACGAACCTGAGCCTGGGTCGACAGCACGGTCGTGCGCGAGGTTTCCAACTCCGCCCGGCGCTGGTCGAAGGTTTCGCGCGAGATGTTATTGCGCTTCAACAGGCTTTCGGCGCGCTTGAACTCCCGTTCGGCCAGGTCGGCACGGGTTTTGGCCGCGGCGAGCGAGGCCTTGGCCACGTCCAACTGCGCTTCGAAGGGGCGGGGATCGATCACGAACAATAGGTCGCCCTTGTAGACGAGGTCGCCGTTCTTGAAATGCACGGATTCCAGAAAGCCCGAAACGCGGGCGCGGATTTCCACGCGATCCTGTGCTTCGAAGCGACCGGTGTATTCATCCCATTCGACGATCTTTTCGGTGATCGGCTTCGCAACGGTGACCGGCATCGGACCCATTTGGGCCTGTGCGGGCGCGGCGATTTGAAGACAAAGGGCGAAAACCCCGAGGGCGGGCAGAAGAAACAGGCGCATGGCAGTCCCCATAAAAGCGAAATGCTCTGGTGTTTAACGGAATGGCTATTCTGGATAACCGTAAAAAAAATCGGGCTAAGTGGCCCGGCTCGGATAAGTGCGAGGCATGAACATTGCCCTCCCTGGCGAAAATTTCAAGGGCATTTTGCAGCGCAGCATTCTATTTTTTGGCCCGGGTGGGCGCGGACTGATCAGGCTTGGTCCGCTTTCGATCCCCCCATGCATTGCGGCGAAGCCATGGTGCGGCCTCCGCGTTGCTGCCATTCACCGGCGGTATAGGTTTCCATCGATAGGGCATGAATCGGTCCAGCCAGTTCATCCGCCAGGATCGCATTGACCGCCATGTGCCGTTTAACGCGGTTCAGACCGTCGAATTGCGGCGACACCACAATCACCTTGAAATGGCTCTCGGAGCCCGGCGGCACCGAATGCATATGGCTTTCGTTGACCACTTCCAGATGTTCGGGCGACAGGTTTTCGGCCAATTTGCTTTCGATTGCGCGTTGCACTTGCACGGTGGGC
The DNA here is from genome assembly GCA_964012715.1 of uncultured Rhodospirillaceae bacterium. Lineage (GTDB taxonomy): Bacteria > Pseudomonadota > Alphaproteobacteria > Rhodospirillales > Casp-alpha2 > UBA1479. The sequence continues at coordinate 10,474 of CAXGUG010000082.1, read as the reverse complement.
ATCCTTGTGTGCTGAGGGCGATGGGCCCTTAATCTAGGGAGTGCTCTCGCCGCCGACAAGTTTTCCCCGAAATACGGCATATTTTCCCCGTTTGGCGGCTTGCCCTGGACACGGTGAGCGGTTATTCATGCCGCAGCCGCCCGGTCCCCGAAATCAGGCTGGATTCCCCGGCCGTCGGGCGGCGGCGACGTCCGCTTCAGGAGACTCCCATGTCAGCTCCAGACACCGGTTCGAGTGTGGCCACGCAAGCGGCGGCCGCCGATGCCGTATCTCAGCAGATGATGGCGAATGCCATCCGCTTCCTTTCCGTCGATGCCGTTCAGAAGGCCAATTCCGGCCATCCGGGCATGCCCATGGGCATGGCCGACGCGGCGACGGTTCTGTTTTCCCGGTTCATGAAATTCGACGCTTCGGCACCGCAGTGGCCGGACCGTGACCGCTTCGTTCTGTCGGCGGGCCATGGCTCGATGCTGCTTTATAGCCTGCTGCACCTGACCGGCTATCCCGGCATGCCGATGAGCGAGCTGGAGAATTTCCGCCAATTGGGCTCCAAGACTGCGGGCCATCCCGAATACGGTCACGCCCCGGGCATCGAAACGACGACCGGCCCGTTGGGCCAGGGGATCGCGACCGCCGTCGGCATGGCCATGGCCGAACGTATGCTGAATGCCCGCTACGGTGATGATCTGGTCGATCACCACACCTACGTTATTGCCGGTGACGGCTGTCTGATGGAAGGCATCAGCCACGAAGCCATTTCGATGGCTGGGCACCTTAAATTGGGTAAGCTGATCGTTCTTTGGGACGACAACCGCATTTCCATCGACGGCAGCACCGACTTGGCCGTGAACGACGATCAGGCCGCGCGCTTCAAGGCGTCGGGCTGGGACGTGCAGGCCGTTGACGGGCATGACCCGGAAGCCGTCGCCGCGGCCATCGAAACGGCGCGGGAGACCGACACGCCGTCGATGATCGCCTGCCGCACCATCATCGGTTTCGGCGCGCCCAATAAGCAGGGCACGCACGGTATTCACGGTGCGCCGCTGGGTGACGACGAAATCGCCGCCGCGCGGGAAAAAATGGGCTGGCCTTATGCGCCGTTCACCGTGCCCGACGATGTTGCCGCCGCGTGGCGGGCCGTCGGCAGCCGTGGCGCGGACGTTCGCGCCGCCTGGGAAGGCCGCCTCAATGGCTCCGCTGACAAAGCCAAGTTCGAGCGCGAAGTGTCGGGCGGGTTGCCGGAAGGCTGGAAGCAGGCCGTCCTGGACTACAAGAAGGCCGTTGTCGACGAAGCGCCGAAATGGGCGACGCGTCAGGCTTCGGGCAACTTCCTGAATACGCTGTGCGAAGCCGTTCCGGCATTGATCGGCGGGTCCGCCGACCTGACCGGTTCGGTCAACACCAAGGCAAAGTGTCAGACCTCGATCACGCCGGAAGATTTCTCGGGCAGTTACATCCATTACGGCGTGCGCGAGCACGGCATGGCCGCGGCCATGAACGGGATTGCGCTGCATGGCGGGTTCGTGCCCTACGGCGGAACCTTCCTGGTGTTCGCCGACTACATGCGTGGCGCCATTCGCTTGTCGGCGCTGATGGGGCAGCGGGTGGTCTACGTGCTGACCCACGATTCCATCGGCCTGGGCGAAGATGGCCCGACCCACCAACCGGTCGAAACCCTGGCGTCGCTGCGGGCGATGCCGAATTTCGCGGTTTTCCGCCCCTGCGATCCGATCGAAACGGCGGAATGCTGGGAGTTGTCGCTGGACCGCACGGATGGTCCGTCCGGCATGGTGCTGACCCGTCAGGGCGTGCCGTTGCTGCGCAAGGAAGCCGCTGCCGAAAACAAATCGGCCAAGGGCGCATACGTCCTGGCCGAGGCTGAGGGTGAGCGTAAAGCAACGCTGTTGGCGACCGGCTCCGAAGTTTCCATCGCCATGGCGGCGCGCGAAGCATTGCAGGCCGAGGGCATTGGTGCGGCGGTCGTTTCCGTGCCGTGCTGGGAATTGTTCGATGCGCAGGATGCGTCCTACCGCGAGGCCGTATTGGGCCCCGGCACGGTGCGTGTCGCCGTCGAAGCCGCGATCCGTATGGGTTGGGACCGTTACATCGGCCCGGACGGCGGTTTCGTCGGCATGGATGGTTTCGGTGCCTCGGCGCCGGCGGGCGATCTGTACAAGCATTTCGGCATCACCGCCGAGGCAGTCGTCGCTCAAGTAAAGCAGCGCATTTAAATTAATCAAACCGTCGTCCCTTGGGGGGGCGAATACCTGTTCAGGGTGGATACAAGAGAGGTTAGAGGGATCCAAGATGGCACTTGTTTCAATGAGGCAGTTGCTCGACCACGCCGCCGAAAACGATTACGGCGTCCCGGCGTTCAACATCAACAACATGGAGCAGATGCTGGCCATCATGGCGGCGGCCGAAAAGACCGATTCTCCGGTCATCATGCAGGCCAGCCGTGGTGCGCGTAAGTACGCCAACGACATCGTGCTGCGCCACCTGATCCAGGCCGCGATCGAGATGTATCCGGATATTCCCGTCTGCATGCACCAGGATCACGGCAACAACCCGGAAACCTGCCTGTCGGCCATGAGCTACGGCTTTTCCTCGGTGATGATGGACGGCTCCCTGGAAGAAGACGCCAAGACCCCGGCGTCCTATGAGTACAACGTCGATGTGACCAAGAAAGTCACCGAGATGGCCCATATGATCGGCGTCTCGGTCGAAGGCGAATTGGGCTGCCTCGGGTCCTTGGAAACCGGCGAAGGTGACAAGGAAGATGGCCATGGCTTCGAAGGCAAGCTGGACAAGGACATGCTCCTGACCGACCCGGATCAGGCTGCCGACTTCGTCGCCAAGACCAAGGTCGATGCCCTGGCCGTCGCCATCGGCACCTCGCACGGCGCATATAAGTTCACCCGCAAGCCGACCGGCGACATCCTGGCGATGGACGTGGTCAAGAAGCTGCATCAGCGTCTGCCCAACACGCACTTGGTCATGCATGGTTCCTCTTCGGTTCCGCAGGAGCTGCAGGACATCATCAACCAGTTCGGTGGTGAAATGCCGCAGACCTACGGCGTGCCGGTCGAAGAGATCGAAACCGGGATCAAGAACGGTGTGCGCAAGGTCAACATCGATACCGACAACCGCATGGCCATCACCGGCCAGATCCGTAAGGTTCTGACCGAGAAGAAGGCCGAGTTCGATCCGCGCTCGTACCTCAAGCCCGCTATCGCGGCGATGACCGAGGTTTGCATCGACCGCTTCGAACGGTTCGGCACGGCGGGCAATGCCTCCAAGATCAAGCCGATCCCGCTCTCGGAAATGGCCGCGCGCTACAAGTCCGGCTCGCTGGACCCCAAGGTCGTCTGATTGACGGCGCCTATAGGCGGATAGGAAAAGGAACGACCCTCAATGTCGAAGCCGGTAAAGATCGCGCCGTCCATCCTGTCCGCCGATTTCGCCCGTTTGGGCGAGGAAATCCGGGCCATTGACGTCGCCGGTTGCGACTATGTCCATGTCGACGTCATGGATGGGCATTTCGTGCCCAACCTGACCATCGGCCCGATGGTGGTCAAAGCGATCCGCCCGCATACCGCCAAGCCTTTGGACGTGCACCTGATGATCGACCCGGCGCAGCCGTATTTGAAGGAATACGCCGATGCCGGGGCCGATATCATCACCGTCCATGCCGAAGCCGATAAGCACCTGGATCGCTCGCTGCAGATGATCAAGGACATGGGCAAGAAGGCGGGGGTGTCGTTGAACCCCGGCACGCCGGAAAGCGTGATTGAATATGTGCTCGACCGTTTGGACCTGATTCTGGTGATGTCCGTTAATCCGGGCTTCGGCGGGCAGAGCTTCATGCCGTCGCAACTTCCCAAAATCGCCCGTATCCGCGAAATGATCGGTAACCGCCCGATCGAGCTGGAAGTCGATGGCGGCGTTAACACGGACACCATCAAGTCCGTCGTCGATGCCGGGGCCGACGTGCTGGTCGCCGGTAGCGCTGTTTTCAAGGGTGACGACTACGCCGCGACCATCGGAGCGCTGCGCGCCGCTGTTTGAGCCTGTATCAAACCGGGTGACCTCACCAACTGCAGGAATCACGTAGCGGCTGAATGGCAGCCTCGATCTCCGAAATATCGAATGTCACGGCGACCGGTTTTTCGCCCAAGGGCACGACGCTCGCTGTCAGCTTGCGTTTGCCGAACATCTGCTTAATGCGGGAAATCAGGAACGTTTCGTCCAAAGTTTCGATTTTCTCCCGGTCCGCGGATACTGGGGCGAAGGCGGCCTGCATCGGCTCGTCGTCGTATCGATAGGTGATCTGCGCCTTTTCGACCTCCAAATAGATTCCCCAGTCGATATAGCCGGACATTTTGCCGTTGATGCAGCGAAACCAAAGGGACGGACGCAGGTCTTTCAGCCGGGCGAGGTCGTCCTTGTCGGTCGATCGAACCCAGAAACGCGACGCGTAGAGTCGCAGGTTAAGGCGATCCCATCGTCCGTTATGAAAGCCGCTGGCGATCAGTTGCCACCCATCCTTCTTTTCTGCCTCGACCAAAACGAAGGGGGCAATATGGCTGGCGGTTCGCGGACGTGTTTCCAACCACTGGCGTGTCAGGCGTTCATAACAATCAAGAAGGGCCCGCGGGTTTTCGATAAGCGCGCATTCGGACAAGTCCGCAGCCTGCGCGGTGGATGAAAACACGATCAAGTAAGCCGCACAGATAACAGCTGCGACGCGGCTGGCGAGATTACCGGATTTGGGGGGCGAGATTGCCATCTGGGGGCGTTTCTCCGCGACCCGGGGGCGACCTGCCGATGCGTCAGCAGATCGCGTCGAGCTGCGCGTCGCTCAGGTTGCCGGGTACGATGGTGACCGGCACGCGCAGGCGGCCGGCCTGCTTTTCGACCAGGGTTTCGATCAGCGGGCCGGGACCGTCGGTGCCGGTAGCGGCACCCAGGACGAGCAGAGCGATATTCTGTTCTTCGTCGATCAGCTTGATCAATTCCTCGGCGACCTTGCCTTCACGGATGTAGATCGGCGGAATCTTGCCGGTCATGCGCTGTACGACCGAAGCCACGGCCTGAACCATTTCCTCGGCTTCCTCGCGGGCTTCCTCGCGCATGCGCTCGCCAATGGCCATCCAGTGTTGGAATTCGGCGGGCTCGGTTACGTAGAGCAAGGCGACGCGGCGATTGGCGTTGCGTGCCCGCAGGCAGGCAAAACGCACAGCACGGGACATTTCCTCGGTCCGGTCAATGACACAGAGGAAGGTCAGCTTTTCGTCTTCCGGCAAGCCGTCGCCGGTGGTTTTGGTCGCGTCGTCGCTCATCGGATTATCCCTTTCGGAATGCCGCGTTCGCTGCCCATCCTGCCACTACGGCAATGACCACGGCAAGCACGCCGTAAGCCAGGGAGTAACGATGGGCCAGATCGTAGATCTGGGCTTCGATTCCGAATTTACGCACGGTCAGCAGGGTCGTGGCCGTGGATTGCAGTTTTCCGTCGCGGAATAGATAGACCTCGATGGTGAAGGTTCCGACGGAAACGTTGGCCGGAAAGCGCAGACGTGTGCGGAACAGTTGTTCCGACAAGAAGACCACGTTGTCCGGCTTGGTCATGTACAGGCCGATGCGCTGGAGGTTGCGGATCAGGCCTTCGCGGAATTCGTAGGGGGCTTCCGGCAAAAGCTTGCCCGACGCCTTGGCGCGCAGGTCCAGGTTCGTCAGGCCGATCTGCAAACGGTCGGCGTCGGCCGGGTTGATGAATTCCTGCAGCGGTCGATTGCTGGCGATCCGGTAATAGGACGGGACCTTATCGAAAATCAACTCGTCCCGATTTACCCAGACGCCGACGATCTTTTCCTTGCGGCGGACGATCTCGTCGCGGGCTGGGCCGCGCACGACAACGACCAGGTCACCGGCCTGTTTGACCGCGCCGTATAGCAACAGGTCAGTACCGGTAAAGCCGGTCGTGATCGAGACCACGGGGTCCGTCAGGTCGATAGTGATGTCGCGCGCTTGCGCCCGGTCGGCAATGGTGGCGACCAGGGCGAACATCGCCGCGAAAAGGGGAAAGCGGATCATGGTCTTCAATGTCCCGCCGGTCCGATGGAGAACAGATCCTCGGGCGTGGCCACGAGGTCGAAGGTAAGCTTGGAACACACAGCCAGAACGATCAGCGCCAACAGGCCACGCAGCTGTTCGCCGCGCATCCGGGTGCCGAAGCGCGCCCCGAACTGGGCGCCGATGACGCCGCCGAACAACAGGATCAGGGCCAACATGACATCGACGGTGTAGTTGGTGACCGATTGCAACACGGTCACGTTGGCCGTCACGAAAATGATTTGGAACAGCGACGTTCCGACCACGACCGAAGTCGGCATGCCCAGCAGATAGATCATCGCCGGAACCATGACGAAGCCGCCGCCGACCCCCATGATCGCCGCCAGCAAGCCGACGAAGATGCCGACCGCGAGGGGCAGCAGGGCGCTGATGTAGAGGCGCGAGCGGCGGAACCGCATCTTGAACGGCAAGCCATGCATCCAGTTGTGGGAATGCTGGCGGCGCGGCACGTCGCGTTTGCGGGCCATCATGGCGCGAACGCTTTCGACCAGCATCAATCCGCCGATGATCGACAGAAACACGACATAGGACAGCTTGATCACCAGATCGACCTGGCCCAGTTCGCGCAGGAACGTGAACAGCCAGACGCCGAGCGACGATCCGATCACGCCGCCGACCAACAGAACCATGCCCATCTTCAGATCGACGTTGCCGCGCTTCCAATGGGCAAGCACGCCGGACACGGAAGCCGCGACGATCTGGTTAGCCTCGGTCGCGACGGCGACGGCGGGCGGAATACCGGTGAAGATCAATAGGGGGGTCATCAGAAAGCCCCCGCCGACGCCGAATAGACCAGAAAGGAACCCGACCGCTGCGCCCATGCCGAAGATCGCCAATGAATTGACGGACATTTCAGCGATGGGCAGGTAGATGTCCAAGTTGAAACCCCAGCGGGCAGGTCGTGGCGCAGCAAGGGACGACGGGTATAACCGCGTGAATTTACAAGGAAATCCCCAGCCCCCTCAGAATGTAATAATATAGCGCCGTTCACCGTAAAACCTTTAATTCGCTGAATTTCTGCGATTCACGGAAAAGTGAGACAAAATTCGTCGCACCATGCCGCTCCGCGACCTAATACCGGGCGATCTCGGCGATCGAGAACAGATCGATCGGGGTGATCACCAAGTCGTAAGTCAGCTTGACGCAGACGCCCAGAACGATAAGCGCCAGCATGCCGCGCAGTTGTTCGCCGTTCATCTTGGTGCCGGCCCGGGCACCGACCTGTGCGCCGATTACCCCGCCGACCAACAGAATCAAGGCCAGGATGATGTCGACCGTCTGGTTGGTCGCCGACTGAAGAATCGTCACGTTCGCCGAGACGAAAATAATCTGGAATAGCGAGGTTCCGACCACCACCGCCGTGGGCATGCCCAGGATGTAAATCATCGCCGGAACCATGACGAAGCCGCCGCCGACACCCATCACACCCGCCAGCAGGCCGACGAACAGGCCAACCACCAAGGGGGGCAGGGCGCTGATATACAGGCGCGACCGGCGGAACCGGACCTTGAACGGTAGGCCGTGCATCCAGTTGTGAACGTGGACGCGGCGGGACTGGTTCTTCTTGCGGCGCATCATGGCGCGCACGCTTTCCGTCAGCATCAGGCCGCCGATCACGGCCAGGAACACGACGTAGCTGATGCGGATTACCAAATCGACCTGGCCCAGTTCACGTAGATAGGTGAATAGCCAGACGCCCAAGGACGATCCGATCACGCCGCCGACCAATAGGAACGTGCCCATCTTCAGGTCGACATTGCCGCGTTTCCAATGGGCCAGAACGCCGGAAATCGAAGCCGCGACGATCAAGCTGGCTCCGGTCGCGACAGCAACGGCAGACGGGATGCCGATAAAGAACAGCAGCGGCGTCATCAGGAAGCCGCCGCCGACGCCGAACAACCCGGACAGGAATCCCACACCCGCACCCACTGCGAAAATCAGCAGGACGTTCACCGACATCTCGGCGATGGGCATGTAGAGATCCAAATCAGGTTCCTGACGGACAGAGAGTGAACCAGGTGCTTGAATGCAGTGCACCGAAACAGGCCGAAGCGGGTTATCGGGTCACGGCCCGCACGTTGTAGTCCCCTCGTTTCACGATGAAAAGCCCCGATGGGGATAATTTCGCAATTGCACCATGATTCTATGAGCGATTGGCCTTGCGGAGCGTTGCCGCATACCGAAAAATGCGCACTTCTCAACCAAAGGGGGGATCGTCATGCCGGAAACATTGGACGCGCGCGGCCTGAAATGTCCGCTTCCCGTTCTCAAGGCCAAGAAGGCAATGAAGCCGCTGGCGGAGGGCGATACCTTGACCGTGTTGGCGACGGACCCCAGCGCGCCGAAGGATTTTCAGGAATTTTGTACCGCTACGGGGTATGAGTTAGTCGATAATCGTGCCGAAGGCGCGGAATTCGTCATCGTGCTGCGCAAGGCCTGACCATGGGGGACGGGGCAGCGAACTGGCGCGGGTAGGGGAGCCCTTGGCCGAACCGACGGACATTGCGGAAGAGTTGGATGCGGACGGTCCGCGCCCCTTGGCGCGGATAACGGTCGTGCTCGCGGTTGCGGCCGCGGTGACCGTCCTGGCAGCTGCGGTGCCCATTCTGGTCGGTGCGGAACGGCTGGTTGCCGCCGTCGGCGGCTGGCTCACGGGATATGAGGTCGAGGTCAAGGGAAGCGCCGATCTGCGCTTCTGGGGCACCCCCGGGATTGACGCCGACGACGTGATTGTCCGCTTGCCGGGCAATCGTTTCGTGCCGGTCGACAGTCCGCCGGTGGCGCGGATCGCCCGGCTCGAGGCCGATCTGGACCTATGGGCCTTAGTGCGCGGCGTCCTGCATGCCCGACGATTGGTGCTGGTGCGCCCGAGCCTGCGATTCGACCGCGGACCCGATGGTGTCAATAACTGGAGCCTGCGGGGTAAGCCGCGCCTTGACGGGGAACAGGCCCTGCCGGGGCAGGCGACGTTGAAGATGCCGGTATGGCCCTGGGGCGAGATCGGGGCGCTGACGATCGACAGCGGTTCTCTGCGTTACACGGATGCCCGGCTTGAGCGCGATCTGACACTCGACGGCGTGTCGGTCGAGGCGCGGACGTCGAAAACGGCAGAGGGCGCCGTCATGCGTTTGCGGGGCGATGCGCGGCTGCGGGGCGAGCCGGTCTACCTCGAAGGCGAACTCCGTCGGCTGGAGGATTTCCGCGACGGTATTCGCGTGCCGTTTACGCTGATGCTTGATACCGCGCCGGGTAGTGTGATGGCGCGGGGCACAGTTGCCCATCGGGGGCGTTGGGCATTCGGCGCCGATCTGGATTTGGATGTCGACGATCCGAAAGCATTGGCCGCGGTTTGGCCCGTGTTGTCCCCGGACCTGTTGGGCCGGGTCTCGGCGCGCATGCGGGCGGAGCTGAAAGGCGGCCGGGCGGACTTTTCCATCCGCAATCTGGTCCTCGGCAAAACGGATTTGAGCGGCCGCTTCAGCCTGGACATGGATGAAAAGCTGCCACTGATCGATATGGATTTAGAGGCCGGGGCCCTGGACCTGCGTCATGCGGCCGCCGCCATTCGGATGGCCGGTTTGGTCGACAACGGCATCGGTGGGGTGCGGGTCAAAAGATATGCCATCGGCGGTCGGGGGCGGGTCAGGTGGTCCCGCCTGATCGCACCCGGCTTGGACCTGGGAAGCGGCGCCGTCGGACTTTCATGGCGCACGGGCGAGCCAAACCTGGCGGCAGAGGTCGGCTCTATTCCATTGTTCGGCGGGACAGTCAGCGGTCGCGCCGAAGCGACCGCGAACGAGGGCAAGACGGCTTTGTCCCTGACCGTTTCCGGCAGTGACCTGGATGCGGCGTTAATGACGGCGGGATTGTTGGGCGGTCATGGCGTCGCCGGGCGGCTACACGGCAATTTCGAAGTATTGACCGTCGGCGGCACAGGGGCGGAGATGCTCGCCGCCGTTACCGGAGCCGGGCGAATGTCGCTTTCCGAGGGACGGATCTTCGGATCCGCCTTGCAACAGGCCGTGGATAAGGAAAAACGCTCGATCGGGCTGAGCCGTGCCTCGATGAATTTCGGGGTCGAAGGGGGCGTGCTGTCCAGTGATGAGGTGTTGTTGGATTTCGACGTCGGCCATGTCCGCGCCGCGATGACCTGGGACATGGGGGCAGGGGATGTGACCGTTAAGTTCAAATCCTCTCCCTTGTTCGAAGGGGTGGAGGAGCCGCCAGTCGTGTCCGGGCCTGTCTGGGATGTGCTGTTGGCGCGGTAAGCCGACGGTCGGCGTCAGAACACCAGTTCGCCTTCTTCGTCGCCGGTGGCGATCACGATTTCGCCGCTGTC
>CAXGUG010000081.1:0-16905 GCA_964012715.1 uncultured Rhodospirillaceae bacterium | reverse complement strand
GCGGCTTCGGCGGCGGAGGCGTCTTCGCCCTCCTCCACGATCACCGCGATCGGCGTGTTGACGGCGACGCCTTCGGTGCCGTCGGGGACCAGGATCTTGCCGAGGATGCCTTCATCCACGGCCTCGACCTCCATGGTCGCCTTGTCCGTTTCGATTTCCAGCAACACGTCGCCGCTCGCGACCGTGTCACCTTCCTGTTTAAGCCATTTGGCGATCTTGCCTTCGGTCATCGTGGGCGAAAGCGCCGGCAGAAGTACTTGCGTAGCCATGTTTAGGTGTTCCCTTCCAACGGACGTTTTCGATCAGGCTTCGACCAGGACGTCTGTCCACAATTCGGACAGGTCCGGTTCCGGGCTCTGTTGGGCGAACTCGGCGGCCTCATTGGCCAGGGCCTTCACTTCCTTATCAATCGCCTTGAGGTCGTCTTCCGTGACGATCTTGGCGTCCAGCAGCTTATGCGCCAGGGTATCGATGGGATCGTGTTCGCGGCGCACCTTCTGGACCTCTTCCTTTGTCCGGTATTTGGCCGGGTCCGACATGGAATGGCCGCGATAGCGATAGGTCTTCATTTCCAGGATCAGCGGGCCCTTGCCGCTGCGGCAATGAGCCAGCGCCTTTTCGGCGGCTTCCTTGACCGCGATCACGTCCATGCCGTCGACCGAAATGCCCTCGATCCCGTGGGCGAGACCGCGGGTGTGCAGATCAGGGGTCTTGGACGTACGCTCGATCGAGGTGCCCATGCCGTACTTGTTGTTTTCGATCACGTAGATCACCGGCAGGTTCCAGATCGCCGCCATGTTGAAGCTTTCGTAGACCTGGCCCTGGTTGATCGCGCCGTCGCCGAAATAGGCCATGCAGACGCCGCCGTCGCCCTTGTACTTGTGAGCGAAGGCCAAGCCCGTACCGAGCGGTACCTGGGCGCCGACGATGCCGTGACCGCCGAAGAAATTCTTTTCGCGCGAGAACATGTGCATGGACCCGCCCTTACCCTTGGAATAGCCGCCGCGACGACCGGTCAGTTCGGCCATCACGCCCTTGGGATCCATGCCGCAGGCCAGCATGTGGCCGTGATCGCGGTACGAGGTAATGACCGTGTCCTGCGGCTCCGACGCGGCTTGCATGCCGACGACGACCGCTTCCTGGCCGATATAGAGGTGACAGAACCCACCGATCAGCCCCATGCCGTACAGTTGGCCGGCCTTTTCCTCGAACCGGCGGATCAGCAGCATCTCGCGATAGTACTGCTTCAGCTCGTCCGGCGTTGGGCCGGATTTGGACGATTTCGCGGAGGAAGATTTAGCCGGCGATTTCGACGCCGTCTTGGGTGCGCGGGCCATTGGAGACCTCCCTTGGGTGCCTGTTTCCAACCCCAGGGGCCGCCAAAGGCGCAGCCTTTCAGAAACCTCCCAGGGACGGCGGTTCACCGCCGAATTCAGGGGATGATATCTCAAATTCAGGCCGAAAAACAATATAGGTCAGCAACGCTGCTATATTATTAACTCGATTATAGTTTATTGATGGATGAATTGGCCGGATTAGGCCAGTTTTGCACGATCCAACCAGGGCCACAAACAGCCTTCCTGGCCATAAATCCGGTCCAAAAGGCCGTTGTCGCCGACCACGATGGCGACCGACTTCTTCCATCGTTGGATATGCGCGGGCGACCGCCAATAGGTCACTGCATATTCCCGACCGCCGTCCATTTCCTGGACATCATAGCCCAAGTAGCCGGGATTTTCCTCGGCCAAGGCGGCCAGCATGCTGAGCGCCGTCGTCCAAAGTGTAGACGGTGCGCCACCATGCCCTGGGTCAGTGTGCAAGACGACGTAATAGCTGGTTTGGGAACCCGCAGTTCCAGCGGGCCCTACGGCCAGTGGCGCGGCAATCGGAGGCGCTGTCGCCTCGTTCAGCGCCGGAACGAATTCCTGCGCCGGGGCGGCCATTACGCCGCCCGCCCCTGAACCGGCAAGAACCGTTGATCCATTTGCTCCTGCATGAATGTCACGGTCAGCGGTGTTTTACGACCGAACAAACGTTTGACGATCCGCGTCACCTCGATATCGCAGGCATCTTCGAGACGGCGGTGCTTAAGGTTCAATTCCTGGATCAGCTGGCGCAACACCTTGGATTTCCAACCTTGGATCGCCGACGGCGAGGTCCAATAACAGACAGTCGCACCGCGGCCATCGATGGTCCGGCCGGTCTCGAGCCCCAGGAAGCCGTCCTGTTTGGGCGCGATGGAGATCAATTCGTCGATCGCCAGCCGAGCAGAGGAATCAGGCGTGTCCCCATGCGGGGCGATAACGGCGGCGTAATACGGCGGGCGCAGGTTCTCGGACAAAGAGGTCATCGGTTCAGCTCCCCTTCTGGTGCTTGTCCAGGAAGATCACATAATCGCGGTCGAACCCGACGTTCAGCATGACGCGGGCCCGTTCTTCCAACATGTCGAGATCGAGGGACTGCGAACCGAGGAGCGCGACGCGGTGTTCCCACTCTTCACGTTCGGCTTTCAGGTCGTCGGCCATGGCCTGGGCCTCGGCGACTTTTTCCTGAAGCATCAGCAGCGAAGTAACGCCGCGATCGCCGTGCACCGTGTGATAGGCAAAATAAGCGCAAGCCAAGATGCCTACCGAAGGCCCCAAGGCCTTCACCAGTTTCTTTTTCAGAGATGCAAAGCGCGTAGCCATCGTTTTATTCCCCAGTTTCCGCAGCCCGATTCGCGAATCGGTAGATACGAAACTAAGGAATGATGGTTAATTTTCGGTTAGGAGTCGGGAAACCACCTGATTTCCCAACACCTTAGCCTACCGCTAATTGTTAACGGGATTTAGCTGAACAGTGCGGATCCGTTGTACCGGGCCGTCGGACCCAGGTCTTCGTTGATGCGCAGGAGCTGGTTGTACTTGGCCAGCCGATCCGAACGCGACAGCGAGCCGGTCTTGATCTGTCCGGCGTTGGTGGCGACGGCGATATCGGCGATGGTGGTGTCTTCGGTTTCGCCCGAACGGTGCGACACGACCGAGGTGTAGCCCGCCTTATGCGCCATTTCGATGGTCTGCAAGGTTTCCGACAAGGTGCCGATCTGGTTGACCTTGATCAGGATCGAGTTACCCACGCCCTGCTGAATACCGTCGGCCAGGCGCACGGGGTTGGTGACGAACAGGTCGTCGCCGACCAACTGAACCTTGTCGCCGATGGCGTCGGTCAGAGCTTTCCAACCGGCCCAATCGTCTTCGGCCATGCCGTCTTCGATGGATTTGATCGGGTAGTTGGCGCAAAGGGTCTCGTAAACCTTGACCATCTCGTCGGCGCTCAGGGTCTTGCCGACGCCTTCCATCACGTACTTGCCATCGCGGTAGAATTCGGTCGAAGCGCTATCGAGGGCCAGAACCACGTCTTCGCCCGGGGTGTACCCGGCGTCGGAGATCGCCTTCATAATGAAATCAAGCGCTTCTTCAGACGAATTCAGATTCGGCGCGAAGCCGCCTTCGTCACCGACGTTGGTCGAATGACCGGCTTTGGCCAGGCCCTTCTTAAGGGTGTGGAACACTTCGGCGCCCATGCGCAGGGCATCGGGGAAGTTGTCCGCGCCGACCGGCATGATCATGAATTCCTGGAAGTCGATGGGGTTGTCGGCATGAGCCCCGCCGTTGACGATATTCATCATCGGGACCGGCAGATCGCGGGCGAACGCGCCACCGATGTAGCGGTACAGCGGCAGGCCCGCTTCCTCCGCCGCGGCCTTGGCGGCGGCCAGGCTGACGCCCAGGATCGCGTTGGCGCCCAGGCGGGCCTTGTTCGGCGTGCCGTCCAGTTCGATCATCACGTTATCGATGAACAGCTGATCTTCGACGTCGATCCCGGCCAGGGTATCGGCGATTTCGCCGTTCACGGCCTCGACCGCGGCCAGCACGCCCTTGCCCAGGTAGCGGACATCGTCGCCATCGCGCAGTTCAACGGCCTCGTGGGCGCCGGTCGATGCGCCCGAGGGCACGGCAGCGCGGCCAAGCGCGCCGGTTTCCAGGGTCACGTCCACTTCCACGGTGGGATTGCCACGGGAGTCGAGGATTTCGCGGGCGAACACGTCGATGATGGCGGTCATGTTTCTCTCCGGTCGGGTGCGGCCGGTGGGCCGTTCTTGCAGGTTTGGGAAGTTACAGGGAAACCGGATTGGCCTTGGCCAACCGGTCGAATGCCACCAGGGTTTCTACCACCCCGGGCATGTCAGTCAGATGAATCATGTTCGGACCGTCGCTGGGCGCGCTGTCCGGGTCCTGGTGGGTCTCGATGAACACGGCGGCGACACCGATAGCCACGGCGGCGCGGGCCAGGATCGGCGCGAATTCGCGCTGACCGCCCGACGAAGTGCCTTGCCCGCCAGGCTGTTGCACGGAATGGGTGGCGTCGAACACCACCGGGCAACCCGTCTGCGCCATGATCGGCAGCGACCGCATATCGGTCACCAGGGTGTTGTAGCCGAAGCTTGCTCCCCGCTCGCAGACCATGACCCGCTCATTGCCGGTCGATTTGATCTTGTCGACCACGTTCTTCATGTCCCAAGGGGCCAGGAATTGGCCCTTTTTGACGTTGATCGCGGCCCCGGTCTCGCCGGCGGCAAGCAACAGATCCGTTTGGCGGCACAGGAAGGCCGGAATTTGCAGGACATCGACCACGGTCGCCGTCTCGGCGCATTGCCCGGCGTCATGGATGTCCGTCAAAACGGGGCAGCCGATCTGTTTCTTCACGGCCTCGAACACGGGCAAGGCCTTTTCCAGGCCAAGGCCGCGCGGGCTGTTGGCGCTGGTCCGGTTGGCCTTGTCGAACGAAGACTTGTAGATCAGGCCGATGCCTAAGCGGTCGGCCATTTCCTTAAGCGTCCCGGCCATGTCCAACGCATGGTTTTCGCTTTCCATGGCGCAAGGTCCGGCGATCAGCACCAAGGGCTGATCGTTGCCGATTTTCAGATCACCGACGCTGATCGCAGAAGACACGGAAACTCGCTTCCTTAACTGGTTGCGGCCTAAACCTTAGACCAACCGGGCCTGTTTGACCGCCGCTTCGACGAATGACGTGAACAGCGGATGCGGCTCAAACGGCTTCGACTTCAGTTCCGGGTGGAACTGAACCCCGATGAACCACGGATGGTCCGGAATTTCAACGATTTCCGGCAGCAGCCCGTCCGGCGACATGCCGGTGAACATCAGGCCCGCAGCCTCCAGCCGGGGACGATACTCGGTATTGACCTCGTAGCGGTGGCGGTGACGTTCGGAAATATCCTGCTCGCCGTAGATTTCGCGGACCCGCGACCCATCCTTCAGCCGACAAGGGAACGCGCCCAGGCGCATGGTCCCGCCCATATCGCCGTCGATCTTGCGCTGTTCCAGCTGATTGCCGTTCATCCATTCGGTCAGCAGACCGACGACCGGCTCCTTGGCGACGCCGAATTCGGTCGAACTGGCGCCCTTGACCCCGGCCAGATTGCGCGCGGCCTCGACCACCGCCATCTGCATGCCGAAGCAAATGCCGAAGTACGGCACGCCGCGCTCACGCGCGAAGGTCACTGCGCTGATCTTACCTTCGGCGCCCCGCTCTCCGAAACCGCCGGGAACCAGAACGCCGTGCACATCCTCGAGATTCAGCAGGGCCTCTTCCTCGGTTTCGAAGCTTTCGGATTCGATCCACTTGATGTTGACCTTGACGTTGTTGGCGATGCCGCCGTGGGTCAAAGCCTCGATCAGGGACTTATAGGCATCGGGCAAAACCGTGTACTTGCCGACCACGGCGATGGAAACTTCGCCTTCGGGCCGGGTCACGATTTCCGAAATACCTTCCCAGCGGGACAAATCCGGCTCGCCCGCCGAAATGTTGAAATGACGGTAAACCGAGGAATCCAGCCCCTCGGCATGATAGGCCAACGGCACCCGATAGATGGTGTCCACGTCCAGGGCCGGCACCACGTTGCGTTCGTCCACGTTGCAGAACAGCGCGATTTTCTTGCGCTCGCCTTCGGGCAGCGGCCGGTCAGCCCGGCACAGCAGGACGTCCGGCTGAATCCCGACGCTTAACAGTTCCTTGACCGAGTGCTGCGTCGGCTTGGTCTTGAGCTCGCCAGCCGTGGGGATATAGGGCAGCAGCGTCAGATGCAGATACATCGTGCGCTCGCGGCCCAGGTCGTTGCGAAGCTGACGAATGGCCTCCAGGAAAGGCAGACCTTCGATATCGCCGACCGTGCCGCCGATTTCGCACAACACGAAATCCTCGTCGGTCAGGTCCGAAGTCACGAACGCCTTGATGGCGTCGGTGACATGCGGAATGACCTGAATGGTCGCCCCCAGGTAGTCGCCGCGCCGTTCCTTGGCGATCACATCCGAATAGATGCGCCCGGTGGTCACGTTGTCGGTCTGGCGCGAAGGCACGCCCGTAAAACGTTCGTAATGGCCAAGGTCCAGATCCGTCTCCGCGCCATCGTCGGTGACGTAAACCTCGCCGTGCTGATAGGGGCTCATGGTCCCTGGATCAACGTTCAGATAGGGGTCGAGCTTGCGCAAACGGACTTTAAATCCGTTGGCCTGCAGCAAGGCCCCTAGAGCCGCCGATGCCAGTCCTTTACCAAGGGAAGAGACCACGCCGCCGGTGATGAAGATGAACCGCGTCATGGGCCTACACAATACGTCCGTGTGGTGGTTGGGCAAAAAGAAAAGAGGCGGGAATTTTCCCGCCTCAAATTGGTGTTCCGAGAGTCCCGGATTCCCGCCATTTCGCTACTTGGCGATCGGCGCGGCCGGGGCCGCCGGTTCCGCGGGCGCGGGCGCGGTCTGCACCGGCTGGTCGAGAATCGACCCCGTCGCGGCCTTGCGGTCATGGGCGGCGAGGATCGCCAGCACCAGCGAGGTGATCATGAACAGGGTCGCCAGGATCGCCGTGGTCCGGGTCAGAAGGTCAGCCGCCGCGCGTCCGGTCATGAAGCCGCTCATTCCGCCGCCGCCGCCGCCGCCGCCGATACCCAGGCCGCCGCCTTCCGAGCGCTGCAATAGCACCACGCCGACAAGGCCGATGGCCAGCAGCAGGTGAATGACCAGAATCACGTTTTGCATCGAACTTCCTTCCATCTGGACGCCGCAAACGCCCGTTCGCGGCGGTCCCAATCAGTTGGGCCGGGTTTTACTGCGTTGCAAGCCCGATTACCAGGGGCTTTTGCGCCCTTAGGCCACGGCCTCGGCGATTGCCCAGAAGTCTTCGGCTTTCAACGAGGCACCGCCGATCAAGCCACCGTCGACATCAGGCAGCGCCAGCAGCTCGGCCGCGTTGCCCGGCTTGACCGAGCCGCCATAAAGAATACGCACACCGCCCGCCGTCGCCGCGCCGAAACGATCGGTCAACGCAGCACGGATGGCGGCGTGAATTTCCTGCACGTCGTCGGTGGTCGGCGTGCGGCCGGTTCCGATGGCCCAAACGGGCTCATAGGCAACGACGAGGTTCTCCGCCGTCGCCCCCTGGGGAACGGAGCCCGCGACCTGTCCGACGACCACCTCGACGGCGCGACCTGCGTCGCGCTCGGCCTCGGTTTCGCCGACGCAGACGATGGCGATCATGCCCGCGGCCTGCGCAGCCGTGGCCTTTTCCATCACCTGGGCGTCGGTTTCCTTATGATCGGTGCGTCGCTCGGAATGGCCGACGATGGCATAGCCGCAGCCGACCTGCGCCAGCAATTGCGCGCTGACGTCGCCGGTATGGGCCCCGCTTTGGTTACCATGGCAATCCTGCGCACCCAGGCCCAGGCCGCTTTCCTCGATCCGCGCGGCGACGATCGGCAGCAGCGGAAACGGCGGGCAGACCGCCATGTCGAACGCCGGAGCAGCACCCAATGCCGCCAAACGGTCGGCCAGATCGCCCGCCAGGCCATCGACCTCGTCCAATCCGCCGTTCATTTTCCAGTTGCCCGCAATCAGCGGCGTCCGCCCTTGGCTCATCTCGCACCCGTCCTCTATTAAGTCTGTTCGTTCGGTGGGCTCCACAGCGGCACAGGGTGTGAAACCCGCCCCCTGGAGGCCCCCTCTAACACAGCGTCCCGGCCCTGCCAATCCGCCGCGCCCGAAAATCGCCGTTATCCCGCACCATGTGGTGTTGCGGGGCCATGCCCCCCGCCCTATTATGCGCGCCGCCCAAGGGTTTAGGGCGCAACCTAAAAGGATTTTTCATGCTCCGCCAAATTCGCGAAAAGACCGGCTCGCTCGTCGTCAAGATCATCCTGTTTCTTCTGGTCATCAGCTTCGGTGCCTGGGGGATCGGTGACATGGTCCAGTTCCGTGGCGATGACCGCCCCGTGGCCGAGGTCGCCGGACAGGATTTGAGCCGCCGCGACGTCGAGACCGAGGTCCGCCGCGAAATGGCCCGCCTGAACCCGCGCTTCGCCGGACAGCTGACGCCGGAAACCGCGCGGATGCTGGGCCTGCCGCAATCGGTGCTGGGCCAGATGATCAACGACATGCTGCTGAACGCGGCGGCGCAGGGCATGGACATCGCCATTTCCGACAACGTCGTGCGCGACGCCGTGCGGTCGTCGACGGCGTTCCGCAGCTCCCTCGGCGCGGGCGGCTTCGACCGCGAGAAATTCCAGCGGATGCTCTATCAATTCGGCCTCACCGAACAGGAATTCCTGAACCGCGCCCGGCTTGAGCTGGGCCGCAACCAGTTGCTCGATTCCGTCGAAACCGGCGTGGTAGCACCACAGGTTCTGGCCGATACGTTCTATCGCTATCGCGAGGAAACCCGCACCGCGCAAACCCTGTTCATCAGCGACGCCGGGGCGCAGATCGCGTCGGAGCCGACGGAAGAAGAACTCAAGGCCTATCACAAAGACAATCCAGGCCCGTTCACCGCGCCCGAATACCGCGCGATCACCCTGGCCATGCTGGCCGCCAAGGATCTGGCCGACCCGTCGACCGTGACCGATGCCGATATCGAAAAGGCCTTCACCGAGCAGGCCGACAGCCTGGGCATTCCTGAGAAGCGGACGTTGTCGCAGATGATCCTGCCGGATCAGGCCGCCGTCGACAAAGCGGTCAAGGCCCTGGGCGAAGGGCGTTCGTTCGACGACGTGGCCAAGGAAATGGCCGGGATGGACGCCGCCGCGACGGACCTGGGTTCGGTCACCAAGGGCGATCTGCTGGCGGAAATCGCCGAAGCGGCGTTCTCAACCGACGCCGGCAAGGTCACCGCTCCCCTGCCCGGCCCCGGCGGCATCGGCTTCTATCTGGTCAAGGTGCGCGAGGTTCAGCCCGCCCATCCGGCTAAACTGGAAGACGTCAAAGAAAAGCTGCGCGCCGATATCGCCCGCGAGCGCTCGATCGACGCGCTCTATACCCAGGTCAACCGCATGGAAGACGATCTGGGTAAGGGCATGACCATCGAAGCCACCGCCGAAGACATGGGCATTAAGCCGATCAAGATCGATGCCGTGGACGCCCAGGGCCTGGGCCCTGACGGCAAACCCGCCGCCGGCCTGCCGGAGAATGCGCAGCAGATCGTCGCCAGCGCCTTCGAAACCGAGGAAGGCACGGATTCCACCCTGCGCGAGATGGGCAACGAAGCGTTCTTCGTCCTGCGCGTCAATCAGGTGACCAAACCGGCCCTGCGCCCGTTCGAAGCGGTCAAGGACCAGGTCAAGGAAGCCGTGATGGCCGAACGCCGCCGCGATGCCGCCCTGGCCTATGCCAAGCAGATCGCCGACCGCCTGCGCGGTGTCGAAGATATCCAGGCCGTGGCCAAGGACACCGGGACTGTCCCAACGGAAACCTCGGTCCTGAAGCGCTATTTCTCGCAGAAGCAGACCGGCATTCCGGCCCAGTTGCTGCAGGACATCTTCAGCCTGAATCAGGGTGAAACCAAGGTTACCCGCGGCGACGGCGGCTATTACGTGTCGCGCCTGACCTCGGTCGTTCCCGCCGACCCCGCCGCCGACAAAGACGGCGTAACCGGCGTGCGCGACGAACTGGCGACCGTCATGAAGGACGACCTGATCACCCAACTGGCGGGCGCCCTGCGCACCGAAAAGGGCGTGACCATCAATCAGGACGTCCTGGGCCAGATCCTCAACGCCGGCGGAACGCCGGGCGCGGCCAACTAAGCCGCCGCCTGAAACCGGGATTACGCCGACCATGAAGATCGAACCCGCCTTTGACGGTTTTTCCGCAGCTTATGACAGGGGCGAACCGCAGGTGTTGTGGACCACCCTGGTCGCCGACGTGGAAACGCCTGTTTCGGCGTTTCTTAAGCTGGCGCGGGGTAAGCCAAACAGCTTCGTCCTTGAAAGCGTCGAAGGCGGCGCGGTGCGGGGCCGCTATTCGTTCATCGGTCTGGCTCCGGACCTGATCTGGCGGTGCCAGGGCAATATGGCGGAAATTAACCGCGATGCCCTGACCGACCTTGAAGCCTTTGCCCCCTGTCCCGTGGCCGAAGCCGAAGGTGCAATCGCCTCGCTGCGCTCCTTGGTCGCGGAATCCCGCATCGAACTACCCGAAGGTTTGCCGCCGATGAGCGCCGGTCTGGTCGGCTATGCATCCTACGACACGGTGCGCTTGGTCGAGAACATCCCCGACACCAATCCGGACGTTCTGGGCATTCCCGACGGCATGTTCATCCGCCCGACGGTGATGGCCGTGTTCGACACGATCAAGGACATGATCTCGATCTTCACGCCCGTCTGGCCCAAGGACGGCGTCGATGCACAGGACGCCTACGGCGCGGCCGTGGAACGCCTGCGCCACATCGTGGCGGAGTTCGACACGCCCCTGCCCGAAGCGGCGCGCGCCCATCCGGAAAGCGACGTGGCGGTGCTGAACCCGGCCTCGAACACCAGTCAGGCCGAATTCCACGCCATGATCGATAAGGCCAAGGAATACATCAAAGCCGGCGACATCTTTCAGGTCGTCCTGTCGCAGCGGTTTTCCGTGCCCTTCCCCTATCCGCCGTTCGCCCTTTACCGGGCGCTGCGCCGCCTGAACCCCTCGCCGTTCCTGTTCTTCCTGGATTTCGGCAAGTTCAACATCGTCGGCTCCAGCCCGGAAATCCTGGTCCGCGTGCGCGAGGGCAAGGTCACGATCCGGCCGATCGCCGGGACCCGCCCGCGCGGCAAGGACGAGGCCGAGGACAAGGCCCTGGCCGAAGACCTGTTGTCCGACCCCAAGGAATTGGCCGAACACCTGATGCTGCTGGACCTGGGCCGGAATGACGTGGGCCGGGTGTCCGTTCCCGGCACCGTAACGGTGACGGAACAATTCACCATCGAGCACTATTCCCACGTCATGCACATCGTTTCCAACGTCGAGGGTGAATTGAAGCCCGAGATGGACGCCCTGGATGCTCTTTATGCCGGGTTCCCGGCAGGGACCGTCTCCGGCGCGCCCAAGGTCCGGGCGATGGAAATCATCGACGAATTGGAAAAGCACCGGCGCGGCGTTTACGCGGGCTGCATCGGCTATTTCGGGGCCAACGGCGATATGGACACCTGCATCGCCCTGCGCACCGCCTTGGTCAAGGACGACACGATGTACGTCCAGGCCGGCGGCGGCGTGGTCTACGATTCCAGCGCCGAAGGCGAATTCCAGGAAAGCATCAACAAGTCCCGGGCGCTGATCCGCGCCGCCGAGGAAGCGGTCAAGTTCGCAGGGTAACCCGGCGTCAGCCGCCTAGCCCGATGTCCCGTTCAGGCTCGTGTGGGCCTGCGCCGGCCGGTGCAACAACCGCGACACGCCGACCAGTTCGAACCCTTCGGCCTGAACCTTGGGTAGCCATTCCTTCAACGCACGCAGGGTGATATCGCGCGGATGGCCGATGGCGATGGCGGAGCCATGTTTACGGGCCTTGGCCGCGACCTTGTCCAACTGTTTGTGGACGTAGGCTTCTTCATCCTTGTGATCGATGAAGACGTCACGGGTCGCATAGGGAACGCCGGCTTCCCGCGCCGCGCGGGCGCCGACCGTGTCGTGGCTGGTCACGGAATCCAGGAAGAACAGGCCCCGCTGCTTCAATTCGGTCATGACCACCCGCATTCCCGGAAGGTCACGAGTAAAGCGGCTGCCCATGTGGTTGTTGATCCCGGCATAGCCGCCCATCTGATCCAAATTCCAGCGCAGGCTGGTCAGCAGTTCCGGCGCGGGAACGCCGGTCAACAGGACGTTCGGGCCAGGATCCACCTCGGAGCTTTCCGGCTCCATCGCAACGTGGAGCATGACTTCATGCCCTGCCGCCGCGGCCTCGGCCGCCTGGCGCTTCAAATCCCGCGAATACGGCAGGAACGACAAGGTCACCTTAGCCGCCAGCTTGATCGCCCGGGCCGAGCGGCGCTGATCCACCCCCATGTCGTCGATCACCACGGCGATCAGCGGGCGCGACGACGCCACGGGCGGCACCATCTCAGGCGCCGGGGTGACGGCCGCCTGTTCCACCGGTGCGGTGGCCTCGACCGGCGCGCTTGGTGGCGTTTCCGTCGGCGTTTCAACCCGCTCGACCGGCAAATCCGGATAAGCGGCGGCTTGCTCGATCAGCGCCGTCGGCACGGATTCCGCACGGCCCATGTCGGTTGATTCAGGGGCGGACGGCGGCGCTTCGGCCAATTCAGGCCGGGAAACCAAGGGGGCCACATGCTGCGGCGGCGGCACGTTCAATGGCGCAACGCGGGGCGCATCAACCGGTGCCGCAGCTTGGCGTGCGACCACCGGCGTTACCTTGTCGCCATGGTTCCCGAACAGGACGACCACGGTCAGCACCAGGATCGCCCCGGCAACGGCGCCGCCCAACGCGGCCAAACGCACAGCCGGATCCTTGACTGCCGTCTTCAGCAGCCCGTCCGTGTTCGCCCCGCCGTTATTTTTTTGCGTCATTTCCGTGCCTTACTCGCGTTATCGCGTCGGCCCCTGTCTGCGCTGGTACTCCCCGGACGCCCCTGGCGTCAAGGGATCTGGAGGATTAAGCCTCAGCCTTGCCGGCGCAGCAACAAGGCGTTGCCGACCACGGTCAGGCTCGACATCGCCATCGCGCCGCCGGCCACGGCGGGGCTCAGCATGCCAAACACCGCCAACGGAATGGCTACCGTGTTGTAGGCAAAGGCCCAGAACAGGTTCTGGCGGATCTTGGCCGTCGCGGCCCGGGCCAACACCAGGGTATCGCGAATTCCGCGCGGATCGCCGGTCAAAAGAACCACGTCCGCCGTCTCCATCGCCACATCCGTGCCGCCACCCATGGCGATCCCCAAATCGGCCTCGGCCAAGGCTGGGGCATCATTGATGCCGTCGCCCGCCATGGCGACGATCCGGCCGGTCGCCTTGAGCGCCGTGATCTGCCGGGCCTTGTCCTCGGGCGTGACGTCGGCCACCACATCCTCGATGCCCAACTCCGCCCCCGCCGCACGCGCCGCCGCCATGCGGTCACCGGACAACAGCAAAACCCGGGCTCCCAGGGCCTTCAGGCCCGCCACGGCTTCGCCGGCACCGTCCTTGGCTTGGTCTCGGAACTCTAATTTCCCCAGGACCTGACCCGCGTCCAGATCGGCGAGGAACACCAGGCTTCCGACCGCATTCTGCGCCCCATCGACAGCGCTCAATCCTAAATCCTGCATGAACCGCGCACTGCCCGCCGCCAGCAGACGCCCGTTCACGCGGTTCTTGACCCCGCGTCCCGGGACGGTTTCCGGGGCTTCTCCCGGGATCAGGGATAATTCCCGCCGCTCCGCCTCGTGCCGCAAAGCATCGGCCAAGGGGTGGGAACTGCCCGACTGAACGGAGGCGGCCAAGGCGATCAGGGCGTTTTCGTCGCCATCTTCCGCGGAAACCGCTGCCAATTCAGGCCGTCCCACGGTCAAGGTCCCTGTCTTATCAACGACCAGCGTATCGACCTTTGCGCCGGTCTCAAGCGCCGCCGCTTCCTTGAACAACACGCCCTTGCGCGCCGCCGTACCGACGGCGACCATTACAGTGATCGGCGTCGCCAGGCCCAAAGCACAGGGACAGGCAATGACCAGCACGGAAACGGCGTTGATCGCCGCTGTTTCCCAACCCGCTCCGGTCAACAACCATCCAACCAAGGTCACGATGGAAATCGCGACCACGACTGGTACGAACACGGCGGCAATCCGGTCGACCATGCGCTGTACCGGCGGGGCCGAGGCCTGGGCCCGGGCCACGCGGTCGATAATCCGGCCCAGCAAGGTATGCCCGCCCACGCCGTCGACCCGCACGGTCAAATGCCCCGCACCGTTGACCGTACCGCCGAAAACGGCGTCTCCGGGGCCGACCTCGGCGGGCAGACTCTCGCCCGTGACCATCGCCGCATCGACGGCCGAATGCCCGCTTTCGACCGTGCCGTCGGCGGCAATGGCGTCGCCGGCGCGGACAATCAGGATATCGCCCGGCACCAGGGCTGCCGCCGGAACTTCGACCTCGTTCCCATCGCGCAGGACCCGCGCGGTTTTGGGCCGCAGGTCGCGCAAGGCATCGACCGCCGCCCCGGTGGCGCGGCGCGCGCGCCCTTCCAACCAACGCCCGGCCATGACGAACCCGCTGACCATCGCGGCCGCTTCGAAGTACAAGTGCCGAGCCGGGCCGTCGGCCCCGGCCTCTCCCGCCAGGAACAGGTTGTAGAGGCTCATCCCATAAGCGGCGAGTGTGCCCATCAGCACGAGCAAGTCCATGTTGCCGACGCCGGCCTTCAACCCGCCCCAGGCAGGCCGCCCGAACCGAACAACGGCAATCGCTTGGACCGCCGAGGCAACGGCCAATTGCGCCACCGGCGTCAGAAATCCTGCCCCGACCGTCATGTGCAAAATCATATGGGCCAGAAACACCCCGGCCCCGCCCATGGCGATGAACGCCGCAAAATCCGGCGTTTCCAAGCGCTTATCGCGGGCATTTTCGTCATTAAGGTCACGTGGCTGCGCCTGGAACCCCACACCTTTCAGGGCCTGGATCAGGTCCGGCAGCGGGCTGTCGCCGCCCCAAACGCTGGACACGTTCGCGACGCCGCTGGCGAAGCCGACCTGGGCATCCAACACGCCCGGAACGGACGTCAGCGCCTTGGTCGCGCGCGCGGCGCAACTGGCGCAGGTCATCCCCTCGACGGTCAACTCGATTGTTTCCGCCGGGACTTTGTATCCGGCAGCGGTCAGGGCGTTGCGCACGGCGGTCAGATCCTTCTGGCCGCCATTGTCCGCCGTCCAGCTTACCCGGGCCGAATTCGTCGCCAGATTTACCGCCACGTCCGCGATCCCCGGCACGGCGGTAATCGCCTTCTCGACACGCGCGACGCAGGACGCGCAATGCATGCCTTCGACCGGCAGTGTCGCGGCCTTGGACGGGTTGGAAATGGGCGTGCTGTCGGGCGACATCGAAAGAGCCTCTGGATTAGCGTTCGAGTACCACCAATATAGGTATTTCGGCACAGGAAACAGGGGGCTTCCCAAAAGCCTAATCTCCTTGACCCGCGCCGGACCCTAGGGGCATTGTGACGCCCAATCCCAGGGCACCCGCCCTTTTTTAATTCAACATCTCAGAAAATCACGTTAAGGCATTGAATGTTCGTCCTGATTGATAATTACGACAGCTTCACCTTCAACCTGTGGCATTACCTGGGAGAGCTGGGGATCGAGGTCGCCGTTCACCGTAACGACACCGTCACGCCCGAAGAAATTCTCGCCCTCAATCCGCAGGGCATCGTTATTTCCCCGGGCCCGTGCGATCCGGACAAGGCCGGGATCTGCCTGGACCTGATTACCAAAGCCTCGGGCAAGGTTCCGATCCTGGGTGTGTGCCTGGGCCATCAGTGCATTGGGCAGGTGTTCGGCGCCAAGGTCGTCCTGGCGCCCAGCCCCATGCACGGCAAGGTTTCGCAGATCACCCATGACGGCAGCGGCGTGTTCGCGGGGCTGCCCAGCCCGTTCACGGCGACGCGTTATCATTCGCTGACCCTGGACCCGGCGACCATTCCCGACTGTCTGCGCGTCACGGCCCATAGCGAAGACGGCGTGATCCAAGGCGTGGCCCATCGCGACCTGCCGGTCTACGGCGTTCAGTTCCACCCGGAAAGCATTGCATCCGAGCATGGCCATGACCTGTTGCGCAATTTCGTCTCCATGACCGGCGAAAAGGCCGCGGCATGAGCGACGCCCTGAAGCCGTTCCTGGCCAAGGTCGCCGACGGTATTGCTCTCTCCGCCGACGAGGCTGAAAACGCCTTTGGCGTGATCATGTCCGGCGAAGCCACTTCGGCGCAGATCGCGGGCCTGTTGATGGCCATGCGCGTTCGCGGCGAAACGGTTGACGAAATCACCGGCGCAGTCCGCGCCATGCGCGCCAAGATGCTGCCGGTCTCCGCCCCCGAAGGCGCGATCGACTTGGTCGGCACCGGCGGCGACGGCTCCGGCACCTATAACGTTTCCACGGGCGCGGCCCTGGTCGTCGCCGGATGCGGCGTGCCGGTCGCCAAGCACGGCAACCGGGCCTTGTCGTCCAAATCCGGGGCGGCGGACGTTCTGACGTCCCTCGGCGTCAATCTCGATGCCGACATGCCCCTGGTCGAAAAAGCCGTGGCCGATGCCGGGATCGGCTTCCTGATGGCGCCGCGCCACCACAGCGCGATGAAATACGTGATGCCCGCACGGGTCGAAATGGCGGTGCGGACGATCTTCAACATCCTGGGCCCCTTGTCCAATCCGGCCGGGGTCAAACGCCAGTTCACCGGCGTTTACGCCCGCCAATGGGTCGAACCGCTGGCCCAGGTCCTGAAAAACCTGGGCTCGGAAGCCTGCTGGATCGTCCATGGCGAAGACGGCCTGGACGAGTTGACGACCACCGGATCGTCCTTCGTCGCCGAGTTGAAGGACGGCAAGATTTCGACTTTCACGGTTTCCCCCGCC
>CAXGUG010000080.1:0-17672 GCA_964012715.1 uncultured Rhodospirillaceae bacterium | reverse complement strand
GGCTCTTCCTCGAACACGTCGATTGCCGCTCCGGCGACATGGCCGCTGTCCAGGGCGTCCTTCAACGCCTTTTCATCGACCAGCCCACCCCGCGCGCAGTTGATCAGCCGCACGCCCTTACGGGTCTTAGCCAAAGCCTCGGCATCGACGACATGGCGCGTGGCATCGGTCAGCGGCGTGTGCAGGCTGATGAAGTCGGCGCGGGCCAGCAGGTCATCGAGCGTCACCTTCTCGACGCCCAAATCCTTGGCCCGATCTTCGGTCAGATAGGGATCGAAGGCGATGACCCGCATCTTCAAGCCCTGGGCCCGATCGGCAACGACGGAGCCGATATTCCCGCAACCGATGATCCCCAAAACCTTGCCCGTGATCTCCACGCCCATGAAGCGGGATTTCTCCCACTTCCCGGCATGGGTCGAGGCATTGGCCTGCGGAATGTCGCGGGCCAGGGCCATCAACATGGCGATGGCATGTTCGGCCGTGGTGATGGAATTGCCGAACGGCGTATTCATCACCACGATGCCCTTGGCCGTCGCGGCATCCTGGTCCACGTTATCGACGCCGATCCCGGCGCGGCCGATAACCTTCAGGTTCTTGGCCGCGTCGATGACCGCACCGCGCACCTTGGTCGACGACCGGACGGCCAAACCGTCGTAGTCGCCGATGATCGCGCAGAGTTCGTCCGGGGACAGGCCCGTCTTGACGTCAACATCCACCCCGCGGCGGCGGAAGACCTCAGCCGCGAGCTCCGACATCTTGTCGGAAATCAGCACCTTTGGCATGGCGGGAAGTGAGCGGCCCTTAGGCCGCTTCACCCACCAAATCGGCGCGGACCTGATGGAACGCCCATTCGATCCACGGGAACAGAGCTTCCAGGTCGGAAGTCTCGACCGTGGCGCCGCACCAGATGCGCAGGCCCGGAGGGGCCGACTTGTGCTCGTTGAAGTCGTAACCGGCGCCTTCGTCTTCGCACATCTTGGGGATGCGCCGAAGGGTCGCGCGCAGGTCGTCCTCGGCCAGATTGGCGAAGGCCGGATCGGTCACGACCAAGGTCACCGAGGTGCAGGAGCGGATGGACTCGTCAACGGCCAGATAGTCGATCCAGGGCGTGTTGTCGACCCAGCGGCAGACCGCTTCGTAGTTCGACTGAACACGGCCCATCATGGCCGGCAGACCGCCGATTTCCTCGGCCCACTTCAGGCCGTCCAAGGCGTCTTCAACGCAAAGCATGGACGGTGTGTTCAGGGTCGAGCCCTTGAACAGGTCTTCGTTCAGCTTGCCGTTCTTTTTCAGACGGAACACCTTGGGAATACCGCGATCCGGCGTGAAGGTGTTGAGCCGCTCGATGGCGCGCGGGCCCATGGCCAGCATGCCGTGCGCGGCTTCGCCGCCCATGACCTTCTGCCAGGACCAGGTGACCACGTCCAGCTTGTGCCACGGCAGGTCGACACCAAAGATGCACGACGTCGCGTCGCACAGGGTCAGACCGGCGTGGTCTTCCGGGATCCAGTCGTCGCCCGGGACCATGACGCCCGAAGACGTCCCGTTCCAGGTGAACACCACGTCGTTGTTGAAATCCAACTGGGACAGGTCGGGCAACTGGCCGAACGGCGCGGTAAAGGTCCGCAGCGTGTCCAGGTTCAATTCGTTGACCCCGTCCTTCAGCCATTCGCTGCCGAAGTTTTCCCAGGCCATGATGTCGACGCCGCGCGCGCCCAGCAGGTTCCACATGGCGGCTTCGAAGGCGCCGGTGTCGGAACCGGGCAGGATACCGACGACCCAATCGTCGGGGATGCCCAGAAGTTTGCGGGAACGGGTGCTGACTTCATTCAGCTTCGCTTTCGCACCGGCATGACGGTGCGAGCGGCCGAGGAAGGCGTCTTTGAGGTGATCGAAGGACCAGCCGGGGCGCTTGGCGCAGGGGCCGGTCGAAAAGCACGGATTGACCGGACGGACGCCCGGCTTCTGAGGTACTGGCATTGCGTGTTACTCCCTTCGCTTCCAGAAGGGTCCGACCCCGTTGGGGGGATCTGGCCCACGCGGTGTATACGCCCCCCGATCGGGCCGGTCAATAAATCTGAGAAGAACCTGAACAAGCCCCCGGCGCCGCGCTTTCCCGGGCGGTTCTGAGATTGTGCCGATGAGGACCAGCGTCTATGGTCTGGAAAAAATAGAGGAAACGAGCAGTATCCGCATGGGGGAAACCAGCGTCAGCAATCCTGGCGGCCAGCCCGGCAACATTCACGCCATGGTCGTCGGCACGTCGGAAATTGTCGCCGGACGGGTCAAGGCCGCCCTGCGCGCGACCAAGGGCGTGGACCTTGCCGCCGAAGCCGTCGACGGCGTCGAAGCGGTCAGCAAATTGCGCCGGCATGCCATCGACGTAATCTTCATGGATATCGGCGACCCCGCCGTCACCATGGCGACCGCCCTGTCGCGCCTGCGCAAGGTCGATGAACACGTCCAGGTCGTCCTTGTCGCGACCCTGACCTTCGCCAACGTCAAGAACGCGATGGCGGGATTGGTCAGCGGGGCCGCGGAATTCATCCAGGCCCCCTCGACCCACACACCGCAGATCAGCGAAAAGGGTTTCGTCAGCCAGATCGCCGAACTGGCCCAAGGCCTGGGCCGGGCCCGGCGGGAAAAAGGGGCGCGCGTCATGCCCGTCCCGGCGGCGTCGCCGTCGTCGCCGCGCTTCGAATACAAGGTCGCGGATAAACTACGCCAGCGCCGCCACTTCGTGCCGCAGGCCATCGCCATCGCCAGTTCGACCGGCGGGCCGCAGGCGCTGTTCAGCCTGTTCACCGCCCTGCCCCGCACCATTTCCCAACCGATCTTTCTGACCCAGCATATGCCGCCCGGTTTCACAACCGCCCTGGCCGATCACATTACCCGTCGCACCGGCTGGACCTGTCATGAGGCCAAGAACGGCGAAAGCGTCGTCGACGGGCACATCTATCTCGCCCCTGGCGGTTTTCACATGGTGCCGGAGAGGAAAGCCAAGGGCGTGATCTTGACGACCAACGAGGGCCCCGAGGAGAACTATTGCCGCCCTTCGGCCGAGCCGATGATGCGCGGCTTGGTCAAAGCTTACGGTGCCGACAACATCCTGTTCATCGTCCTGACCGGGATGGGGTCCGACGGTAAAGCGGGGGCCAAGGCCGTCGCCGACGCGGGCGGCACGGTCGCAGTCCAGGACAAGGAATCCAGCGTGGTCTGGGGCATGCCCGGGGCCGTCGCTTCCGCTGGGGATTGCCATGCGGTTCTTCCCTTGTCGGAAATTCCCAAGTTCATCAATCAAGTCGCCGGGGGGAAATAGCGATGACCGAAGCCGAGAGCTTTCTTACCAGCTTCCTACAGCGAAGCGGCTTGGCCCAGGCCGATGAGACACCGGTTTATGTCCCGCTCGCCGGTGGGGTCTCGTCCGACATCTGGCGGGCCGAATTGCGCCGCGGGCCGGTCTGCGTCAAACGCGCCCTGGCCAAGTTGAAGGTCAAGGCCGATTGGTTCGCCCCGGTCGAACGCAACGCCTACGAAGTCGCCTGGATGCAGACCGCCAATGCCCTGCAGCCCGGCATTGCGCCGACGATCCTGGCCCATGACGCCGACCAGGGCGTGTTCGCCATGGCCTATCTGGAGCCCGCCGATCACCCGACATGGAAGGACGAATTGCACGAAGGCCGCGCCGACCCGGCCTTCGCCCGGACCGTCGGCGCCTGGCTGAAGCGCGTCCATGCGGGCACCGCCGGGGACGCCGCCGTGGCCGACCGCTTCCGCACCGACGAAACCTTCTACGACATCCGCCTGGAGCCGTACCTGATTGCCACTGGCGGCCCGCACCCGGAACTGCTGGCGCGCCTGACGGCCCTGGCGGAGACCACGGCCAGCCACCGCGAGGCGCTGGTCCACGGCGACGTCAGCCCCAAGAACATTCTGGTCGACGGCACGCAGCCGGTGTTCCTGGATGCGGAATGCGCCTGGTACGGCGACCCGGCCTTCGACCTGGCGTTCTGCCTGAACCACATGCTGTTGAAATGCCTTTGGACGCCCTCGGCGACCGACGGCTTCCTGGCCTGTTTCGACGCCCTGACGGCAGGCTATAACCCCGACCCGGAAGTCGAAGCCCGGGCCGCCGCCTTGTTGCCCGCGCTGTTCCTGGCGCGGGTCGACGGCAAGTCGCCCGTCGAATATCTGACTGAAGAGGCCGACCGCGACCGTGTGCGCCGCGTGGCCAAACCGCTGATCAAACAACCAACGCCGACATTGAACGGCGTCCGCCAAGCCTGGGAGAAGGAACTTCGCCAATGACGGCCAATAACACATCAACCACCATCACCGCCGTCAAAGGCCGCCGCGTTTGGGATTCCCGCGGCCGCCCGACGGTCGAAGCCGACATCACCCTGGCCGGCGGCGCCATGGGCCGGGCCATCGCCCCGGCGGGGGCCTCGCGCGGCAGCAACGAAGCGATTGACCTGCGCGACGGCGGCCCCCGGTTCGGCGGATGGGACGTGACCGATGCCCTGAAGGGTGTGAACGGCCCCATCGCCAAGGCCCTGATCGGCCTGGACGCCGCCGACCAGAACGCCATCGATCAGGCCTTGTTGGCCCTGGACGGTACGTCGAACAAGGCCAACCTGGGCGGCAACGCAACCATCGCCCTGTCGATGGCGACCCTGCATGCCGCCGCGGCCCAGGCGGGCAAGCCGCTGTGGCAGCACCTTTGGGATCAGGGTGGTCAAAGCGGCACGCCGGTTCTGCCCCTGCCGGAAATTCAAATCTTCGGTGGCGGAGCCCATGCCGGGCGGCGCATCGACGTCCAGGACTTCATGGTCATCGCCACGGGTGCCGACGATTACGAACAGGCCCTGGCCTGGACCGCCGAGGTCTATCTGGCCGCCGGCAAGATCATGGACGAACGCGGCCTGTTGCAGGGCGTCGCCGACGAGGGCGGTTTCTGGCCCGCGTTCGACGCCAACGAGGACGCCGCCGAGACCTTGGTCCAGGCCATCGAGAAAGCGGGCTTGAAACCGGGCGAGCAGGTTTCCATCTCGCTCGATATCGCCGCGTCGGAATTCGGTAAGGGCGGGCGCTATCGCCTGGCCCGCGAAGATCGCGATATGGACTCGGGCGAGTTGGCCGAAATGCTGTTGGGATGGGTCGGACGTTATCCCATCGTCTCGGTCGAGGACCCGATGTCGGAAGACGACGCCGAAGGTTTCATCGCCTTTGCCCAGGCCGCGCCCAAGCACCTGCAGATCGTCGGCGACGATTATCTGGTGACCAATGCCGACCGGGTGCGCGCCGGGTCCCGCGACGGGGCCGTCAACTGCGCCCTGATCAAGCCGAACCAGGCGGGCACCATTTCGGAGACCAAGGCCGCATTCGACGCCACGCGGGAAACCGACATGGGGGCCATCGTCTCGGCCCGCTCCGGCGAGACCGAGGACGTGACCATCGTCCATTTGGCGGTCGGTTGGGGTGCGAAGCAGCTGAAGGTCGGATCCTTCACCCGGTCCGAGCGCATGGTCAAATGGAACGAAGGCCTGCGCGTCGCCGACGCTTTGGGCTCCGCCGCCCTGCCGCCGAAATCGGCCTTCCCCTGGGGCTAATAACCCGCCCTTTCGCGGATGGACCCGCGCCGCCTATTCGGCGGTCCGGGCCATCCCGCGCAGGCGATTGACCAGCACCCCCATCAGGCGGTGCAGGACCTTGTCCGTCTGCTCCAGACGTTGCAGCCGAACCTTCAACGAATCCTTGGACAAGACGATCAGGGTGGTGTTCTCCGCCGCCCGGGCCGAAGCCGCGCGCGGCTGGTCGTCGATCAACGACATCTCACCCAAAAGTTCGCCCTGCCCCAGCGTCGCCAGGGTCTGGTCGACAGCACCCCGGCGATAAATTTCGACCGATCCGGTCACGACCAAAAACGCCTCGGTCCCGGCGTCTCCTTCTTCGAACAGGATCTGACCCTTCACAAACTTGCGTTGCTCTGGGCCGTTGCCATTTCCGTTCGCAGCGGGCGCCGCCGGTTTGGGCGGGGGCGGCGCCGATTGCGATGCCCCTGAATCCCAGCGTTGCTCCTTGGGCGCATCGGCCTTCGGCGTGGGCGCAGCCGCCGCCGCGGCGCTTCCGGCCGCCATCGCCTTCGCCAAGGTCGCGATCACCGTTTTCTTGAGGTCTTCCGGCAGGCCGGAGGCCTTGGTCTTTTCCATCAGGATATCGACGACCCGCTTGGCCATCGACAGGTCCTGACCGCCGCCGGTCAGCGCCTCGATCCCGGTCAGGCCGCGCATCGCCTGCGCCAGATTGCGGATCACCGCCGCCTGCTGTTTGGCCCCTGTATCGGTCGTCGACAGGTCCAGCACGAACCCGGCCCGCGACGGCAGGGACGGCAGGAAGCTGAGAATTTTGGCGATCGCCTGCTCGACGTTCAAATCCCCGTCCGGACCGCCCAGGGCCATCTTGGCGCGCAGGGTCAAAGCCTCGGCCATCATCGAGCCGCCGACCAGACCGCCATAGCCTTCCAGATTGCGGATCAGGGCGACCAGGGCGGAACGCTCGCCCTCGGCCCCTTCGCGGGTCATCGGTTTGACACCGCCGATCCCGCGCGCCACGCGCTCCAGGATCGCGCCCTTGGCGTTTTCCAGGTCATGGGCGGCCAGGGCCTTATTCAACTCGTTGATACAGGACAGCGGGTTCTTAACCTCGGGCAGTCGCCCCTGCGACAGCTGCGCCAGCATACGATGGGCGGTCGCGGCATCGGCGACCCCGCCCAGCAGCTCGCCAACCGCCTTGGCCCCATCCAGAACCTCGGTCAGGGCTTCGTCGACATAGGCCTGAACGACGATCGACGACTTCTCATCCAACAGCCCGATCAGGGAATCGATCTTACCGCTCCAGTCGCCCTGCTCGCCCATATGAGCGGCCAGCCCGGCGAGAATCAGCATGTGCCGTTCTTCTTTCGGGGCCTCGGCATTGACTTGGTCGATCAGCGCTTGCAACCCACCCGTGCGGATGGCCGCCCCCAGGTCTTCGCGCTTCATCATGCGTTGAGCGTTGGAAAGTAGTTCCCGGTACAGGCGTTCCAGCTTGTCCTGTCGGTCCGCGGGCTTCTCCCCCGCTTCCTTGTTCGCCTGTAACCCCGCCAGTCGGGACAGCGCACCCAAGTACAGTTTGTCGTCCCGCTCCAGCATCTTCAGACGCCCGAAGTCGAACATCAGTTCCATCGTCGTCATGCCGACGTCGTCCAGATACTGGCGCAGCAGGCGCCCACCTGTGCGGCGCGCTTCCAGCTGGTAACAATCGGTGGTGCTTTCGCAGACCGGAGAGCTGTCGATGGGGACGATCGTCAACCCCTTGTCGACGACCTCGGTCTGCTCGTTGAATATGATTTCCGCGCCCTTGCGGTCACTTTCGGCAATGACCTTGACCCCCGAAAACTTGTGCGAGGCCAATAGCGACTGGGCTTGTTGAATTGCTTGTGACTTAACGTTGTGGGACGCGTGAAACGTCCACTTTCCATCCGTCTCGGTTTGGACCTCGTAGGTCTTTCCGGCGAGATTCGTATCCATGTTGGTTCCCCATGCCAGAGCGAACGCGTCTTCTGACGCGCCTGTTCACCGCTGCACCCCTCGATGAGCTCCCCTGTTTTTCCAGGGGTAATTATTAGACGGGCAGGATGCCGCTTCCGGGGAAAACGCGCAAGCCTGTCGCTCGTCTCATTTTCATCTTTTCGTCTTTTATAATTCTCTTGTCATATTCATTGATCGCAACTATCGCGACAGACGAAGCGGTCCCAATTTCTAGACCTTTTTTTGCTCACATTTTAACTTACAACAGAATATACGGGTTGGTATCCGTAAGGAAACCTAAGCAGTATTCGCAAACCTTCGGGGGAGGAGGTAAGCATGGTGAACGCTCGCACTCAAACAAGAGCGGAAAGTTCGACGTACCTTGGAAAGGTCCAATGGGTTCAATCATCTCGTGCGGCCCAAAACGCCCTTTACCGAAATGCTGGTACGCAAAACCTGACCTGGGACGTTTTGTTCCTGATCGCCGAAGCACAATACGGCGGCAAGAATCTGAACGTTTCGGACATTTGCGTATCGGTCAGCGCCTCTAAATCGACGACCCTGAAGCTGATTGCCCAGTTGGCATCCGATGGGGTTATCGACAAGCGGCAAAAGGAAAACGATTCACGCACCCAGTTGGTGACGTTGAATGACGGATTTCGGAAGAAGCTGGAATCCTATCTGGATACGATCTCCAGAGCATTTCCAGGAAACTGACCCCGGCGGGCGGTTGACGCCCCGCCGATGCAGGTTCATGAAGACACAGGCCGGACGAACGTTCCGGCCTGTTTCTTTTTGCGCGCCCCTGATCGGGGATGGCGGCAAGGCAGCAAAGGTGACGCCATGTCCTGGTTCTATCTATTCTTCGCGGGTCTGTTCGAAATCGGCTGGGTCGTCGGCCTCAAGTATTCCGACGGCTTCACCCGCCTGTGGCCCAGCGTCCTGACGGCCATCGCCCTGATCGCCAGCATGGGCCTGCTCGGCCTGGCCGTGCGCGACCTGCACCTGGGCACGGCCTACGCCGTCTGGACCGGCATCGGCACCCTGGGCGCGGCGTTCTTCGGGATCATGCTGTTCGGCGAACCGGTGACGACGATGCGCCTCGCCTGTATCGGGCTGATCGCGGTAGGGATCGCCGGGCTGAAGTTTAGTGCGGGGTGAGGTTTGGGGGGGTAAAGGCGGGGGCAGTTGTAGACGGCGACCTGGCCAACCCGGCCAGCCCCAGGTCGCCTACGTTGTTTATTGGTGCGGGCGGTCGGACTTGAACCGACAAGGCCGAAAGGCCGAGGGATTTTAAGTCCCTTGTGTTTACCAATTTCACCACGCCCGCGACGCAGGGGCGGCAACCATGCGGCGCCGCCGTCCCTTGGGGCCATCTGGTAACCCTAGCGGGGCTTCGGCACAAGAGCCAAGGACGGTTGCCCCCCTGGGCGGCAGGGGGTACACCTCGACCCCATGAGTGACGAAACCGACACCGATCCCGCCAAGTCCCAGCCCGCCCAGGAGCCGCCGGCGTTCGACGCCGCGTTCCGCGACAAGCTGCGCGACCTGTTCCTGTGGCGGCGCGACGTGCGGCGGTTTCGCACCGATCCCCTGCCCGACGGCGTGATCGAGGAACTGCTGGCCCAGGCGGCCCTGGCCCCCAGCGTCGGCAACAGCCAGCCGTGGCGCTTCGTCCTGGTCGAGGATGCCGCCCGCCGCAGCCGGGTGCGCGACGATTTCGAAATCGCCAACAAGGACGCCCTGTCCGGCTATTCGGGCGATCGGGCCCAGACCTATGCCGGGTTGAAGCTGGCCGGGCTGGATCAGGCCCCGGTCCAACTGGCCGTGTTTTCCGATCAGACGACCGAGCGCGGCCATGGCCTGGGCCGCCAGACCATGCCGGAAATGCTGCCCTATTCCGTGGTCGCGGCGGTCAATACCCTATGGCTGGCGGCGCGGGCCGCGGGCGTGGGCGTGGGCTGGGTCTCGATCATCCACCCGGGCCGGGTCGCGGCGATGCTCGACGTGCCCGAGGATTGGCGACTGGTCGCCTATCTATGCCTGGGCTATCCGCAGGAAGAGCACAAAGACCCGGAACTGGTCCGCGCCGGCTGGCAGGACCGCGCCGATATTCACGACTTCATCCTGAAGCGCTAATTAACCCTGAAATTACAGATCGACGTCCTGCGGCTCGCTGCCCAGCGCGCGCATGATCTCGCGCAGTTCCTCGGCCGCCGCCGCAATCGCCTCCCCATCGACGCCGCGAATGACGATGGTCGAGCCGTGCCGTCCGTCGCGGGTGAAGGGGTAGCTGCCGATTTCCAACGCCGCATAGCGTTCCTGCAGGGCCAGCAGCGGGGCCGCGATCTTGCCCTCGGGCGTATATGAGGCGATGGATTTGGACAGCATCTCCGCCCCGCCGGTCAGGCGGTGGCTGAACAACTCGAACATCGCCTGCATGATGCGCGGCACGCCCGGCAGGACGAACACGTTTTCGACCTGGAAACCGGGGGCGCGGCTGACCGGGTTGTCCAACAGGATCGAGCCCTCGGGAACGTCGGCCATCTTCATGCGGGCCTCGGTCACGTCCTCGGGCTTGTAGAACGACAGCAACAGGGCCTCAGCATCCGGATGGCGGATCAGCTTGCGGCCGAAGGCCTTGGCGATGCACAGCGCGGTGATGTCGTCATGGGTCGGGCCGATCCCGCCGGTGGTGAAGACGTAATCGAACCGCGCACGGGCGTCGTTGACGGCGGCGATGATGGTGTCTTCCACGTCCGGGATGACGCGCGCCTCGGTCATGCGGATTCCCAGCTTGTTCAAATTCTCGCCGAGGAATTGCAGGTTGGCGTCGCGGGTGCGCCCGGACAGGATTTCGTTGCCGATGATGATCAGGCAGGCGGTGACGGTTCTTGGCTCGCTCATCCGCCTTTGGTAGCCCCCTGCCGCGCTTTTGGCAACGAACATGCGGACCCCATAAGCGAAGGGCCGCCCCGTGGGGTACGGGACGGCCCTGGCAGGCTTGGCGGGATTGTGGAGGGGGTATGCGAGGCTCCCGCCAGTGCGGAGGATCCTTATTTAGCTGGAGATACGCCAATCGCCGTCGGCGGTGCGGCAGGCGGTGCCGTATCCCTGCTGAACCCGGCCGCCAATGGTGACCGAGGTCTGATATTCGCGGCAGACTTCACCGCTGACACGGTTCTGAACCGTGCGCGTCGGGGTGATGGTGCCGTGGTTGCCGCTGTCCGGGTTGGACCAGGTTACAGGCTGCCAATCGGCGTTGTTCATGGCCGTGTTCTGGGCGCGGGAAAGGTATGCCTGGTCGGCGCGGTCCAAAGATGCGCCGACTTCGTTACCTAGGAAGCCGCCCAACAGGGCACCCGCGGCAACGGCGGCCAACTGGCCCCGACCGCCACCGATCTTGGACCCGGCCAGGCCACCCAGGCCGGCGCCCAGGAGCGTCCCCGCCCCCTGCTTCATGCCGGTGCCATTGGTGACGCAGCCCCCCAGCATCACCACCCCCATCAGGGCGGCCACGGTGGCGAACATCGGGCGGCGCCCAGCGCGCTTGGTACGGGGATGGGCGATGGCTTCAGTCGTCGTCGGCTCGGTCATCGTCTTCATGTCATATACCTCCGTCTGGGGACCGCCGTTCATCGGCATGCGTCCCGGGCGACTCGAATGTCGTTTCGCATATATATTTGCATGTATTTTTGAAGTCAATAACTAATTTCATTTTTGCATCTAGTTGCCTGTTGCGATATAACGACGCCGGGTGGCGGCGCACCTGTGGGTGGGGATGGGACGTCGCGGGAATATAAGGGGCAGATTCAGAATGAAGCTGACGTTCAGCAACGAACAGCATCGTGCTTACATGGACTTCACCGACACCATCCTGCAGGAGTGGATTGAAGTCTTCGAGGGAGATACCGAATTTTACGACGCCGCCTATTGGGACCTTTTCACCAATATGTGGCGCTCGCGCACCCCGGTCCGAAAGACCGACGCGCTGAAATTCATGACCAGCATCAAAAGCGCCCATACGGCGGGTAAATACCTGGACGTGGCGTTGAAGCACGGGATGCTCCTGGAACAGGAAAACCCGGCCGACGCGCGGTCCAAGCTTCTGACCTTGTCGGAAGACCTGCGCCGGAAATTGGATGCGTTCTTCGATCTGGTCATCGGCCAGATGCAAAAGACCAGCAAGCAGATCGACAACATGCAATGACGCCGCAGCTGGCCGTTTCCGGCGGGCGTCTAGCGCTGTTGGTGGCGCTGTTCTATCTGGGTTGGGTCAAGTTCCAGTTCGACGGCACCACCGTCTATTTCATCGACTATGCGGAGCGATTGGCGATCATCGCCCTGGCCTGGGCGTTCCTGCGCCAGGCCTTCACTCCGCCCTGGCCGCGGGCACCCCTTTGGCTATGGGCCGTCGCCCTGGGCGGATCGGTGGCGATCCTATTCCTGGATCATCAGACGGCGGATCTGATCGAGATACATGCCTCGGCCCTGCTACCGATCGGCGAAGCCGACTTCCCGCCCTTGGAAGACGACCTGTTCCTGGCCTTCGACATGACGGCGGGACTGGCGCTGGTCGCGGTCTCGGAAGAATTGGTGTTCCGTTGTTTGTGGATGCGCTGGTGGCAGCAACGCAACGACGGATCGAACGCGCGCGTCGCCGAACTTTACCTGGGATCGAGCCTGGTGTTCGGCATGCTGCACATGCCGTTGGGACAGGCGCAGGTCCTGTTCGCGATACTCTGGGGATTGTTGCTGATGTTCCTGTACCGGCGCAGCGGCAGCCTGCCCCTGGTCGTGCTCGTCCACTTCGCCGTGGACGTCTGGTACTTCACCTAACCCAGGAAATCCCGGATCAATGCGACCAGCGGCTCGTCGGCGGGCGGCATCGGCAGGTCGCGCAGCTTGACCGGCTGCACCCATTTCAGGGCCTGTCCCTCGATGCTTTGCGGCTCGCCCTTCCATTGCCGGGCGACAAAGACCGGCATCAGCAGGTGGAAGTCTTCATACAGATGACTGGCGAAAGTCAGCGGGGCGAGGCAGCTTTCGGTCAGGTCGATGCCCAGCTCTTCCTTCAGCTCGCGGACCAGCGCCGTCTCCGGCAACTCCCCCTGCTCCAGCTTGCCGCCCGGAAATTCCCATAGCCCGGCCATGGATTTTCCTTCGGGCCGCTGCGCGACCAGAATCCGCCCATCGGTATCGACCAGCACGGCGGCGACGACGATGATCGTCTTGACGTCGCCCGCGCCGCGGCGGAATTCGGCGTCCCAGCAGCCGCCTTCGGGAAGATCACCAGACATGAATCATAGCTGCCTTTCTTCTGGTCGGGCTCCGCCGGAAACCAACGGCCATTGAGGCCGCGGGCCGGTCAGGCCCGAAAGCCAAGGCCACGGACGTGGCCGCCCGGCGACTGAGGGAACATTAAGACCGATAGTCGGCGTTGATCGAGATGTAGCCGTGGGTCAGATCGCAGGTCCAGACCGTGGCCCGGCCGCTGCCGACCCCGACATCGACGGAAATGTCGATTTCCTTGCTTTGCATATGGGCTGTGACCGGAGCTTCGTCATAGTCCTCGACCGCCATGCCGTTGGCGGCGATGGTGATCCCGCCCATGGCGATGGTCAGGCGGTCGCGGTCAGCCCGCTCGCCTGCCTTGCCCACAGCCATGACGACGCGGCCCCAGTTGGCGTCCTCGCCGGCAATGGCGGTTTTGACCAGCGGTGAATTGGCGATCGACAAGGCGATACGCTTGGCCGCTGCGTCGTGTTCCGCGCCGGTCACGGTGATTTCGATGAACTTGGTCGCACCCTCGCCGTCGCGCACGATCTGTTGCGCCAGGTCGAGCAGCACCGTTTCCAGCTTGGCCCGAAAATCGGCCAGGGCAGGATCGTCCGCGCCGGAGAATGCCGCGTCGTTATCCGCCGCCCCGGTGGCGAACAGCATCAGGCTGTCGCTGGTCGAGGTATCGGAATCGACGGTGATGGCGTTGAACGTGCGGTCGCAGGTATCGGCCAGCATGGCTTGCAGCATCGGCGACGGAATCTTCGCATCGGTGAAGACATAGGCCAGCATGGTCGCCATGTCGGGCGCAATCATTCCCGAGCCCTTGGCGATCCCGGCGATGGTCACCTTGGTGCTGTTGATCACGGCTTCCTTGACCGCCCCCTTGGGGAAGGTGTCGGTGGTCATGATCGCGCGGGCGGCTTCGTCCCATTTACCGGGGGCAAGATCCGCCGCCATGTCGTCCAGGTTGTCGGTGATGGCCGTGAAGTTCAGCGGCTCACCGATCACGCCGGTCGACGCCGCGAAGACCCGCGACGGACGGCAGGCCAGGCGGTCGGCCACGGCCTCGACCACCTGTTCGACCGCTTCGTCGCCCAGCCGCCCGGTGAAGGCGTTGGCATTGCCCGAATTGACGACCAGCCCGTTGGCCAATCCGCCCGGCAGGGATTTGCGGCACCATTCCACCGGGGCCGAAGCCGTCAACGACTTGGTGAACACGCCCGCGACCTGAGTATCGTCGTCGAGCGCGACCAACAGCACATCCGTCCGCCCCTTGTATCGCACGCCACAAGCACGCGTCGCCACGCGCACGCCGCCGATCGGCGGAATGGTGGGGAAACTTTCAGGTGCCAGGGGC
Source organism: uncultured Rhodospirillaceae bacterium (assembly GCA_964012715.1). Classification (GTDB taxonomy): domain Bacteria; phylum Pseudomonadota; class Alphaproteobacteria; order Rhodospirillales; family Casp-alpha2; genus UBA1479. Next base: position 3,464 of record CAXGUG010000080.1, on the reverse strand, counting down.
GAAAGGGTGACTTCAGGCATGGTCGTTCTCGCACATCTACCAAGTGAACAAAGGGGGGCATCCCCCTTTGTCCGGGATGCCCTCAGGTGAACGACTTACTTAGCCGGAGTACCGTCCAAATTGAAGCGTTCGATTTTAGCCGACTTACGCAGCTCCTGCGTGACCGAGGCACCGATTTCGCGGGCCATGCCCTGACGAATCTGCGGAGCCATTTCTTCGAGCTTCGGCGCTTCCTGGGTGCGCTTGTCCTCAACCTTGATCACGTGCCAGCCGAACTGGGTCTGGACCGGCGTGGTCGTGACCTTGCCTTTGTCCAGGGCAAACGCCGCCTGTTCGAATTCCGGGACCATCTGACCCTTGCCGAAATAGCCCAGGTCGCCGCCGTTGGGGCCGGACGGACCGGTCGATTTCTTTTTCGCCAGGGAGGCGAAGTCGGCGCCGCCGTTCAGTTCCTTGATCAGGGCCTTGGCCTCGTCCTCGGTCTTGACCAGGATGTGGCGGGCGTGAACTTCGACCTGTTCGCCGATTTCCTTGACCATATCGGCGTAACGCTTGGCGACGGTCTCGTCGCTGATCTTGGCGTCGACGCGTTCCTGGATCAGCTTGGCGCCCAGCAAACGGTCGGTGATCGCCGCCAATTCGGCCTTGAACTCGGCGCTTTCATGGATCTTTTCCTTGCGCGCCTGGTCGGCGGCCAGTTTGGAATCGATCAGGCTGTTCACCAGCACCGGGTACAGCTGATCCATCGGGACCTGGCGGTATTGCTCCGGCAGGTTGCTATAGGCTTCGACAACCTGGGAACGAAGGATCTTCGTGCCGTTGACGGTGGCGACGATGGGGTCGCCTTCGGCCTGGACGGGGTTCACACAAGTGATGAAGGTGATAGCGGCCGCAGCCACCCAGGCGATCGAACGAATTTTCATAGTTTTTCCTTTTCCGCTTAGCCGGAGAGCCGGTACCCTACCGAACCGGATCGGAAAACGACACCGAATTCGGTGGTGGCGCAAAAGTCTGTTTCAACAGACCGTTCCGAGACACAAACCACCATTGCAGCGCAGCCGCCAGGCAGGAGAACACATGGCCGACAAGCGTAAATATCGCCGCGCCCCGCTTTCGTTCGACCAAGAGACGGCCCCCCTGGTGCAGGACTATCTCTCTAAAAATCCCAACGCGTTGATGAACGATTTCAACATCGTGGGATTGATCGCGCAGCATCGGCTTTCCAAGGTCACGGAAAACGACATCGAGATCTACGAGAACCCCGCCGCAGGCGTGGGCGGACGTACGATCGAATGGAACAAATCCCAGTTGATGGCCGGGGCGACGCTGACCCGCCCCCTGGTTCTGATCAATGGGTTGATGTCCATCGACTATGTCTATGCGCGCTCGCAATCTTTGGATGTGCTTTGCGTCGGCCCCCGGCTTGAGGCCGAATTATTCTATTTCCATGCCTTCGGCTTCGACCTCAATCGCGTTCGGGGGTTGGATCTGATGTCCTACTCCGATTTCATCGACGTGGGCGACATGCACGCCATGCCGTACGAGGACAATAGCTTCGACATCGTCATGCTAGGCTGGGTCCTGGGCTACAGCAGTGATCCGCGGACTGTCGCCAGCGAAGCCATGCGGGTATGCCGGCCCGGTGGATATATCGCCGTTTCCTGCACCCGCCCGGTGACGGAAGAGGACGGCGCCGGCGAGACCTACTACTACAAGGTCGATGATATTCTGCAGCACTTCGACCAGGATCAGATCTACAACGTGCACCTGCGGCACGAACCCTGCCGAAAGGTGCCCGACAGCCCGTCCTACGTCATGACCATCTTCGAACTGAAATAAGACAGTTGGTCCGACCGCGTACATCCCCCAAAAGGTAACGCCCCGCTCATTGACAGGACAGGGGCGCACCTCTATCTCTTCCCAAGCGTTTCCGCCCCGGAACCGCCATAATCGATTCATACTTCACTCATTACGTTTACCCCATTCAAGGACGATCCCCGAATGTTCAGCGCCATTGCAAAGAGCCTGTTCGGTTCCGCCAACGACCGTTACGTCAACGGCCTGCGGAAGAACGTGGACGCCATCAACGGCCTGGAAGCGGAATTGTCCGCCCTGCCGGACGACGGCCTGAAAACTCGGACCGAGGAATTCCGCAAGCGCCTGGCGAACGGGGAAAACCACGACGACCTTCTGGTCGAGGCCTTCGCCACCGTGCGCGAAGCATCCAAACGGACCCTGGGCCTGCGCCACTTCGACGTTCAGATGCTGGGCGGGATCGTCCTGCACCGCGGTCAGATCGCGGAAATGAAGACCGGTGAAGGTAAGACCCTGGTCGCGACCTTGGCGGTTTACCTCAACGCCATCGAAGGCAAGGGCGTGCATGTGGTGACGGTCAACGACTACCTGGCGCAGCGCGACGCCGGCTGGATGGAGCCGGTCTACAACATCCTGGGCCTGACCGTGGGCGTCATCAAACACGGAATGGACGATGCCGACCGGCGCACCGCCTATAACTGCGACATTACCTACGCGACCAACAACGAGCTCGGTTTCGACTACCTGCGCGACAATATGAAGTTCTCGTTGGACGACATGGTCCAACGGCCCTTCAACTACGCGATCGTCGACGAAGTCGACAGCATCCTGATCGACGAAGCCCGTACGCCGCTGATTATCTCGGGCGCGACCGAGGACAATTCGGACCTCTATGTCGCCCTGGACAAGGTGGTGCGCAACGTCACCCCTGAAGACTACGAGAAAGACGAGAAAGCCCGCGCCGTGACCTTCACCGAAGACGGCATGGAAAAGCTGGAAGAGATGCTGCGTGAACGGGGCCTGATGGAAGAAGGCTCGCTGTACGACATCAACAACATCTCGCTGGTCCACCACGCCAATTCGGCCCTGCGCGCGCATGTTCTGTTCCAACGCGACACCGATTACATCGTCAAGGACGGCAAGGTCGTCATCATCGACGAATTCACCGGCCGCATGATGGACGGGCGCCGCTGGTCCAACGGCCTGCACCAGGCGGTGGAGGCCAAGGAAGGCGTGAAGATCGAGCCCGAGAACCAGACGATGGCCTCGATCACCTTCCAGAACTACTTCCGCATGTATCCCAAGCTTTCGGGCATGACCGGTACCGCCGCCACCGAAGCCGCGGAATTCTGGGACATCTACAAGATGAACGTGGTCGAGATCCCGACCAACGTGCCGGTCCAGCGGATCGACGAGGACGACGAATTCTACAAGAACACGCTCGACAAGTTCCAGGCCATCGCCAAGGCGATCAAGGAGAAGAGCGAGATCGGCCAGCCGGTGCTGGTCGGCACGGTCAGCATCGAGAAGTCCGAACTGCTCAGCCAGTTCCTCGACAAGGAAGGCGTGAAGCACGAGGTGCTCAACGCCCGCCAGCACGAGCGCGAGGCGCATATTGTGGCGCAGGCGGGCCGCCCGGGCGCGGTGAC
>CAXGUG010000079.1:0-18055 GCA_964012715.1 uncultured Rhodospirillaceae bacterium | reverse complement strand
TCAACCGGTGGCAAGCTTCCGCGCATGTCCGTTCTGTCCTTCCATTCCCGCGTTTGCCGGGGTTACGTCGGCAACAGCGCCATGGTCCCAGCCATGCAGGCCCTGGGCCGCGATGTGACCGCGATCGACACGGTCGTGCTGTCCAATCATCCGGGCCATCGCACCGTGACCGGGCGGCGGCTTCCGGCCGAGGAGGTCCGCGCAATGGCCGATGCGGTCCTGGCATTGCCGGGCGCCCCCGCCTTTCGCGCGGTCATGACCGGCTACATGGCCGGGCTGGATACGGCGCGGGCGGCGCTCAAGACCGTGACGGCCATGAAGGCCGAGGGACGGGGCCCGCTTTATATCTGCGATCCGATCCTGGGCGACCGGGACGAAGGCATCTATGTGGACGATGCCCTGGTGCCGTTCTTTCGCCGCGAGGCCCTGCCGCGTGCCGATCTGGCCCTGCCCAATGCGTTCGAGCTGGAGCAACTGACCGGGGACAAGGTGGTCGATGTCGGCACCGCCGTGGCCGCCGCCCATGCCTTGCGGACGCGGGGAACAGGGGCGGTGGTCGTGACTTCGGTCCCCGATCATCCCGACCCGCACATGGGCGGCTTGCTGATCGGCACCCTGGCGGTCGACGACGAGGGCGAATGGCTGATCGAGGCGCCGAAACTGAACCGCCGGGCCAAGGGGGCGGGCGATGTCTTCGCCGGATTGTTGATCGGCCACTTGCTATCGGGCATGTCGCTGCGCGATGCGGCGGCGCGGGCCACGGCATCGGTCCATGGATTGCTGGACGCGGCCGACGAAGACGACCTGGATCTGCCGGTCATCCGCCGCCGGGAATTGCTGACCAATCCGGAAAAGCGGTTCGCGCCCCAGGCCGTGCGCTGAGCCTTCGGGCAGCCTCAACGAAATGAAAAGCACCTTGACGCGCCTTTGTGGATATTTTATTTAATCAATTAGTTAAATAAAGATGAGGCGATATTCGATAGCCATGGATAGCTTGAGCGAAACCTTTCAGGCCCTGGCCGACCCGACCCGGCGCGCGATCCTGGCGCGCTTGGCCCGGGGCGAGGCCTCGGTGTCGGAGCTCAGCGAGCCGTTCGACATGTCGCTGCCGGCAGTCTCGAAACATCTCAAGGTTTTGGAACGCGCCGGTCTGATCGAACGCGGCCGTCAGGCCCAATGGCGGCCCTGCCGGTTGAATGCCCAGGGTCTCAAGACGGCCTTCGACTGGGTCGTCGAATATCGGCGGTTCTGGGAACAGAGCTTCGACCGCCTGGACGCCTATCTGGAAGAAATTCAAAGCAAGGACGCCAGCGATGAACGTCATTGATGCCGCTTCGCCCGAGACGATTTTGGAACTCAAGCGGGTGTTCGCCGCCCCCAAGGCTTTGTTGTTCAAAGTCTGGACCCAGCCGGAACACATGGTCCGTTGGTGGGGGTGCGCCGATGCGACGAAAAACGAAATTCAAACCGACCTTCGGCCCGGCGGGGCTTTCTCCGTACGGATGGAATTGGCCGACGGCACGATCCATCGCATCTGGGGGGAATATCGTGAGATCGCGGAGCCGGACCGTCTGGTGTTTACCTGGTCTTGGAAGGGCGAGACCGGGTTCGAGGGCGGGGACACCCTGGTCACCGTGACGTTCGAAGAGGTCGCGGGCGGCACGGAAGTGACTCTGCGGCACGAAAACTTCGCCACGGTCGAAGCCCGCGACTCCCACGGCGAAGGTTGGGGCGCAAGCCTGGAACGCCTGGTCGGTTTTTTGGCCGATCTGTAACGTCATGCCGGTCGTTCATTTCACCAGCCAGTTGGAACGTTTCCTTCCCGCACCCAACGTCGATCTGGGGGGCGAGCCCATGACCTTGGGCGCGGCGCTGGCTGCCGTATTCGATGGGCATCCGGCCTTGCGCAGCTACATCCTGGACGATCAGGGCGCGTTACGCCGCCATGTCGCGGTGTTCGTCGGCGGGCGGCCCGCCGTTGACCGCATCAAGCTAAGCGACCCCGTCGATGGGGACGCGGAAATTCACGTCTTCCAGGCGCTTTCGGGCGGCTGATTTGGAAAAGGACCGGTTGATGAGCGACCTGTTGCATGTGGCGACCCGCAAGGGCCTGTTCGAGATTGCACGAACCAAGGACGGTTGGGACGTGGCGGCCAGTCACTTCCTGGGGGATCCCATTTCCGCTGTCGCGACCATCGACGGCATGACCCTGGCCGCGCCCGACCTGGGCCATTTCGGGCCCAAGCTGTGGCGGCGCGACCGGGCCGGGACATGGGCGGAAATGGCGATGCCGACCTTTCCGGAAAAACCCGAAGACGCCGAGGACGATCCCCACCCCTGGACGCTCGGCCGCATCTGGAACTTCACGCCAAGTGCCGTCGATGGTCGGGTCTACGCGGGCACCATGCCGGGCGGTCTGTTCCGCTCCGACGATATGGGCGAGACCTGGTCCCTGGTCGAACCCTTGTGGCGGCACCCTGACCGCAAAAAATGGTTCGGCGTCGCCGGCGGCGAGATGCCGGGGATCAGCTCGGTCCTGGTCGATCCGCGCGATGCGAACCATGTCACCGTCGGTGTGTCCACGGGCGGCGTTTGGTCGACCCGCGACGGCGGCGATACCTGGGCCGTCATCAACAAGGGCATGGTCAATGAATACATGCCGCCGGACCAACAGGGCGATTCCATCCCGCAGGATATCCATCAGCTCTCGCAATGCCCTGCCCATCCCGATGTGGTCTGGTGCCAACATCACAGCGCGATTTTCCGCTCGACCGACGGCGGTGAGAACTGGGTGATGGTCGATGCCGCGCGGCCGACGGGCTTCGGCTTCGCCGTGCAGGCTCATCCGACCGATCCCGAAACGGCTTGGTTCGTGCCTGCGGAAAAGGACGAGCGGCGCATCCCCCTGGACGGGAAGCTGGTGGTGTCCCGCACCCGCGACGGCGGCAAATCGTTCGAGGTTCTGTCCAAGGGGCTGCCGCAGAAGCACGCCTACGATCTGGTCTATCGGCATGCGCTGGCGGTCGACGAAAGCGGCGAACGGCTGGCTTTCGGTTCGACCTCGGGTGGGCTTTGGATTTCCGAAGATGCAGGGGATAGCTGGGCGGCGTTGGACGCCCGCCTGCCGCCCGTGGCGGCGGTGTCGTTCGCCTAGGCGACCCTGAAAAATCCCATCATCCCAGATTTCTGATGCTCCAGAATGTGACAATGGAGCATCCAGTCGCCGGGGTTATCGGCGACGAAGGCGATTTCGGCCTCGCCGTCGACCGGCAGCAGAACCGTATCTTGCCAGGGGAGGGCCGGGTCAGGTTCGCCGTTGCGGCTGAGCACCCGGAAGGTATGGCCGTGCAGGTGGATCGGATGGGGAAATGCCGTCCGGTTGCGCAGCGTCATGACGACGCTTTCGCCCCGCTTGAACGTGAACATCGGATCGTGGTGATGCTCGCCGTATTGCATCGGCGGATAGACCACGCCGTTGAACGACCAGAACATGGCGTGTTGGCGGGCAAGCTCGCGCCCGGTCAACAGTTGGCCCTTGAACATCGCGGTCTCGATCCCGCCCATGGCCCCGCCATCCATATCCAGCGCCAGGCGCGTCGCGCTCGTCAGGTCGGGTTCGGGAAGAGGATTGGCGGCCCAGATCACCGGATCGGGCCGGGGCGCGTCGGTTTTCGTCGGGGCCGTACCATAGGCCAAGTCGGCCAGACGGTAGCGAATGCCCTCGGGCGAATTGTCGATCACCGAGAATTTCTCGCCCGGCTTGCCGTCCATATCGATGATCAGGTCGGCCCGCGCACCCGGCGGGATCAACAACTCGCCTTCGTCGAACCGGCGCGGCGGCACCGGGTGGCCGTCGATCGCCGCCAGCCAGGGGCGGTGGCCCTTGAACGACAGGCGGAAAATCCGCGCGTTGGCGACATTGATCAGGCGCAGGCGAATGCGTTCGCCCGGCGTGACGGGAATATCCTCGGCGATGCGGCCGTTGACGGTCACCGTGTTGCCGAACCGACCGCCATGGATCATGTCGTGGAACGGTCGCTCGAACGAAGCGATGGCCCCGTCTTTGCGCAGCCGCCAATCGTCGATCACCCAAAGTACGTCGCGGTCGACGGCGGGCGGGTTCGGCTCGTCGATGATCAGGGCCCCGGCCAGTCCGCGCGCGACCTGCTCCGACGAATTGAAATGCGGGTGGTACCAGAAGCTTCCGGCGTCGTCGGCATCGAATTCGTAGACGAAGGTCTCGCCCGGCTTGACCGGCGGCTGGGTCAGGAACGGCACGCCGTCCATGCCATTGGCCAAGCGGATGCCGTGCCAATGAACGGTCGAGGGCTGTACCAGGTTATTCTCGAAATGGATCCGCAGGCGTTCGCCCTGGCGGGCGCGGATGACCGGCCCCGGCGTCTGGCCGTTATAGGCCCAGACATCGGTCTTGGGGCCGTTCTGCCCGACGATGGATACGTTGGCCGGTCCGGCCCGCAGGCGGTATTCGCGCAGGCCGTCCTTGGCAAAGGTCAGACGGGGCAGGGACAAGCAGGCCAGCGAGGCGCCCATCACGGCGCCGATCCCGGTCAGCGCCTGACGGCGCGAAACCGGGGGCGGGGTCATTTCCCGCCTGCCGGCGCTGGGGCCGGGGGCGTCGCGGCGCGGTCACGCAGATTGGTTTCTTTCTGCGATTCAATCTGGCGGGCGGTCCAGGTCGTCTTGAAATAGGCGATCAACGCCCAGATTTCCTGGTCGGTCAGTTTGCCGCCCATGACCTTACCGTAACCGCTGTCATGGATGCGCTGGCTTTTGCCGTCCTTGGTACGGATGCCGGTGGCGATGGCTTCGAACAGATGGTTGTCCGACAGGTGCCAGGTCACGCCGTCGGCGCTAAGTGGGATGCCTGCTTCCTTGGGGGAATTGACCTCCCACGACGGTTTGCCTTTCAGCTTCACGCCGTGGCAGGCCATGCAGTTGCGCTGATAGACCAGTTGCCCGATATCGACCTGCTTACGGTTTTCCGCTGCCGCCAGGCTGATTTCGTCCGGGCGTTGGCTCGCCGCGAAGGCGACGACGGCGACGCAAAGCGCGATCGCGGCCAAGCCGATCCACAATCCGATGTGGCTGGGGCGCGGGGCCGTTCCTTGCGTCGCCTGGGTCGTCATGGCGTCAGGCCGCCTTCTTCATGTAAGAGCGGATCAGCTCTTCGGCGATCTGCACCGTGTTCAGGGCGGCACCCTTGCGCAGGTTGTCGGACACGCACCAGAACGATAGGCCGTGCGGAACCGTCGGGTCCTTGCGCAGGCGCGAGACGTAGACCGGGTCTTCACCGGCGCATTCGATCTGGGTGACGTAGCCTTCGTCGGCGCGGTGATCGACGACGGTAACGCCGGCGGCGCTGCGTAGGGCGTTGCGGGCTTCTTCCTCGGTCACCGGGTATTCGAATTCAACGTTGACCGCTTCGGCATGGCCGACGAACACCGGCACGCGCACGCAGGTCGCGTGAACGGCGATATCCGGGTCCAGGATCTTCTTGGTTTCGACCACCATCTTCCATTCTTCCTTGGTCGAACCGTCATCCATGAAGACGTCGATATGGGGAATGCAGTTGAAGGCGATCTGCTTGGTGAACTTTTCCTGGTACTTGTGGAACGGCTCATTGGCGTAGATGCCGCGCGTCTGGTTGAACAGCTCGTCCATGCCTGCCTTACCGGCGCCGGACACCGACTGATAGGTCGAAACGACCACGCGCTTGATCGGCTGCAGGTCGTGCAGCGGCTTCAGCGCGGCGACCATCTGAATGGTCGAGCAGTTGGGGTTGGCGATAATGTTCTTTTTCGCGTAACCGGCCAGAGCATGGGGGTTCACTTCGGGCACCACCAGGGGCACGTCCGGGTCCATGCGGAAATGGCTGGTATTGTCGACGACCACGGCGCCGGCGGCGGCGGCGATCGGCGAGTATTTCGCGGAGATCTTGGCGCCCGGGCTGGACAGCACGATGTCGGTCCCAGCGAAGTCGAAGGTTTCCAGGTTCTGGACCTTCAGCACCTCATCCTCGCCGTAGGAAATTTCGCGCCCGACGGATCGGGACGACGCCAATGCCACGACCTCGTCGGCCGGGAATTCGCGTTCCGCCATGATCTGCAGAACTTCACGGCCCACATTGCCCGTGGCGCCGACGACGGCAACTTTGTAACCCATGGTCTTACTTCTCCTTACGTCCCCTGGGGGCCTTTGGTTTTTCCCCGGGGTCGTGCGCGTATCTTAACGCAAACGGCCCGCGGGGTGTATCCGCGGGCCGTTTGAGATTATTGCAATAGCAAGCCGGCCCGCGTCACCTTTTGATGGCGGTTTTAATGGTCGGCTTGGTAATGGCCGCCCAAATCAGCTTGGACATTTGCGTGTTCATGGCCGCTGACATACTCCCATGGCCGAGGCGGCGCAAGGGAAAACCGATTCGAAGCCGGAACCGATCACTCGGTGAAGCTGATGGGCAGGTCCATGCGGACGGTCGTGCCCTGGCCGGGGGTGCTGGCGATCGAGACCTCGCCGCGTAGCATCTCGACCAGGCGTTTGACGATGGCCAGCCCCAGACCCGTGCCCTTTTCCTTGCGAACGTAGCTGTTGCCTGTGCCGTCGTATGGATTGAAGACCGTTTCCAGCATTTCCGGCGGCATGCCGACGCCCGTATCGGCGACGCTCAGGTTAAAGCGTTTGTCCCCATTCGGTTCGACCGCGACGGTGATCTTGCCGCCGTCGGGCGTTGCCTTGACGGCATTTGACAGCAGGTTCAACAAGGCCTGCCGCAAAAAGGTCTCGTCCAATTGCACCTGGGGGAAGCCCGTGGGCAGGCGTTTTTCGAAGCTTAGATTCTGTGCGCCGTCCGTGCGCTGAATCAGGTCCATGCAGGTCGAAATGCATTCGTTCAGGTCGAGCGTGACAAGGCGGAACTCGGTCTTTCCGGCCTCGATCCGCGACAGGTCCAGCAGGTCATTGATGATGTTCAGCAACAGGACAGCGCTGTCGCGAATATCGCCGGCATATCCCTGGTAGCGGACCGGGTCGTCGAACCGGGTGTGGATCATCATTTCGGCGAAGCCCAGGATCGCGTTCAGCGGCGTGCGCAGCTCGTGGCTCATATTGGCCAGGAAGTCGGATTTCACGGCGTTGGCGTTTTCCGCCTGGGCCTTGGCCTCGCGCAGCTCTTCGGCATTGCGGGCGCGTTCGGTCACGTCGTTGAAGATCGACACGATCCCGCCATCGGGCAGGCAGCCGCGATGGACGTCGAACGTCCTGCCCCCGGCGCGGTGCAGGACTTCGTGCGGCAGCGGCGGCTGGTCCCACATCTCGTGATAGCGGGTGTCGGCCAGTTCGATGGGATCGCCCTCGCCCAGGTAGCCGTTGCGGGCCGAGGCCAGGATGAATTCGCGGGCGTGCATGCCGATGGAAACTTCGTCCGGCTCCAGCCCCATCAATTCGGCGAAGCGTTCGTTGTAGGCCATCAGGCGCTGATCCGCCCCCCAGACACAGACCGGCTGACCCAGGGTTTCGAACAGCGTCTGCAGCAGGGCGGACTTTGCTTCCAGTTCCTGTTCGACGACCTTGCGCTGACTGACGTTGCGCGTCACGGAAACCAGATCGCCGTTGTCCAACCAATAGCGGTTGCGGGTGATCGTCGTGCCGTTGGCCAGGTAGAATTCTTCGGGATTGTTCCGGGTGCGCTGAAGTTCCAGCATCTTCAGCCGGTTTTCCGCGATGGTCCGGGGATCGCCCCGGCCGTATAGGCCCCGACGGGCGAAGGCTTCCAGTATGTCGAGGTGCGGCATGCCGTATTCAAACTCGATCGGCGGCTTGCCGGTGGTTTCCGCGAAGGCCTTGTTCCAGGCGGTCAGGCGGTCATGGCTGTCGAAGACGCTGATGGCTTCGTCCATGGCGTCGACGATCCTCTGCCAATCCGGCTGCCCGTCGGTTGGTTTTTGATATCGTTTCGGCTTGGGGTCGAGGTTCTTCGGATCCCGCATGCTCACCTTCCGACTGCGGCGCGCCCGTTCCCGGGCGCGCCGTCGCCGTTGTTGTTATTCGACGGCCTTTCAGGCCGCGCATTATTAGCGATGCGGGGCGCCTTTGCCCCATGCGCGGTCTTAGGCGGACAACTTGTCCAGTTCTTTGGCCACGTTCTCGCCCATCTGGTCGGTCGAGATCTTGGTCATCCCGGCTTCCATGATGTCGGCGGTGCGCAGGCCACCATCCAACACGTTCTTGCAGGCCTGATCGATCAGGTCGGCGTCTTCGCCCATGTCGAACGAATACTTCAGGCACATGGCGAAAGATTGAATCATGGCGAGCGGATTGGCAATGCCCTGTCCCGCGATGTCGGGGGCGGAGCCGTGGACCGGCTCGTACAGGGCCTTGCGGCGGCCGCTTTCGTCAGCCGCACCCAACGAGGCCGAAGGCAGCATGCCCAGCGAGCCGGTCAGCATGGCGGCGCAATCGGACAGAATGTCGCCGAACAGGTTGTCGGTGACGATCACGTCGAACTGCTTGGGCTGGCGGACCAACTGCATGGCGCAGTTATCGGCGTACATGTGATGCAGGTCGATGTTGGGGAAGTCCTTGCCGACTTCGGTGGCGATGGCGCGCCACAGCACGCCCGTCTCCATGACGTTGGCTTTTTCGACGGAATGGACCTTGCCCGACCGCTTGCCGGCCAACTCGAAGGCAAGGCGGCAGACGCGCTCGATCTCGAACTCGGAATAGACCTGGGTGTCGACCGCTTTGCGGCTGCCGTCGGCCAGGGTCTCGATGCCCCGCGGCTCGCCGAAATAGACGCCGCCGGTCAGTTCGCGCACGATCAGCATGTCCAGGCCCGAGACCAGTTCTTCCTTCAGGCTCGATGCCTTGGCCATGGCCGGCAGAACCGTCGCCGGGCGCAGGTTGGCGAACAGGTCCATTTCCTTACGCAGGGTCAACAGGCCCATTTCCGGGCGCAGGTCACGGGCAACGCCGTCCCATTTCGGGCCGCCGACGGCGCCGAGCAGGACCGCGTCGACGTTCATGGCGTCGGCCAGGGTGTTGTCGCCCAGGGGCTTGCCGTATTTGTCGATGGCCGCGCCCCCGACCACGTCGTTGGTCACGTCGAACGAGACGTGGCGGCGCTTGTCCATCCAATCGATGATGACCTGCACCTGTTTCATCACTTCGGGGCCGATCCCGTCGCCGGGAACCATCAGCAGTTTCTTGTTAGCAGCCATTTTGGATATCTCCGTGTTCGTTCAATCGACGATGAAAAGCTTGGCGCCTTTCTCCGTCGAGGAAAGGTGTGCGTCGGCGTCGTCGCCGACTTGATAACTTTGTCCGGGCATCAGCGTGAAACGCCGCCCGTCTTCCAATTCGGTGTCCAACTGCCCCTCCAGCACGAACAGGACGTGGCCCTTGGAACACCAATGATCGGCCCGGTAGCCCGGGGAATACTCAACCTGCCTGACCCGGATCGCGCCGAATTGCCGAACCCGCCAAGTGGCGAAGCCGGTTTCTCCGGGGTGATTTTCCGGCTCGACGTCCGACCAGTCGACAACGTCGAAGGGAAAGGCGGGCATCTCCATCGGGGGGCCTGTTACAGCGACCGGACGTCGGCCAGATGGCCGGAGACGGCGGCGGCGGCGGCCATCGCCGGGCTGACCAGATGGGTCCGCGACCCGGCACCCTGACGTCCCTTGAAGTTGCGGTTCGAGGTCGAGGCGCAGCGCTGTCCGGCGGGCACCTGATCCTCGTTCATGGCGATGCACATCGAGCATCCGGGCTCGCGCCATTCGAAGCCGGCTTCGACCAGGATTTTATCCAAGCCTTCCTGTTCTGCCTGTTGCTTGACCAGGCCCGAGCCGGGAACGACCAAGGCCGTCACATGGCTGGCGACCTTGCGGCCACGGGCGACCTCGGCGACGGCGCGGATGTCTTCGATCCGGCCGTTGGTGCAGGAGCCGACGAACATATAGTCGATCTTGATGTCTTCCATCCGCGTGCCCGGGGTCAGGCCCATGTAGTCGAGCGCCGCCTTGGCCGCCTGTTGGCGGTCGGCCGTGTCGAAATCCGACGGCGAGGGCACGGTCGCGGAAATGCCGATCACGTCCTCGGGCGAGGTGCCCCAGGTGACCTGCGGCTCGATGGCCGAGGCGTCCATGACGACTTCTTTCTGGTAGGTCGCACCTTCGTCAGACGGCAGGGATTTCCAATAGGCCAGGGCGGCGTCCCAATCGGCGCCCTTGGGCGCCATCGGGCGCCCCTTCAGGTATTCGAAGGTTTTCTCGTCCGGCGCGATCAGGCCGGCGCGGGCACCGCCCTCGATCGTCATGTTGGAGACCGTCATGCGGCCTTCCATCGACAGATCGCGGATCGCCTTGCCTGCGTATTCGATCACATGGCCGGTGCCGCCGGCGGTGCCGATCTTGCCGATCACGGCGAGGACCAGGTCCTTGCCGGTGCAGCCGAACGGCAGGTCGCCTTCGAGCGTGATGCGCATGTTCTTGAGCGGCGTTTGCAGCAGCGTCTGGGTCGCCAGCACGTGTTCGACCTCGGACGTGCCGATGCCGAAGGCCAGCGCGCCGAACGCGCCGTGGGTGGCGGTGTGGCTATCGCCGCAGACGATGGTCGTGCCGGGCAGGGTGAAGCCCTGTTCCGGGCCGATCACATGGACGATCCCGCGACGGATATCGCCCAGATCGAAAATCGGCACGCCGAAATCGGTGCAATTGCGGGTCTGGGTTTCGACCTGCAGGCGCGATTCCGGATCGTCGATGCCGTTTTCCAAATTCTTGGTGGGGGTGTTGTGGTCCGAGACGGCCAGCGTCAGGTCCGGGCGATGAACCTTGCGACCCGCCATGCGCAGGCTTTCAAAGGCCTGGGGGGCGGAAACTTCATTGACCAGATGGCGATCGATGTAGAGCAGGCAGGTGCCGTCGTCTTGAACATCGACCAGATGGCTGTCCCAGATTTTTTCGAACAGCGTTTTCGGCTGTGACATGGATGGTGGTCCTCCGACGTGGGGCCTTGTGACCCGTTCTTGCGCCGGCCCCCCGGTCGGCGGCTTGGATGTGGCCTTCCTGACAGTCTTTTTTTGTTTTTATTGATCGCCCGGGGCCGGGATTGGCCGTGCCCCGGGCGAGGTATTCGTATTGTTTATCTTAAGCCGGGCGCGATCAGACGGCCTTGGAAGCACCGGCGATCCACGGCTGGGCCATTTCACGCTTGCCTTCATAGGACTCGATCTTGTCGGCCTTTTGTTCGGTCAGGCCGATGTCGTCCAGGCCGTTCAGCAGGCAATACTTCTTGAACGGATCGATATCGAACTTCAGCTCGCCGCCGTCCGGACCGTGGATGACCTGGTTTTCCAGGTCGACCGTCAGGGTCGCGTTGGCGCCGCGTTCGGCGTCGTCCATCAGCTTGTCCAGGTCTTCCTTGGCGACCTTGATCAGCAACATGCCGTTCTTGAAGCTGTTGTTGTAGAAGATGTCGGCGAAGGACGTGGAGATCACGCACTTGATGCCGAAATCCTTGAGCGCCCAGGGGGCGTGCTCGCGCGACGAACCGCAGCCGAAGTTGTCACCGGCGACGATGATCTCGGCCTTGCGATAGGCGGGCTTGTTGAGGACGAAATCCGGGTTTTCCGAACCGTCTTCGTTGAACCGCGCCTCGTGGAACAGGTGCTTGCCCAGGCCTTCGCGCTTGATGGTTTTCAGGAACTGCTTGGGGATGATCATATCGGTGTCGATGTTGATCATGTCCAGGGGGGCGGCGACGCCCGTCAGCTTGGTGAACTTTTCCATTGTCTTGTTTCCTCTCGCGTCCAGGGCCGGGGTCAGATCTTGCGCACGTCGGCCAGATGGCCGGTCACGGCGGCGGCGGCGGCCATCGCGGGGCTAACCAGGTGGGTGCGCGCACCGGCACCCTGGCGGCCCTTGAAGTTGCGGTTCGACGTCGAGGCGCAGCGCATGCCCGAGGGAACCCTGTCCTCGTTCATACCCAGGCACATCGAGCAGCCAGGCTCACGCCATTCGAAACCGGCTTCCAGCAGGATCTTGTCCAGGCCCTCTTCCTCGGCCTGTTCCTTGACCAGACCCGAGCCGGGAACGACCAGGGCGGTCACGTGGTCGGCGACCTTGCGGCCCTTAGCGACTTCGGCCACGGCGCGGATGTCTTCGATCCGGCCGTTGGTGCAGGAACCGACGAACATGTAGTCGATCTTGACCTCTTCCATCGGCATGCCGGGGGTCAGGCCCATGTAGGCCAGCGCGGCCTTGACCGCTTCCTGCTTGCTCGGGTTGTCGAAGTCTTCCGGCGCGGGGACGTTGGCGGAAATCGGAACCACGTCCTCGGGCGAGGTGCCCCAGGTGACCTGCGGTTCGATATGCGCGGCATCCATGACGACCTCTTTCTGATAGGTCGCGCCCTCGTCAGACGGCAGGGATTTCCAATAGGTCACGGCGGCTTCCCAATTGGCGCCCTTGGGCGACATCGGACGGCCCTTCAGGTAGTCGAAGGTCGTTTCGTCCGGCGCGATCAGGCCGGCGCGGGCGCCGCCCTCGATCGTCATGTTGGAAACCGTCATGCGGCCTTCCATGGACAGGTCGCGGATCGCCTTGCCCGCGAACTCGATCACGTGGCCGGTGCCGCCGGCGGTGCCGATCTGACCGATGATCGCCAGGATCAGGTCCTTCGCCGTGCAGCCGAAGGGCAGGTCGCCCTCGACCGTGATGCGCATGTTCTTGAGCGGCTGCTGCAACAGGGTCTGGGTCGCCAGCACGTGTTCGACCTCGGACGTGCCGATGCCGAACGCCAGCGAGCCGAACGCGCCGTGGGTGGCGGTGTGGCTGTCGCCGCAGACGATGGTCGTGCCGGGCAGGGTGAAGCCCTGTTCCGGGCCGATCACGTGGACGATGCCTTGGCGCAGGTCGTTCATGTCGAACAGCGGCACGCCGAAGTCGGCGCAGTTCTTGGAAAGGGTTTCGACCTGCAGCCGGGATTCCGGATCGTCGATGCCTTGGGACCGGTCGGTCGTCGGCACGTTGTGGTCGGCGACGCCGAGCGTCAGGTCAGGGCGGTGGACCTTGCGGCCCGCCATGCGCAGGCCTTCAAAGGCCTGGGGGGTCGTAACTTCGTGGATCAGGTGACGGTCGATGTAGATCAGGCAGGTGCCGTCTTCCTGAACGTCAACCAGATGGCTGTCCCAGATCTTCTCGAACAGCGTTTTCGGTTGTGCCATGGGTCGTATCCTCCGACGTGTGCCCGAACGCCGGCCCCCGACGGCGCTGCGGTTGTAAGCGCTTTTATTATGTGGCCCACTGGCCCGGCCGAAACAAGCCGGGCCACGCAAGCCTGCCTTGGGTAAATCCCCTGGGGTTTCCCCCGGTGGGATTATTCCTCGGCCTGGCCTTCCTGTGCGGCGGTCTGGTCGGCGCCGCCTTTCTGCTTCGAGGCTTCGTCGCGGGCAGCCTTGGCTTCACGCGCGGCCTGTTTTTCTTCCTGCGACACCTTACCCGAGAAACCATCGGTTTTCTCGGCGATACGCGCGGCCTTACCGGTGCGGCCCCGCAGATAGTACAGCTTGGCCCGACGGACATCGCCGCGGCGGACGACTTCGATCGAGTCGACGTTCGGCGAATACAGCGGGAACACGCGTTCCACACCTTCGCCGTAGCTCAGCTTGCGCACGGTGAAGGCGGAGTTGAGGCCCGCGTTCTTACGCGCGATGCAGACGCCTTCAAAGGCCTGCAAACGGGTCCGTTCGCCTTCGACGACGCGCACGTTGACGCGGATCGTGTCGCCCGGGGCGAACTGGGGGGTCTGCTTGTCGCCGGACAGACGGGCGATCTGTTCCTGATCCAGTTGTTCGATAACGTTCATGGTTTCAAACCTTTCTTCCAAACTCTTTGCCGTCTCCGGCAATCCCTAGTTCCGCTCGCGCGCCGCCCACAGGTCGGGCCGCCGTTCGCGGGTAATTTCCTCTGCCTGGCTTCGCCGCCAGGCGTCGACTTTTGCGTGGTGACCGGACGTAAGAACTTCCGGCACCTTGCGGCCCTGCCATTCCTGGGGCCGCGTGTAGTGGGGATATTCAAGCAATCCCCGTTCGAAACTCTCTTCCTCCAGCGACTCCGTCTTGCCCATCACGCCGGGCAGAAGACGAAGGCAGGCGTCCAACAGGACGATCGCCGCAGGCTCTCCGCCCGACAGGACGAAATCGCCAAGCGAGACCTCTTCGGCGTCGTGGGCATCCAGCACCCGTTGATCGACACCTTCGAAGCGACCGCACAACACGATCACGCCGGGCCCCGCCGCCAATTCCGCCACCCGTTCCTGGCGCAATGTGCGGCCACGGGGGGTCAGATAGATGAACGGCAATTCCGGGGCGCCTTCCCTGGCTTTCCGGATGGCTCCGTCGACCACGTCGGGCCGCATCACCATGCCGGGGCCACCGCCGAAGGGGGCGTCGTCCACGGAGCGGTGTTTATCGCTTGCAAAGTCGCGAATGTCCACCGTTTCCAAGGCCCAGATGCCCTTTTCCAGCGCCGTCCCGGCGAGCGAAAAACCAAGCGGCCCCGGAAACATTTCCGGAAAAATCGTCAGCAGCTTGGCCGTCCATGCGCTCATCGTTCTTCCTGGTCCCCGGCGTCGTCTCGCTGTTCCCGCTCGTCCTCGTTCCCGACCTCGTCCAAAAGCCCGTCTGGTGGATCAACCACCAGCCTGCCGCCCGCCATGTCCACCACCGGGACCACGGCCCGGGTGAAAGGCACCATCACGGTTCCGAACTCTCCACCGGCGACTTCCAAAACGTCGCCGGCGCCGAAATCGAAAATCCGCCGCACGGTGCCCAGGCTTCCCTGGGGTGCGTCGACCGTCAATCCGATCAAGTCCGAATGGTAGTATTCGTCCTCGTCGGGGGGCGGAAGCCGGTCCCGGCCTATGTAAAGGCGCAGTCCCTTCAGCTTATCCGCCGCCGTGCGGTCGTCGACACCCTCGGCGCGGGCGGTCAAAACGCCCTTGGCCTGGCCGGTCACGCGAAGGTCGATCCGACGGCTGCCGGTTTCGTCCTCCAGCGGGCCGTAGGCGGCGATATCCTCGGGAACCTGGGTGAAGCTCTTGATCTTGAGCTCGCCTCGAAGTCCCCGGGCCCCGACGATGACGCCCAGACAGGCGCGCTCTTGCGTGTTCCGTCCGTCGTCGGTCATGGGTGCCGTCCCGGCCCGTTAAGCGTGACGCGTTCCGCCGCTTACTCTTTGGTTTCCTCTTCCTGTTCCGCCGGGGCTTCCTCAGCAGCAGCTTCTTCAGCCGGAGCTTCGGCAGCCGCTTCTTCGGCCGGGGCTTCTTCCTCGGCGGGCGCCGCCGCGGCTTCAGCCGCCGCTTCCGCTTCGGCCTTGGCCTTTTCTTCGCGTTCCTTCATCCGTTCCTGGGCCTTCGCCTTCGGTTCGGCCTGCTTGGTCTGCTTTTCCGGAACCGGGCGGGCGTCGGTCAGGCCGGCAGCGCCCAGGAAGCGGTGCACGCGGTCGGTCGGCTGCGCGCCGACTTCCAGCCAATGCTTGATGCGCTCTTCGTTCAGTTTCACACGGTCCGGGCTGTCTTTCGGCAGCATCGGATTGTAGGAGCCGACGCGCTCGATGAACTTGCCGTCGCGGGCGCGGCGGCTGTCGGCGATGACGATCTGGTAGTAGGGGCGCTTCTTGGCGCCGCCCCGTGCGAGGCGAATTTTCACGGACATTCTGATTTCATTCCTTGTCTGGTTGAATTCTCGAATTCGGTTTCGTAGTTGAAGTCTGTTGGTATCTCTTAAAATCGGCGGGTCAGCGGGGCATGCCGGGCGGCATCATCCCCGGCGGCATGCCGCCGAAAAGTCCCTTGAGCCCGCCTTTCTTGCCGGCCTTCTTCATCATGTCGGCCATCTGGCGGTACTGTTTCAAAAGCCGGTTGACCTCGGGCACGGTGGTCCCGGAACCGGCGGCAATGCGCTTGCGGCGCGAGCCGTTGATGTTTTTCGGATTGCGCCGTTCGTGGGTCGTCATCGACAGGATGATCGCTTCCTGACGGGCGATCATCTTGTCGTCGACCTGATGCTGGTCGAACGCGCTTTTGATCTTCTGGGCGCCGGGCAGCATACCCAGGATGCCGTCGAGCGAGCCCATCTTGCGAAGCTGTTTGAACTGATCGGCCATGTCTTCCAGGGTGAATTGCCCCTTCAACATTTTCTTGGCGATTTTTTCGGCTTCTTCCTGTTCGACGACCTGCGAGGCCTTTTCGACCAGGCCGACGACGTCGCCCATGCCGAGGATCGAACCGGCGACGCGGTTGGCGTCGAACGCATCCAGCGCGTCAGCGCCTTCGCCGGTACCCATCAGCTTGATCGGTTTGCCGGTGACCGAGCGCATCGACAGCGCCGCACCACCCCGGGCATCACCGTCGACGCGGGTCAGGACGATGCCGGTAATGCCGACGCGGTCGTTGAATTCCTTGGCCAGATTGACCGCGTCCTGACCGGTCATGGCGTCGGCGACCAGCAGCACTTCGGACGGGACGGAGGCCATGCGGACGTTGACGACCTCGGTCATCATTTCCTGATCCAGGGTCAGGCGACCGGCGGTATCGAGGATCACCACGTCGTAGCCTTCGCGGCGGCCCGTTTCCATGGCGCGGTTGGCGATGGCGACCGGCTGTTCGCCCAGGACCGGGGTCATCACCGGAATGCCGTTCTGATCGCCCAGAACCTGCAATTGCTGTTGCGCCGCCGGGCGGTAAACGTCGAGCGAGGCCATCAGAACGCGTTTCTTTTCGCGTTCGGCCAGGCGCTTGGCGATCTTGGCGCTGGTCGTGGTCTTGCCCGAGCCCTGCAGACCGACCATCAGGATCGCCTGCGGCGGGTTGCCGTTGACGGCAAGGCCGGCCCCGGCGGGGTCTTCCGGCGACAGCATGTCGACCAGGGCGTCGTGGACGATCTTGACGACCATCTGGCCCGGCGTGACCGAACGCAGAACTTCCTGGCCCACGGCCTTGGATTTGACGCCGTCGACGAAATCCTTGACGACCGGCAGGGCGACGTCGGCTTCCAGCAGGGCCACGCGGATCTCGCGCAGCGCGGCCTCGACGTCGGCTTCCTTCAGGGCGCCGCGCTTGCGCAGGCCCTCGAAAATGCCGGACAGGCGATCGCTTAACGAGTCGAACATCTGTTGCGGTAATCCCTGTTGATCAAAACGTTCTTCAAAGCCCCACCGATTGGCCGAAAATCTCGATCTCAAACGCCCAACGACAAACGCGCCAGTGCGCGAAACTCGCGGACTGACGGCGCCCCTCGGGACGGAGATTTCCGTACACCCAGTGGAATAACGGGGCGCAATCTATGGATCAGGGGCCGGGAAGTCAACCGTTCTGCGGGGGTGGCGGAATATTTGAGTTATTTGCCCAAATGCACCTATATGGTATAGGAATTTAAATACTTTTACAGACACAACCTAGGGTTTAATCCCGGGCCTGTACCAAGGATGGATACCAGAACGGATCATGACGGCAGAAGAAGACGGTGCGAGATTGGCAATGCATATCGGCGGGCGGTTGCGCGCCATTCGGGAACAAAAGGGCGTTTCAAGCACGAACGCAGCAAAGGCGATCGGTCTGTCGGTACAAGCCTACTTGAACCGGGAAACAGGAGACACGGAACTCAAGGCCTTCGAAGTCATCATTCTGGCGGACCTGTTGGGGGTCGAGGCACGGGACCTTTTCGACGGCGCCGATGCGGTCTGGCCGGGTCCGAACAATGACGGGCCCGCGCACGAGCCGGAAAACGCGGCCGATCTGGCCGATGAGGCCGAGGAATTCCTCAGGTTGCTGGCCCGGATCCGCGACCCCAGACTGCGCCACGACGTGGCCGAGGCGATCCGCGCCCTGGCCCGGGCCACGGCAGAACCGCATTAGTCCTCTCCTCACGTTCTTGACCCCGCCATCCCGAGGGGCGACAACGCCTTATGGATTATGCAGGGATTCAGCGACGTTTGGCCGTGACCGGGACCTGCGTGAACAGATGAACAAAACCTGTTCGGAC
>CAXGUG010000078.1:0-18732 GCA_964012715.1 uncultured Rhodospirillaceae bacterium | reverse complement strand
CTCCTGACCGAACAGATCGAGTTCGCGGACGTGGTGGTTCTCAATAAGGTGGCTGATGCAGGACCGGAGCGCGTCGCGACGGCCAAGCAGATCATCCGCAGCCTCAACGCCGATGCCCGGATTATCGAAGCCAATCATTCCGACGTTCCGGCGGATGCGATCCTTGATACAGGATTGTTCGATTTCGAAAAGGCGCATGACCATCCGACATGGGCCAGGGAACTGTACGGCCATGCGGACCACGTGCCGGAAACCGAGGAATACGGCATTGCATCATACGTATACCGGGCGCGTCAGCCGTTTCATCCGCAACGCATCCATGCCCTTTTGAACGGAGCGTTGCCCGGGGTCATTCGGGCCAAGGGCCATTTCTGGATAGCTAGCCGCCCGGGCTGGGTTGCCGAGTTCTCCCTGGCCGGTGCGATGTCCACGGTCAGTCCCTTGGGGACTTGGTGGGCCGTGGTGCCTAAGGATCGCTGGCCAGACACGCCCCAGGTCGCGGCCTATATGCAGGACAATTGGGCGGAGCCTTTCGGAGACCGTCGGCAGGAACTGGTGTTCATTGGTTCGGGCATCGACTGGCCTGGTCTAAAGGCGGACCTGGACGCCTGCCTGCTGCACGAGGCGACGCCCGAGAACTTGGCGGAATTCGCCGATCTGCCGGACCCGTATCCCCGCTGGCGGCGGACGGAGAACGCAGCATGACCCTGGCGAAGGTACGGCAACAAGACGTCGCGCCGGGTGGGCTCGTCCGTCAGGGCAACGACCCTAGAGCCCTGGCGCAGATCGAGGACCCAGGGGTCGCCCTGGCGATCTGGCGGCGGCGTCCGCTGACGTCTTTCCAAAACTGGATCGACACTTTGCCCGCCGATCAATTGCCGGTGTTGCGGGTCGTGACCGCAGTGGCGCAGGTCGAGTCCCTCGTCCGGGCAGCCTGCGATATCGCCGGAACGCCCTCCTGCATGGAGCGGGAACGTCTGATCGGCGATGTGGCGGCGCTGGCCGAGGCATTTCTGTCCATCATGCGCACGCCGTACCTACGGGTTCGGCTCGAACGCGTGACCGACGACGCCTGCAAGAAATTTCATCGGGATTATGTGACGGCGCGGCTAATCTGCACTTACCGGGGGGTGGGAACGCAATATGGCGATCCGGGCGAAGGGCAGGCGCCGCAATCGGTGCAGAGCGTCCCGACGGCCGCGCCGGCGATATTTCGCGGAAACCTCTGGCCCTGCTCGGGCGGTGTGGGAATCGTCCACCGCTCACCGCCCATTCTTGGCACCGGCGAAACCCGACTATTGCTGGTAATGGATCCGATCGACGATCCCGCGTCCTATCCGGAAGAGCCGGTTTCCATCCAAGCCCGGCGACACTGACCCCTAGCGGATCAGGCGGGCGTATTCGATTTTGGGACAGCGGTCCATGATGACCTTCAGGCCAGCGGCTTCGGCGCGGGCGGCCGCGGCATCGTCGCGCACGCCCAGTTGCAGCCAGACTGCCTTGATGCTTTTCGTATCCTTCAGTTCGATGGCGCGGTCGATCACGCCGCCCGCGTCCTTCGATGCGCGGAACACGTCGACCATGTCGATCGGGCCGGGGATGTCGGCCATGTCGGCATAGACCATCTGTTCCCAGATTTGATCGCCCGCCAGGCCCGGGTTGACCGGGACCACGGCGTATCCCTTGTCGAGCATGTATTTCATGACTTCGTTCGACGGCCGCACCGGATTGGCCGAGGCCCCGACCATGGCGATATGGCGCACGTCCTTCAGCAACTGCGCGATTTCTGCGTCGTCGTAAACCAGCGGGGGCAGGGCGGCGTCGGCGGTATCGGTCATGGTTTTTTCTCCTGCGGCCGGTCGGGTTCGAGCCAGTCCGGCATGGGGCGTTTTTCAAGGAAAGCGCCGACGCCGTCCTGGGCGTCGGAATGCATCATGTTCGAGACGATGGCCTCGGTCGCCAGGTCATAGGCCGCTTCCAGGCCTTGTTCGATCTGGGTGTAGAACAGCTCCTTGCCGGTTTGGATGGCCGTCGGCGATTTGCTGGCGATGGTCTGGGCCAGGTCCTCGACGGCGGCGTCCAGGGCGGTTGCCGTGACGGCGCGGTTGATCAGGCCATAGCGGGTGGCCGTGTCGGCATCAATGAAATCGCCGGTATAGAGCAACTCCAGCGCTTGTTTGCGCGGCATGTTGCGGGTCACCGCGACCATCGGGGTGGAGCAGAACAGTCCCAAATTGATGCCCGAGGTGCCGAACCGTACGCCGTCGGCGGCTATCGCCAAATCGCATTGCGCCACCAACTGACAGCCCGCCGCCGCGGCGATGCCGTGGACCTTGGCGATCACCGGCTGGGGAATGCGGGTCAGGGAGGCCATCATATGAGAGCACTGCTTAAACAGTGCCTCGACCGGGGCGCGGCCCTCCATCGCCTTCATCTCTGCCAGGTCATGCCCGGCGCAGAATGCACGCCCGTTGGCGGCGATGACCACGGCGCGGATCGAACGGTCGTGCATCAGCGCGTCCAACTGCTCCTGGATCGCGGTCATCAGGGCCGAGGACAGGGCATTGAACTTGTCCGGACGATTCAGGGTCAGTGTCGCGATGCCGTCGCGGTCGTCGCGCAGCAAAATGGCTTCATTGGCGCCGGGGGACGTGGTCTCGGTCATGGTGGCGATCCTCCGCTTTCGTTCTACGGCTGGCCGGGGGCGGCTGGCAAGCCCCGCTCGAGGGTGTGCGTGGTTGACGTTAACGTAAACGTTAAATACGGTTCCCAACCCAAGGAACATATAGGACCTGTGCTGCCCGATGACGAATACCGCACCCCAGATCACCGCCGAGGACTTTGACCGGATCATTGCCGAGGAATTGCCCTTTGCCCACGAAGTCGGCATGCGGACCGACGCGATCGAGGCGGGCAGGGCGGTTTTGCGCATGCCGGCGGATGAACGGCAGCTGCGTCCCGGCGGAACCGTGTCCGGCCCGTCGATGATGGCCCTGGCCGACGCGGCGATGTATGCGGCGGTGTTGAGCTGCCTGGGGCCTGTAAAGTTGGCGGTCACGACCAGCTTCAATGCCAACTTCCTGCATCGACCGGAACCGCGGGACCTGATCGCCGAGGCCACAATATTGAAGCTTGGCAAGCGCTTAGCGGTCATCGAAGTGTCGATGCATTCGGATGGTTTCGACGACCCGGTGGCGCATATGACAGGGACCTATTCGATCCCGCCGCGTGGCTGATCTACGCCATCGTTCAAATCTAAGGTATTATAATACCGCGTCGTTAAGCGACGGAAAATGTTGCGGTTTTCAGCTTGACTTCGGTTTATTCGGTGGCATACTCCGCCGCCTTCGGCCCCCCTTGCGCCTGAATTGCATCCGGGGCCGCGAAAGCTTTTAAGGAACGTAAACCGATGAAAACCTATTCCGCGAAACCGTCGGATGTCGAAATGGGTTGGTACGTCGTCGACGCCGAGGGCTTGGTCCTGGGTCGTCTGGCTGCGGCCATCGCCACCCGTCTGCGCGGCAAGCACAAAACGATGTTCACCCCGCATGTCGATTGCGGCGACCACATCATCGTCATCAATGCCGATAAGGTGCGCCTGACCGGCAATAAGCTGGCGGACAAGAAGTATCACTATCACACCGGCTTCCCGGGCGGCATCAAGACTCGCACCGCCGGCGGCATCCTGGGCGGCGCTCATCCCGAGCGCGTCGTCTATAAGGCCGTCGAGCGTATGATCAGCCGTAACCCGCTGGGCCGTGCGCAGATGAAGAAGCTGCACGTTTATGCCGGCGCCGAGCATCCCCATGCCGGTCAGCAGCCCCAGGTTCTGGACATTGGCGCCATGAACCCGAAAAACAAGAGGAGCGCCTAATCCATGTCCGAAGAAGTGAAGACGCTTGAGGACCTGAAGGAACTGACGGGTGCGCCGGACGTTGAAGACGCCGCCCCGGCGGAACCGGTGATCGACGAGCATGGTCGCTCCTATGCCACGGGCCGTCGTAAGAACGCCATCGCCCGCGTGTGGATCAAGCCCGGACCGGGCAAGATCGTTGTCAACGGCCGTGACGTCGACGTGTATTTCGCCCGTCCGGTTCTGCAGATGATGATCAACCAGCCGTTCGAAACCGTCGAACGCCTGGGCCAGTACGACGTGTACTGCACGGTCAAGGGTGGCGGTCTGTCCGGTCAGGCCGGCGCCGTGCGCCACGGCATTTCGCGTGCGCTGACCTACTTCGAGCCTGCCCTGCGCGGCAAGCTGAAGGCAGGCGGCTTCCTGACCCGCGACAGCCGTGCCGTTGAACGTAAGAAGTTCGGCCGCCGCAAGGCCCGCCGCAGCTTCCAGTTCTCGAAGCGCTAAAAAATACTGCAGGGCGATGGCGATGGCCGGTTGGCCATCGCCCGTCGCCAAGCACGATATCGAAAAGGCCGCTCCCCAGGGAGCGGCCTTTTCTTTTGTCTCGGTTCTGTTTCGCGGTGCCCTTACGGCGTCCGTTCAAGAAACTCCCGCAGCTTGCCGTCCCATTTATGGGCGTCGATCATCGGGCCCGCGTGGCCGTAATCGGTCGGGATTTCCACGAATTCGGCGTCCAGGCCATGGGATTTGAGCAGGTCCACTGTCGGCTGGCCGAGCGCCACGTCGACGACGCTGTCGGTGCTGGCCAGGACGTTGAGCAGGGGGGCTTTGTAGTTGGCGGCGCGTGATTTGGCGCTGGAGCCGATCCCCGCTTCGTACAGGATATACAGCGAGTTGGCGTCGAACTGCGTGGCCCAGGTCTCGGCCCGTTCCCGGAGGATTTGTTCGATCTCGTCCGGGGATTTGCCGGAATCCTTCAGATAAGCGCCGACGCCGTAGTTCTTCAGCCGGTCCATGCGGTCGGCGACCATGGCGTCATACACGCCGCCGTCCTTTTCATGGCCGTAGTAATGGCCGCCGTTCCAGCCCGGGCATTTGGCGAAATAATCGCGGATTTGCTGGGTCCGGGCGCGGGTGGTGTTGCGTTCGATCACGCCCGCGATCGGCACCAGGGCGCGCATCCGATCGGGATAGGTCGCGCCCCACAGGAAGGTCAGGTGCCCGCCGTAGGAATAGCCCATCACGGCTTTTAGCTGACCGATACCCAGGTGGTCGATCAACAGGCGCTGCGCCTCGACCATGTCGGCGGTGGTGTAGGCCGGGAAATCGGGGCCATAGGGCTTGCCCGTGGCCGGGTTGATCGAGGACGGGCCCGAGGTGCCGTAGGCCGAGCCCATCATGTTCGAGCAGACGACGAAATATCTGTCCGTATCGACGGCTTTGCCCGGGCCGACCAGGTTGTGGGCCCAACCGTCTTCATCGCCCGCAGCATGGGGGTAGTTGGTATAGCCGTGGCACAGCAGGATCGCGTTATCACCGGCGGCGTTGAGCGTTCCCCAGGTTTCGTAGGCGACGGTCAGGTCCGGCAGAACCGCGCCTGTCGACAAGGTGAAGTCGCCGGCGGCAAAGGTCTTGGATGTCGGAAGAAGCATGTTTTTAAGGCTTTCGTGGGAATAGAGAAGGGCGGGATGTTGGCAAAACTGTAAACCCGCGCCGGATCGACGATCAATGCGCATTCTTGCGCGGTCGTCCGGCTGCGCCTATACCCTGTGTCCTCCGGCGGATTGACCGCCGGGTGTTTATTTTAAACAGACGGCCAAATGGCCAGAAGGGAAGACGACCATGACCGCCAAGGTTTTCATCGATGGTGAAGTAGGGACCACAGGCTTGCAGATTAGCGCGCGCCTGGCCCGACGCGCCGATGTGGACCTGCTGCGTCTTCCCGATGAGCGGCGCAAGGACACCGCCGCCCGGGCAGAGATGCTGAACGCGGCGGACGTGGCGATCCTGTGCCTGCCCGATGCGGCGGCCAAGGAATCGGTCGCCCTGATCGATAATCCGGAAACCCGGGTGATCGATGCCTCAACCGCGCACCGGGTGGCCGAGGGCTGGACCTATGGCTTTCCCGAGATGGATGCCGGGCACGAGGCGGTGATCGCCCAGGCCAAGCGCGTTGCCAATACCGGCTGTTACGCCGTGGCCTCGGTGTCGTTGTTGCATCCGTTGGTGTCGGCGGGGCTACTGCCCGCCAATTTTCCGGCCACGATCAATGCCGTCTCCGGCTATTCCGGCGGCGGTCGGCAGATGATCGAGGCGTTCGAGGACCCGAACGCCGCGGAGCGGATCGAAGCCGCCGTGCGGGTTTACGGATTGGGCCTGGGACATAAGCATGTGCCGGAAATCCATAAGTTCTCCGGTCTGGATCATGCGCCGATCTTCGTGCCTTCGGTTGCGCGTTATCGCCAGGGCATGATCGTGCAGATTCCGGTGCCGCTGTGGTCCTTGCCGGGCGCACCCAAGGCGAAAGACCTCCAGGCCGTGCTGGCCGATCATTACGCGGGGCGCCGTTTCGTGTCTGTCGCGGGCTATGACGAAGCCCTGGGCATGAGCCAGCTGGAGCCCGAGGGCCTGAACGGCACGAACGAGCTGAAGCTGTATGTCTTCGCCAATGAGGCGACGGGACAGGCCGTGCTGACCGCCTTGCTCGACAATTTGGGCAAGGGCGCGTCCGGACAGGCCGTGCAATGCCTGAACCTCATGCTGGGTGTTGATGAGGCGACGGGGCTGGATCCGGAGTCGGGCCTGCTGAACTGACGCGAAAGGGGCTGCCGTTTGCGCCTGGATTATCTGGTCCTGGCCGCTGTCCTGGTGTTCGTGATCGTGACGACCTATTACGTCGCGGTCACGGGCATTTCGCCCATGCCGTCGTCCCGCACATCCCGCCGCAAAATCCGGGAAATTCTTAACCTCGCCGGTGTGTGCTGCATCGTCGACCTGGGGGCAGGGTGGGGCGACTTGGCGTTCTCCATCGCGGCGACCCTGCCGGATGCCGAGTTGACGGCCTATGAGCTATCGCCCTTTCCCTGGTTGGTGATGAAGGTCCGCCACGGCCTGTTCGGGCCGCGCAACGTCACGGTCGCGCGTCAGGACTTCCGCAAGGTCTCGCTGGCCGGGAACGACGCCGTGGTCTGTTATCTGTACAGCGAATTGCTGGAAAAGATGCGGCCCAAGATGGAGGCCGAACTGGCCCCCGGCACCCTGGTCGTGTCCAACGTGTTCGACATCCCCGGTTGGGAGCCGGAAGCCTTGCACCAACTGTACGATTCCCAATGCCCGCAGATTTACGTCTACCGGGTTCCGGCGCGGGGTGCTGCCTAAGGCCTAGATGTCGATGTCCTGCACGAAGCGGGCGTGTTCCTGGATGTAGTTGAAGCGCAATTCCGGCTTCCGCCCCATCAAGCTTTCCACCAGCTTGGCGGTTTCCTTGGCCTGGACCTTGATTTCAGGATCTTCGCCCGTGGGCAGGGTGACCCGCAGCAGGATGCGCTTGGTCGGGTCCATGGTCGTTTCCTTCAACTGCGCCGGGGGCATTTCACCCAGGCCCTTGAAGCGGCTGACATCGACCTTGCCGCGGCCCTTGAACATCGTCTCCATCAACTCGTCCTTATGGGCGTCGTCGCGGGCATAGGCGGATTTCCCACCCTGGCTGAGACGATAGAGGGGCGGCATGGCGAGATACAGGTGGCCGGATTCGACCAATCCCGGCATTTCCTGGAAGAAGAACGTCATCAACAGCGAGGCGATATGCGCGCCGTCGACGTCGGCGTCGGTCATGATGATGACCTTCTCGTAGCGCAGGTCGTCTTCCATGAACTTGTCGCCGATGCCGCAGCCCAGGGCTTCCATCAGGTCGGTCAGTTCCTGGTTGGCGCGCATCTTGTCGACAGTGGCGCTGGCGACGTTGAGAATCTTGCCGCGCAGGGGCAGGACGGCCTGCGATTCCCGCAGCCGCGCCTGCTTGGCTGAGCCACCGGCGCTGTCGCCCTCGACCAGGAAGATTTCGGTGCCTTCGGCGGTGTTGCGCGTGCAATCGGCCAGCTTGCCCGGCAAGCGGACCCGGCGGGTCGCCGACTGGCGCTTGGTTTCCTTGGCGGCGCGGCGCTTCAGGCGCATCTCCGCGCGCGCAATGGCGTGTTCCAACAGGGCATTGGCCTGCGCCGGATGGCCCGACATCCAGTGGTCGAAATGGTCGCGCACGGCGGTTTCGACCAGGCGATGCGCCTCGGCCGTGGACAGCTTGTCCTTGGTCTGTCCCTGAAACTGCGGATCGGAGATGAAGGCCGACATCATGATCGCGGCGCCGCCGGTGATGTCTTCGGCCTGAACCTTGGCCGCTTCCTTGCTTTTGATCAGCTCGCCATAGGCGCGAAGGCCGCGCGACAGGGCGGATTTCAGCCCTGATTCATGCGTGCCGCCCTGGGCGGTCGGAACGGTGTTGCAGTAGGACGAACAGAAGCCTTCTTCGTCCAGGGGCCAGGCAATGGCCCATTCGACTCGACCGACGCCGCCGGAGAACTTGCTTTCGCCGACGAACGGCGTGTCCGTCAGGCATTTGCGGCCTTCGAGCGAGGCCTGCAGGTAGTCGCCCAGACCGCCCGGGAAATGGAACGTCGCCTCGGCCGGGGTCGGATCGTCGGCTTTCAGCAGCTTGGGGTCGCAGGCCCAGCGGATTTCCACGCCCTTGAACAGATAGGCCTTGGACCGCGCCATGCGATACAGCGACGCCGGACGGAAGGCGCAGCGCGCGCCGAAGATTTCCGGGTCCGGGGTGAACACGACCGTCGTGCCCCGCCGGTTGTTGACCGTGCCGGCATCTTCCAATTTCGACGTCGGATGGCCGCGTTCATAGGTCTGCCGCCACAGGCGTTTGTCGCGGGCGACCTCGATGACCAGGGCCGCCGACAAGGCGTTGACGACCGACAGGCCGACGCCGTGCAAACCGCCCGAGGTTTCGTAGTTCTTGCCGGAAAACTTACCGCCCGAATGCAGGGTGGTCATGATCACTTCCAGCGCCGACTTGTCCTTGAACTTGGGGTGCGGGTCGACGGGAATGCCGCGCCCGTTGTCGCGAATCGTCAGGGAGCCGTCTTCGCCCAGGGCGACCTCGATCCGCGAGGCATGCCCGGCGACGGCTTCGTCCATGGAGTTGTCGAGAATTTCCGCCGCCAGATGGTGCAGGGCGCGGTCGTCGGTGCCGCCGATATACATGCCGGGACGGCGGCGGACGGGCTCCAGGCCTTCCAGAACCTCGATGTCCTTGGCGGTATACTCGCCGTCACCACCGTTGGAAGGCGCGGGCGCGGGTGCCGCTTGCGCGGGCTTGGGCGCGGCGGCTGCCGGGCTCGGCGCTGCGGCCGGGGCCTTCTCCGGTTGCTTTTTGGTTTCGGCGTGTTGAAATAGGTCGCTCATTCCGTATCCCGCGTCAGGTCTTATGGGGCGCTGTTCCGCGTGTTTTCATGCTCATGACAGCATCTGGGGCCGGGCGTTCCGCGCTGATGCCGACCACCCCATGCTATACCACGATGGGGTAGGGTGAATGCAATGAATTGCCATATATTGTGCTGAAATCGCTTTTCGAAAACAGGAAGAATTCGTGATGCCTCAATCCACCAATGAAGACGACACGCCGCGCGGTGAACTTGCAATCCGCACCATCGCCATGCCCGCCGATACAAACCCTTCGGGCGATATCTTCGGCGGCTGGGTGATGTCGCAGATGGACCTTGCCGGGGGAATCGCCGCCGCTCAGCGGGCAGGGGGGCGTGTCGCCACGGTGGCGGTCGATGGTTTTATTTTCCACAAGCCGGTCAACGTCGGCGACGTTCTGTGTTGCTATGCCGATGTCATTCGCGTCGGCAATACCTCGATCGCCATTCGGATCGAGGCCTGGGCCCTGCGTCAGCGTGCGAAGAACCGCCGTGTCCGCGTGACCGAAGGGATCTTCACCTTTGTCGCTTTGGACGAGGGTGGCCAGAAGCGGGCCGTGCCGCCTGAATAACCTTTCGCCGGAAGCAAAGCGCCCCCGGCCGGAGGCTGGCAGGGGGCGCGTCACCATCGGCTGCTGAATGAGGAGCGTGAAATCAGCCGACAACCATGCAGGCGTAACCGGCGGTGAACATCAGGGCCAAAGCGAACAGTTCGTGAAAGCGGGACATGGTCATGGCGATCTCCATATAAGGGGAATCTGAAACAGAACATTTGTTGAACAAAAGAGAACATAAAAAGAACATATGCGTCAACACATTTTCGTCATCGCCTTGGCGACGGGGCCTTATCCAATTAGAATCCCAGGAAATTCATGATTTTCGGTGAGGCGAAGCGATGTGTAATCCGGGTTCCAGAGCGCTTGGCGGGCTGTTCGTTCTTGTTTGGGGAATGTTCCTGTCGACCGGAGCGACCATGGCCGATGCGCCGAAGGTCCTGGCGGCCGAAGCGTCATCCAACGGCGACGGGACTTATACCGTCAGCGCGACGATCCGCCATGGAGATACGGGGTGGGATCATTACGCCGACGGCTTCGACGTGTTGGCGCCGGATGGGACGGTCCTGGCGACGCGTGTTTTGTATCACCCGCATGTGAATGAACAGCCGTTCACCCGTTCCGCATCTGACGTGCGCGTGCCGCCAGGTATCAAAGCCGTGGTCGTCCGCGCCCACGACAAGGTGCATGGGTACGGGGACAAGACCGTCACGGTTCCTTTGTCCGACAGAAAGTAGACCGGGTGCGGCTTAACTGCGCATCGCGGTCATGAAGGCCTCGCCGGAATGGGAAACGTCCCGCGCCGTCGTCTGCAGGTCCGATGCCAATCGCCCCAACCCGTTCGACAGGTCGGCCAACACCGCCATCGCTTCGTCCATCAGTGACACATCGCCAGTGATTGCGACGGTTGTATCCTGGGAGGCGGCAACGTGATGCCCGATGGTTCCGGTGGCGTCTTTCTGTCCGTTCAGAACCTGGGCCATGCCGTGGACGGTATTGACCAGATCATCCATCTTCTCGGCCACGGCAGCCATGTCGGCGGCGCTGCTGCGGACGGTGTCCTGAAGGCCCGCGATCTGCTGAGCGATCTTGCCCGAGGCGGTCTCTGACTGCTGCGCCAGGTTCTTGATCTCGCTGGCGACAATGGTGAAGCCCTTGCCCATTTCACCGGCGCGCGCGGCTTCGATCGATGCGTTCAGGCCCAGCATGCGGACCTGACCGGCGATTTCGCTGACGTTGCGGGTAATTTCGCCGATGTCCTGAGCGGCGCGGTTGGAGCCTTCCAACTGCGTAACGGCCTCGCGCAGTTCCCTGGCCAGATGGTTGACCGTCCCGATCACGCTTGATGTCTTGCTTTCCGTATTGCGTTCGGCGTCGCTCAGCGCGGTCATGGCCGATTTCAGACTATCCGCGGCGGCGGAGATGTCCGATATGCCGGCCCCGACCTTGCCGCAGGCCTCGGCGGCGGAGGTGCAGTGACGGTCCAATTCATTGGCGGCCCCGGATAATTCGCCCGACGCGGCCCCCAGGCGCCCGACGGCCCCCTGAACGCTGGTCTCGAACTGTTCCATCAGCGCGGCGCGCCGCCGCTCAAACCGTTCCCGCTCGAAAATACGGGCCAGTTGCGACGAGACGTAGGTCATGATTTCCAGCGAGGTCTCATCAAGCAGTCCGGCCTGACGACCGTAGAATTCGGCTACGGCGACGCATTCGCCGTCCAACAGCACGGGAAAGCCGAAGAAACCGCGCACATCGTTGCGGCCGGCGGCATCGGCGCGCAGAAACTGGGTCAGGACGGTCACGTCCTCGACCGCGCGGGCTTCGCGCGTTTCGGCGATGATGCCGATCAGGCCCTTGCCGCGCTCGAACACCGTATCCTCGCTAAGTTTCATGAACTCGGCAATGGCCGTGGGGTCTAGCTCGGGATCCAGGCGCCAGACCTTGTCGGAGATGTACTGTGGGGAATCGTCACCGTCTTGGGCATACAAATGCCCGATCGGCCATCCGGTGAATGTGCAGACTTCTTCAAATACCTGCTCCAGCGCGGTCGCGCGGAGGAGGGCGGCATCATCTGCGACGGCCGAGACTCTATTCAGAAGGCTGAGAATATCCGCAAGTTTATGCGGTGAAGAGCCGCCATTCGCAGAGGTTTTCTGGGGAAAGGCAATCAATCTGGCGAGCATGGCAACGGGTCCTTTGCATGCGTCAGAAAGTCTCTGATGCCCGTTGATCCGCCATCGTTGACGCGGGTTCCGTGAGGCTCCCTGCGGTCGTTCCCGGCGCGAAGCGACGGGAGAATCCCTTGCTTGGCGCCTGTCGCTTCCCGGCATTGGGCCTGCGTGTGATCTATAAAAATCTTATTTGAAAAATGTTGCAGCGCACAACGTCAAAGTGATCCGAACGGGGGATTTTTTGCGCGTTTCGATGTGGATAACTTGAATTAAGTTTATACACCTAATTTATTGTAAATAAACGATTATAACTTTCGTATAGGGTGGGTGTCGGGCCCAGCCGAAAGGCCCTGACATTGCCCCCGCGACCCGTCTATTGCGTTGCACAAATAGTGACCTAAGAAGGGTTTATCTTGTGACCAATGTCATTTGATCGCCATGATCGGGTTTCTAGACTGCGCCCGCCGGTCGGACGTCATCTTGCGCCGCCGGGTACGCTATCGAACAGCAGCGAAGGAGTTTCTTCCCGATGCGCCGTATTACTTTCATGTTCATTCTCGCCCTGTCGCTCTCCCTGACGACCTTGGGGGCCGCACGAGCCGACGACACCTATAGCCAAGACGAAATCATGGCCAAGGCCAAAGGGTTCTTCGGCGCGACGACTAAGGGCCTGGCGGAAGCGATCCAGAAAGTGTTCGAAGACCAAGGCAAGCCCAATGCCATCATCTTAGGCGAAGAGGCCTCGGGCGCGATCGGCGTCGGCCTGCGCTATGGCAACGGCATGTTGGAGCGGAAAGGCGGCGGCTCGCAGAAGGTCTATTGGCAGGGGCCGTCCATCGGCTTTGATTTCGGCGGCAACGCGTCGAAGGTCTTCACCCTGATCTACAATTTAGGCAGTACGGAAGCGCTGTTTCAGCGCTACCCGGGCGTCGACGGCAGTTTCTATGTCGTGGCCGGGCTAGGGGTGAACTATCAGCAGGCGGGCAAGGTCATTCTGGCCCCGATCCGCACGGGCGTAGGCCTGCGGGCAGGCGCCAGCGTTGGCTACCTGCATTATTCCAAGGAACATTCCTGGATCCCGTTCTAAGCGAACGGACGAAAGCCTACATTTCCTCTTCGGCCGTGCGTTGATGCTCCAGGCGTCGGCGCACGGCTTCTTCCGTGGCGCCCAGGCCGGACAGGACGCGCCCTGCCAGTTGCAGGCTACCCTCGACGGTTTCCGGAACCGCCGTATTGGCCCCGGCGTCGACAAGGCGCATGGCATGCCCCTTGTCCCTGGCCCGGGCATAGATCGGGACTTCCGCCCAGGTCCGGCGAATTTCACCGACGATCCGTTCCGCCGCCGCCGGGTTGTCCATGGTCAGGACCACCGCC
The DNA here is from genome assembly GCA_964012715.1 of uncultured Rhodospirillaceae bacterium. Lineage (GTDB taxonomy): Bacteria > Pseudomonadota > Alphaproteobacteria > Rhodospirillales > Casp-alpha2 > UBA1479. The sequence continues at coordinate 5,291 of CAXGUG010000078.1, read as the reverse complement.
GCGCAAGTGTCGATATGGGCGCGTTTCAACATATCCAGGCGGGACGCATCGCCATAGAACACCGGCAGATTGTCTTTCCGTCCTTGGGCGACGTGCATGGCGTCGGTATCCAGGGCCAAGTAGGGAATGGCCTCGGCCTGCATGGTATTGGCCAGGGTGCGTCCGAACCGTCCGAACCCGGCCAGGATGACGTGGCCTTCCAATTCCTCGACGGCGGCGAGCGAACCGTGATGGGCGCGTGTCGTGGCGGCTTTTTCCATCCGGGTCGCGACCTTGGCCGCGACGGAGGCGATCAGCGGCGTGACCAGCATCGTCAGACCGGCGACGATCAGCATGAACTGCCCGATTTCAACGGGAATGAGGCCCAGGCTCATCGCCAGGCCGACCACGATAAACGCGAATTCACCCCCTTGGCCCAGCAGTAACCCTGCCTCCAACGCGGTATAGCGGGGCAGACCGAACGCTACGTACAGGCCGCCGGTGACTAGGGATTTGACCGCGAACAAGCCGATCACCGACAGCGGAATCCACAACGGCTCGTCGCCGACCACGCGCCAGTCGATCCCCATGCCGACGGACATGAAGAACAGCCCCAGCATCAGGCCTTTGAATGGTTCGATATCGACTTCGATCTCGTGGCTGTACTCGGTTTCCGCCAGCAGCAGACCTGCCAGGAACGCGCCCAGGGCCATGGACAGCCCGGCGAAGCCGGTGATCGCGGAAATACCGATGACGGTCAGCAGAACCGCCGCCATGAACATCTCGGGACTTCTGGTTTGGGCGACCACACGCAGGGCAGGGCGCAGGATCAACCGCCCGACGCCGTAAATCACGCCGATCGTCAGGGCCGCCTTGCCCAAGGCGAGCGCCAGTTCCAGGCCGATGCCGCCTTCCGTGTCCTTGCCCAACACGCCGACGATGAACAGGATCGGCACGACGGCCAGGTCCTGCATCAACAGGATGGAAAAGCTCGACCGGCCTAAGGGCGTGCCCAGGCAGCGCCGTTCCATCAGCAACTTCATGACGATTGCCGTCGATGATAGGGCCAGGCAGGACCCCAGCACGATCGAGGCCGGCACGGTGTTGCCGAAACCATGCGCGATCAATCCGATGATGGTTCCGGTCAGCAGGATTTGAAGACTTCCCAGGCCGAACACCAATCGGCGCATGGCCCAAAGGCGTTCCAGCGACAATTCCAGACCGATGGTGAACAACAGGAAGATGACGCCCAACTCGGCCAGCGCCTGCACCCCGGAGATATCCGCGATCACCGCCGTTTGCAGAAAGGGAAGCTTGTCCGCCAACAGGCCCAACCCGAACGGCCCGATCACGCCTCCGACGACGAGGTAGCCGAGGACAGGGCTGATCCGGAATCTGTGAAACAGAGGAACCATCACACCGGCGGCGATCAGGAAGATGATCGCTTCCCGAAGGTGGGGGATGGTCGCGTGCGATTCCATTCGGCGGGGTCCTTTGGCGAAGGCTTCAAAAGTGACCGGGCCCGGACGCTGAACTCGGCGGAAAATATATGCAGGTGAACAGGTTAGAGAACCCGTCTCAGTTTGAAAATAGCTTCCGTGTGTTACCACTGTGGGGAAGTTCGCGAATTATTACGCCTTCGGGCTAGGGTGCGGCCTTGCGGAACAGGGTCCTGGCCTGCAATCTTTTCCCAGCAAAGACAAATGCGCCCGTGAATGCCCGGCGATGACCCGCCGGAGAAGACACTCCGGGCGAATAGTGGGAGGAAACCTCAATGGAATACAGACTTCTGGGACGCACCGGGGTGAAGGTGTCGCAACTGTGCTTCGGCACCATGTCGTTCGGCGCGGAAGCCGACGAAGCGACGTCCAAGGCGATGTACAAGCGGGTGCGCGACCTGGGCATCAATTTCTTCGATTGCGCCGATGCCTACACCAAGGGCCGGGCCGAGGAAATTCTGAGCGGCCTGATCAAGGGTGAACGCGACGATCTGGTCATCACGTCCAAATGCTTCAATAACATTCGCGGCGACATCAATTCGGGCGGCGGCAATCGGCGCCACGTGGCCAAGGCGGTCGAAGATTCCCTGAAACGCCTGGGCACGGACCGCATCGACGTGTTGTTCATGCATCGCTTCGACAAGGAAGCCCCGCTTGAGGAAGTCCTGCGCGGTCTTGAAGACGTCGTCCGCGCCGGCAAGGTTCTGTACATCGGTGCGTCCAACTATGCCGCCTGGCAGGTCGCCAAGGCCCTGGGCATTTCGGACAAGAACAATTGGACCCGGTTCGATGTGATCCAACCCATGTACAACCTGGTCAAGCGTCAGGCCGAGGCGGAAATCTTCCCGCAGGCCATGGCCGAAGGCATGGGCGTCATCACCTATAGTCCGGTCGGCGGCGGCATGCTGTCGGGCAAATACGGCCCCGGAAAGCGCCCGGACCAAGGCCGGATCATGGATCAGAAGAACTATTCCGACCGCTACGCAAACGATTGGATGTTCGACACCGCGGGCCGATTCACCGAATTCGCGGAAAAGCAGGGCCTGCACCCGGTCACCCTGGCCGTGGCCTGGGCGGCGGCCCATCCGGCGGTGACGGCCCCGATTGTCGGCGCGCGCCATACGGAACAGCTGGAGCCGTCGTTGAAGTCGCTCGAGGTCAATATGACCCAGGATTTGTGGGAGGCCGTCGCGGCCCTGTCCCGCACGCCGGCCCCGGCGACCGACCGGGACGAGGAATACGAGCCCGTCAAGGTTCGCGGCTGAGGCCCCCATGGCGCCGGGCGGAATTCCAATCACGGAGGACGGCGCGGCGCCGTTGGAGATCAAGGTCGACGGCCTGCACAAGGCTTTCGGCGAGCACCGGGTTCTGACCGGGATCGACTTGTCCGTCCCGCGCGGCGCGATGTTGGCGCTGGTCGGTGGGTCGGGCTGCGGAAAGACGGTGCTGCTCAACCATATCCTGGGAAGGTTGGAGCCGGACCAGGGCAGGGTGCTGGTTGCCGATCATGACCTGGATGGCGCGCCGTTGGTCGATCTGGGGGAACTGGAAACCACGGAAGCTGATCGCCTACATACTCACTGGGGCATGGTGTTCCAGAAGAATGCGCTGTTCTCCGGCACCGTGTTCGACAATCTGGCGCTTTGGCTGGTCGAGGTCCGCGGCATGGCCGAGGCCGCGGTCGTGCCGATTGCCCGCCGGGTGCTGGATGCGGTGGAGCTGGCCGATGACGACGATTTTCTGAACACGGACGTCAACGACCTGTCCGGCGGCATGGCCAAGCGCCTGGCTATTGCCCGGGCATTGGCGATGGAGCCGGAGGTCCTGTTCTATGACGAGCCGACGACCGGCCTCGACCCGACCACGGCGGCGAATATTCACGACCTGATCGCCGCCACCCACAACGCGCCGACCCATAGCGGCGGGCAGCGAACCACGGTGATTGTGACCCACGATAAGGACCTATTGCAGCGGCTTCAGCCACGCACGGTCATGCTGCATGAGGGAAAGGTATTCTTCGACGGGCCGTTCGCCGATTTCGCGGCGTCTTCGTCGCCGATCATCCGGCCTTATTTCGACCTGATGCCGGTTCTGCACGGCCGGGCCATGGATCCCCGCGACCTGCCGCCTCCGGGACACGAAGGCTAGCAGCGCTTTTTCGCTTTGCTCGAAGAAAATTGGGGGCCTGTTCCCGAAGCAACAGAGCCCCCCCAAGCCTTTTCACCAAGAAAATTGGGGGCCTGTTGCCGTAGCAACAGAGCCCCCAAGTCTGGCGCGTAAAACTGGTTACGCACCCGTATCCGGAATTCGGATGATGATTACGAGGAGTAGTACATCATGAATTCGACCGGATGCGGGGTGTGTTCGAAGTTGTAGATTTCTTCCCACTTCAGGGACATGTAACCGTCGATCGCGTCGTCGGTGAAGACGTCGCCCTTCTTGAGGAAGTCGCGGTCGGCGTCCAGGGCCTGAACGGCATCGCGCAGCGAACCGCAGACCGTCGGCACACCGGCCAGCTCTTCCGGCGGCAGGTCGTACAGGTCTTTGTCCATGGCGTCGCCCGGGTGGATCTTGTTCTGGATGCCGTCCAGACCAGCCAGCATCATGGCCGAGAAAGCCAGATACGGGTTGGCGGTGGCGTCCGGGAAGCGAATTTCCACGCGCTTGCCCTTCGGGCTGCCGGAGTAGGGGATACGGCAGGAGGCCGAGCGGTTGCGGGCCGAATAGGCCAGCAGAACCGGGGCTTCGAAGCCCGGGATCAGGCGCTTGTAGGAGTTGGTCGACGGGTTGGTGAAGGCGTTGAGGGCCTTCGCGTGTTTGATGATGCCGCCAATGTAGTACAGGCAGGTTTCCGACAGGTCGGCATAACCGGATCCGGCGAAGGTCGGCTGACCGTCTTTCCAGATCGACTGGTGGGTGTGCATGCCGGTGCCGTTGTCACCTGCGACCGGCTTCGGCATGAAGGTAGCCGTCTTGCCGTAGGTGTTGGCGACCATCTGGGTGCAGTACTTGTAGATCTGCACGTTGTCGGCAGCGCGGACCAGGGTATCGAAGGCCATGCCCAGTTCGTGCTGAGAGGCCGCGACTTCATGGTGATGCTTGTCCATGGTCAGGCCCATTTCCTGCATCACGCTGACCATTTCGCCGCGCAGGTCGTGGCAGGAGTCAACCGGCGGAACCGGGAAGTAGCCGCCCTTGACGCCCGGACGGTGGCCCAGGTTGCCTTCTTCGAAGATCGTGCCCGTGACATAGGGACCTTCTTCGGAGGTGAACTCGTAGGAGCACTTGTTCATCTTAACGTCGTAGCGGACGTCGTCGAACACGAAGAATTCCGGCTCGGCGCCGAAGTAGGCGGTGTCGCCGATGCCCGTGGTGCCCAGGTAAGCTTCGGCGCGCTTGGCGATGGAACGCGGGTCGCGCTCGTAGCCCTGGCCGGTGACCGGGTCCAAAATGTCGCAGTTCAGGATCAGGCAGGGCTGAGCCGAGAACGGGTCCATGACGGCGGAGCTGGCGTCGGGGATCAGCGCCATGTCGGACTCGTTGATGGCTTTCCAGCCGGCGATGGAAGAACCGTCGAACATGATGCCGTCTTCGAATTCCGCCTCGGTGACGAACGAAGAAACCATGGTCAGGTGCTGCCATTTACCGCGCGAGTCGGTGAAACGCAGGTCAACGAACGGAATTTCGTTGTCCGTGACGTACTTAACGACTTCCGCCGGTGTGTTCAGATCCAAGCTCATATTCGCTTCCTTTACTTGACTAGGTGTCGAGATGAATTTGCAACGCGCTGAGTACTTGCCTCCCTGGCGCGCC
>CAXGUG010000077.1:0-19207 GCA_964012715.1 uncultured Rhodospirillaceae bacterium | reverse complement strand
ACATCATCTTCTTCTGGGTCGCCCGCATGATGATGATGGGCCTGCATTTCATGGACGAGGTGCCGTTCCACACGGTCTATATCCACGCCCTGGTGCGGGACGAAAAGGGACAGAAGATGTCCAAGTCCAAGGGCAACGTCATCGATCCCCTGGACCTGATCAACAAGTTCGGCGCCGACGCCCTGCGCTTTACCCTGACGGCCTTCGCCGCCCAAGGCCGCGACGTGAAAATGTCGGAAAGCCGGGTCGAGGGTTATCGCAACTTCTGCACCAAGATCTGGAACGCGGCGCGGTTCTGCGACATGAATGAATGCCGCCCCGATCCAGAATTTAATCCAAAATCGGTTAATTCCACCCTCAACCGCTGGATCGTCGGCAAGGTCGCCGAGGCCGAGGCCGAAACCGCCAAGGCGCTGGAGGCCTATCGCTTCAACGATGCGGCGGGTGCGCTCTACGCCTTTACCTGGGGCACGTTCTGCGATTGGTATCTGGAGTTCGCCAAGCCCGTGTTCGCGGGCGAGGACGCCGCCGCCAAGGCCGAAACCCGCGCCGCCGCGGCCTGGGTTTTGGATCAGATCGTGACCTTGCTGCACCCGATCATCCCGTTCATCACCGAGGAACTGTGGCAAACCCGCGCCGACCGCGCGCAGCCGCTGATTTCCTCGCCCTGGCCGGAATATGGCGCCGACCTGATCGACGCCCGGGCCAATGCGGAAATGGATTGGGTCGTGCGCCTGATTTCGCAGATTCGCGCCGTGCGGGCGGAAATGAACGTGCCGCCCTCGGCCAAAATTCCCATGCTGTTGAAAGACGCCGGGGCAGGGGCCCAGGCGGCGCTGACCGCGCACAGGGATTTGATCCTGCGTTTGGCCCGCCTGACCGATGCCGGATTGCTGACCGGCGAGGTGCCGAAGGGCGCGGTGCAGGACGTTCTGGATGAAGCCACGATCATCCTGCCGATCGCCGACGTGATCGACCTGGAGGCCGAAAAGGGCCGCCTGGAAAAGGAAATCAACAAGCAGGACGCCGAAATCACCCGGTTCGAGAAGAAGTTGGGCAACGAGAAGTTCGTCGCCAACGCCCCTGACGAAGTGGTCGAGGGTGAACGCGAAAAGCTGGCCGAGGCCCAGGCAACCCGCGCCCGCCTGGACGAGGCGCTCAAGCGTTTGGCGTCGATGGGCTGATTCTATCCATTGTCCCGTCGCGTCGTTCCGGATGGATTATTGGTTTCGGGGCAGCGCGTTCAGCGTGGCGATCAGTCGGTTTACCGCATTGGCTTCGAATAGATGACCTGACTTTTTGAACAGGTCGTGGGCAATTTTGAATTCGCTGGCGCTGCGATTCCGGTCGCCCAGATCGAAGTGGACCAAGCCAAAGTATTTGTGGGCGAGGGCCACTGCTGGGCGACATTTGACCGCTTGTGCGGTGGTTAGGCCTTGTTGAATTTGAAGCTTGGCCTCGTCGAATTTCTTGCTCAGGCGCGCGGTGTTTCCAAGCTCGAGTCGGCAGAATGAGATTTGCTGCCTGTCGGTGCGTTTCCCCGCGATGCGAATGCAGGAGAGCAATGCAGACTTTGCGGCTGAAAAATCCCCACCTTCCGCTTTTATGCGACCCAGGTTCTCGTAGCCGCCGGCAAGGACTTGGGTAATTTGGTTTTCCTTGGCCATTCGGATCGCCGAGGAGGTGAAGTGTTCCGCTTTCTGACGATCGCCCATCTTGTGGTAAAGGGCCCCGAGGTTGGCGTAAGCCATGACGTATTCTTCCCTCGAAGATCTACTTTCAGCCAGACGAAGGGATTCCTCATACAGGTGCTTTGCGTCGTCCAAATTGCCGAGTGCTACGTGGATCGACCCCATATTCATGAGGTTGAGCAATATACCTCTGCTTCGCTTCAGTTCCTGGTTGAGGGCAAGTGCTAAATCGTAATTATGGAGGGCTTCTTGAAGCTGGTCGCGATGATAGTAGAGATGGCCGAGATTGTTGTACGCCTTGGCCAGTTGACGCTTGAAGCCACCGGCCTCGGCAATGTCGATCGCGCGGATGACTAAATCTTCGGATTTATCCCATTGATTTTGCATGGATTCTAATAAGGCAGCGCTGATTAGATTGGCGGCTTGTCCTTCGGCGTCTTGAATTGCCTCAAATATTGATTGAGCATCATCATGATAGCGTCCGGCTTCGTCTGGGTGAGCGGTTTTTCTGGCTACTATTCCTCTGTTCGTGAGGGACTGCGCCAATGTCCGTTGATCCCCTGATTTCCGAGCGAGTAGGCTGGCTTGCTCCAAGGCCTTCGTCGCCTCGCCGTATTTTCCCATTTGCCAGTTCAGGATTCCCAATTGCAGCCAGGCTTCCGCATTGGTGGGGTCGGCTTGGACGGACCTCAAATAAGCCGCGACCGCCTTGGTGGGTGAATTCAATGCGGTGATCGCACCTAACTGCATCGCCAGTTGAGCGGTCTTCGAATTCGAATTCTTAATCTGCGATTCCAGAAGGGGGATGGCGCTTTCAACCCCGTTCTCCCGTACTTTAGCGGCAATGTCGCGTTGTTGGCTGTCTGCTTTTGGCATCGATCCTTGGACAACCAAAGTCTCTAAGACCTTCTGCATCACCGACAATTGTTCTGACGATGCGCGTTCCCATTCGGCTTGTCGTAACTTTAGCTCCTTTTTGAAAAGGGCTTCTGCCTCTCGTTTGGCGCTTTCCCTGATTTCATGAATGCGGACGTCGGACGTAAGGTACTTCTCCCATGCCAGATAGATGGGAACGGCGATGGCCACGACCAGCAGCAGGGTAAATCCGTATATGAGAATGAGTTTGAGGATAGCCGCGGATTCACCCCTTGTTACGGGGGTGATCAAGCCAGATTTGATCAGAAGCTTGTGTATGCCGAAAAACAGAACGGCAAGGAATGCGATTAGCGCGAAGCCGTTGTCTAGATATGGGACCAGTTTTTCTAGAACAGCATCCAAGGCCGATTCCTTCTAGGGGGCATGGTCGCACCATCAAATATAAGGTGTAAATAATATACAATTTGTGGACGAAAATCGACAGTTGCTTATGACCTTTCGATGATCCTTTACTCCTATCAAATAGGTCCGAATAGGAACTTTCAGGGGCTGGTGTGACTGGGGAATCTTTCGTTAGCCTTTTCTCATGAACAGCCGAGGGAGGTTACAAAGATGGAACCACCGATGCAGCCGTCCGACATATCGACCCATACCCCGTTTACCCGGTGATCATCGGGAGAGGGCAGCGCAAGGCGCGCCCCGAAACTGAAAAGGAAAGCCCCGCCCCTGAAACCGGCGGGGCTTTCACTGTCTGGGGGGCCATTTCACCTTCAACGGATGTTTAAGGGCATATTCGACGAGGGGGGATCTATGTGTGACGGAAAGGCTTGAGGCTACAGGTGAACCTCAACATAATCGGCGCGAAAACCCTCGGGGATGGGGGGACTTAGACGAAGAGGCCCTTTAATGGAAAATGAAATGGTCCAAGCTCAGAAAACGGTCGAAGCAGTGATGCAGACGATCGTCGACGTGGGCACGGAATACGGAATGAGCGTTATCGGCGCCATCGTGATCCTGGTTCTCGGCTGGTGGTTCGCCGGTTGGGCCAAGCGCACGGTGACCAAGGCGCTGAACAAGGTCAAATCCATCGACGACACGCTGACGCCGTTTCTGTCGTCCATGGTGCGCTATACGATCCTGGCCTTTGTTCTGGTCGCGGTCCTTAACCAGTTCGGGGTTCAAACAACCTCCATCATCGCTGTCTTGGGTGCCGCCGGCCTGGCGATTGGTCTGGCCTTGCAGGGCACGTTGCAGAACGTGGCCGCCGGGGTGATGCTGTTGGTGCTGCGCCCGTTCAAGGTCGGTGATTTCATCGACGCCGGCGGACAGGCCGGGACGGTCGTGGAAATCAGCTTGTTCACGACGGAGCTACGGACCCCCGACGGGATCTTCAAATCGGCGCCGAATTCCGCGGTGTTCGGCTCGACCATCACCAATTTCTCGCGCAACCCGACGCGGCGTATCGACCTCTTGGCCTCTGTCTCCTACGGCGACGACCTCGAAGGTGCGATGACCTGCCTGAAGGGCATTCTGGACGGGGAAGAAAAGGTCCTGAAGGACCCCGCGCCGGAAGTGATGCTGATGGCCATGGCCGCCAGCTCGATCGACATCAACATGCGTTGCTGGGTCAACACCGGCGATTACTGGCCGACCCTGTTCTCGTTGAACAAAAAGGTCAAACTGGGCCTGGAAGCGGCCGGGTTCACCATCCCGTTCCCGCAGCAGGACGTGTACATGCATCAGGTCCCGGCCAAAGCCGCCGAATAGGCCTGCCGTCCGAAATGACGTACCGGAGGGGGCCTTATGGGCCCCCTCATCGGTTGTACGGTATCTGCCGTGCGGGCGCGGCCGAGTAACCGCCTGTTAATCGCACTGGCTTAGGGTGATCGTCGGAGACGTATGACGATGAACGACCCGCAAACGCCCGAACTGCCCCTGGACCCGACGCCCGAACAGCGCGCCGAATACATCATGATGCGCCTGGAGCAGTTCATCCGCGAGGGCCGCACCATCGGCGAAGGCATGTCGTTCAAGCAATGGCAGGCCATGGCCAAGACCGAGATCGCCATCGCCGTCGCCGCCGCTCAGAACGAGGTCCAGAAGGACGACCCGGTGACCCGCCGCCTGTTGTTCATGACGGCGGCCTGCCTGACCACCATCGGCTTCTGGGGCACGGCGGTCAGCCTGCACAAAACTGCCTATCTGGTGGGCGCGCTGGTCTGCGCCGGGGCGGGGGTGATGCTGCTGCTGGTCGCGGGCGAATGGCGCTTCCGCAAATGGAGCCGCAAACGCGACGCCGAACGCCGCATCGAACGCCTCGCCAATATCGAAGCGCTTAACAAGCGCATCAAAGGCCTCGAACGCGCCCTCGAAAAAGAGGAAAAGATGCTGGAAAAGAAGCTGAACAAAACCCGCAAGGCGGTGGACCAGTTTCACGCGGCGCAGTCGAACGTGCCGCCGGTGCCCTCGCAATAGCCTGGTCGTGCTCGTTTGGGCTGCTTGCGGGTTTCTTACTCTGACTCCGGATTAGTTCTTGCCCTCAATGCGATGATGCTCCGGCGTATTCGATCAAGGCAGAAAAGGCCGCCAACGCCGACAAACAGGTAATACTTCCATACGCGGGACATTTCGAAATTTGTTCCGCCGGTCGGGTGTATCTGAACGACTAAACCCACTAAGGCTCCAATTCCAAAAAGCCAGAGCACGATTTTAAGCCACTCCATCGGGGCGCTTATTTCACCTTCTGGCTTTTTGGCCTTCAAGATATGGCCCCCAAAGCCCCCACCAACCTCTCCACCTCACCCACCGTATTGTAATGCGCCATGGACGTGCGGACGACGCCGTCGGTGGTGTCTTTGACGCCGACGGCTTCGAGCAGGCGGGGGGCGTAGAAGTCGCCGTTCCAGCAGGCGATTTTCTGGGCGGTCAGGCGTTCGACCACCTCGGCCGAGGATGTGCCCTCGATGGTGAAGGAAAACGTCGGCGCGCGGTCCCGGGCGTTGGCGCTGGGGCGGCCCAGGAGGCGCAGGCCGGGGATGCTTAAGGTCCCCGCCAGGAACCGTTCGGCGAGGCGCTGTTCATGGCCCGCGATCAGCTCGAACACGCCCCGGGCGCGGCTGTGCAGGTCGTTGCCCGCGATCCCGTGATGGTCGGCCAGGGCGTCGAAATAATCGGCGATGCCGGCCAGGGCGGCGATCATTTCGTGCTGCGGGCCGGTGGGGTTCAGCTTGTGCTGGACGTCGTCCTCGGCAAAGAACAGGTGGCCCTGGCCGCGCGCTTCCAACAGGCGCTCGCGCTTGCCGTAGAGCAGCCCCATATGGGGCCCCATGATCTTGTAGAAACTGAACAGGTAGAAATCGACGTCCCAGGCCTTCACGTCGATGGCCCGGTGCGGGGCATAGGCCACGGCATCGACGCAGACCCAGGCCCCGGCGGCATGAACCTGACGGGTGATGGCGGCGACGTCGTTGATGTCGCCGGTGATGTTGGAGACATGGGGGAAGGCGACCAGCCGCGTGCGCTCGGTCAACAGGTCGCCTAGTAGATCGCCGCGAAGGACGCCCGTGGCCGGGTCGACCGGCCATTCCTTGATGACGATGCCGAATTCGGCCAAGCGCCGCCAGGGCGAGGAATTGGCCTCGTGATTGGCGACGGCGACGATCACCTCGTCGCCGGGCTGCCACAGGGGCCGCAGGGCCTGCGCCAGGACGTAGACGTTCATCGAGGTCGAGGGGCCGATCACGACTTCGTCCGGGGCCGCGCCGATCATCGCCGCCATGCGGTCGTGGCCCTCGGCCATGCGGCGGGCGGCGAGTTGCGATTGAGGGTAGGGGGCCAGGGGCTGAACCTGGCTTTCGCGCATGTAGTCGGTCATGCGGGTGACGACCGTGCGCGGCACGAACGAGCCGCCCGCGTTTTCGAAAAATGCCCAGCCGCCGTCCGGCCCCGGCGCGAAACAGGAGTCCGGAAACTGCGCGCGGGCGAAGGAAACGTCGAAGGTGGGGGAATTCGATACGGTCGGGGCGGAAGACATGCGCGCCGCGGCCTAGCCCATATGGGCGATCGTCATGACGATTTCGGCCATGACCTCGGGATCGGCCTCGAACTTGATGCCCAGGCGACCCTTGCGGCACCACACCACGGTGGCATGGACATCGCCGAAATGGCCGAGGTTGAGGGTCAGGTTGCGACCCCGGGCAAGATCCAGCGAGGCGATGATCTGCGCCCCGCCGGGGGAAATATCCTCGATCTTGCACTTGGTCGTGGCCTCGCCGACCGTGACGCGCGCCTGCAACCCGGTTGCGGCGCGGTCGTGTTCTCGGCGGTTAAGCGACGACGTATCGGTCATGACCCGTTCCTCAGCCTATCCCCGACGGTGTCCGCCGCCGGGGATGTTCCGGCGTCAGATGTCAGCGTAAACGTGGGTTTCCTCTTTGGCGCCCGGATGGGTGACGGCGCCGTTGCAGGCGGGGCCCACAAGCTGAGCATACTTCCAAAGCACGCCCGACTGGTAGTCGTGTTTGCGCGGCTTCCAGGCCTTGCGGCGGGCTTCCATCTCCTCGGCGGAGACTTCCACGTCCAGCGTGCCTTTATCGGCGTCGATGGTGATGACGTCGCCGTCCTTCAACAGGCCGATGGGGCCGCCCACGGCGGCTTCCGGGCCGACGTGACCGATGCAGAACCCGCGCGTCGCGCCCGAGAACCGGCCGTCGGTGATCAGCGCGACCTTTTCGCCCAGGCCCTGGCCGTAGATGGCCGAGGTCGTGGACAGCATTTCGCGCATGCCGGGGCCGCCCTTGGGGCCTTCGTAGCGGATGACGACGACTTCGCCTTCCTTGATCTGCTGCTTGAGGACCGCCTGCAGGGCGTCTTCCTCGCAATCGAAGCAACGGGCCGTGCCGGTGAACTGCAGCTTGTGCAGGCCCGCGACCTTGACGATCGCACCCTCGGGGGCAAGCGAGCCCTTCAGGCCGACGACGCCGCCGGTCGGGGTGATCGCCTTGGACACCGGATAGATCACGTCCTGGTCGGTGGGGAACACAACGTCGGCCAGGTTTTCGGCGATGGTCTTGCCGGTCACGGTCATGCAGTCGCCGTGCAGGAAGCCGGCGTCCAACAGGGCCTTCATCAGCACCGGCACGCCGCCGACGTCGAACAGGTCCTTGGCCACGTATTTGCCGCCCGGCTTCAGGTCGGCGATGTACGGCGTGGTCTTGAAGATTTCGCAGACGTCTTCGAGGGTGAAGTCGATGCCGCATTCATGCGCCATCGCCGGCAGGTGCAGACCGGCGTTGGTCGACCCGCCCGAGGCGGCGACGATCCGCGCCGCGTTTTCGAACGACTTGCGGGTCACGATGTCGCGCGGGCGCAGGTTCTTTTCGATCAGGTTCATGACCGCCTTGCCCGAGGCCACGGCGTATTCGTCGCGGCTTTCGTAGGGGGCGGGGGAGCCGGCGGAGCCGGGCAGCGCCAGGCCGATGGCTTCCGAAACGCAGGCCATGGTGTTGGCCGTGAACTGGCCGCCGCAGGACCCGGCGGACGGGCAGGCGACGCATTCCAGCTCGTGCAGGTCGTCGTCGGACATGGAGCCGTTGGCGTTGGCGCCGACGGCTTCGAACACGTCGATCACGGTGACGTCCTTGCCCTTGAACTTACCGGGCAGGATCGAGCCGCCGTACATGAACACCGACGGCACGTTCAGGCGCAGCATGACCATCATCATGCCGGGCAGGGATTTGTCGCAACCCGCGAGGCAGACCATGGCGTCGTAGCAATGGCCGCGCATCGTCAGCTCGACCGAGTCGGCGATCACGTCGCGCGACGCCAGCGACGATTTCATGCCCTGGTGGCCCATGGCGATCCCATCGGTCACGGTGATGGTGGTGAACTCGCGGGGCGTGCCGTGGGCTTCCTTGACGCCGGTCTTGACCGCCTGGGCCTGACGGCTCAGCGCGATGTTGCAGGGCGCTGCTTCGTTCCAGCAGGTGGCGACGCCGACGAAGGGTTGTTCGATCTCTTCCTCGGTCATGCCCATGGCGTAATAGTACGAGCGGTGCGGCGCGCTTTCCGGCCCGACGCTTGTATAGCGGGACGGCAGCTTGGATTTGTCGAATTTCTTGGCCATGGAGGACCTCCCTGGAACGGATGAGCCATTATTCGTGTTGTTCGGGACCGATGGTTTAATGCCGGAAGCCCCCGCAAGGCAAGGGCGTGTGGAAGATATAGATTTGTGAACGTGGGGACAAAGCGGCTATCTGATTAGGAAAAATCGAAAACCTGAACCTTCGTATATCGGTCGTCCAACCGGGTGACCGGTGCCCAGCGCCAACCTTTCGGCTGTATGGTCGCTTGCACATACCGGTCCCAGATCATGCCGGGATCAATGCGGTGTTTGGCGCCGGATGCCAACTCCACTTGTCCTCCCCGCAGCATCAGGGAATCAATTTCATCGCGCGGAATCCTATCGACGCTGCCGTGCTTCGGTAGCAGGGATTGTATGGATTGTTCGAGAAATTGGTTGAAAACGGCAAACTGCTCGCTGGCTTCCGGCACCGTCGTCTGGTGTCCGGCTTGTGTGTGTACGTGGATATGTTCTTTCTGCGTGACGTCAACTTTGTTCGAGGACTGAGCGACTGCGAGAACGTCTTCAATCGGAGGGTGAGACGTGACTACGCTATATCTCGAACTCCATCTGAATTTTTCAAATGTTCCGCGACCGGTCAGGGGGTGAGTTCGGCTCGTGCAGGTTAGTTCCGTCAAGGCTCCCTTGCGCCCTATCCTTAAAACCTCGGACAGGCCTTTTATCGCTCTTTCAATCGGCATGAAGCCCAACACGCTTGATGCCACGACGATATCAAAGCTGTTATCTGGAAACGGTAACTCGGTTGCATCGCCGTAACTGAAAAATGCGCGCGGGTATTTTCTTCGCGCCCGTTCGATTTGGCTGCGGCTGTAGTCGAGACCGACGTAATGGGGCATGGCATGCCCTGTTATCAGGCAATGCCTCGAGAGTTGTTCGTAAATTCGGCCCGCTCCACAACCGACGTCAAGGACACTGGTGACGTTGTTATCCGGCCGGGTGATATAGGTAACGGCGGGGCGCGCCTGCTCCGGCGTGCTGGAGCCGAAACCGTTTCCGTTGGTCGTTGCGAAGGCGATCATATCAGCATCGTAAAGATCGCTGACATGTTCTTCTTCATAGGCGGTCGCTAAGCGAGAGTCGGAATTCCGGTACATTCTGAACAGGTCGTCGGCGCTGACAGGAGCAGAGGGGGGCAAAATGATGTCGTCATCGTTGTGTTGGATCGCCTCTGGTGTGGGGGTGACAATTCGCACGATGCCCGAAGCTTTGTGCAGGTGGCGCTCTTGTTCCAAGCATTCGTTGAACACCCCATGGAGTGAGAAGTTGCCCAAGGAGGTGTCGTCGGTACGGATTTCAAGCGCGCAGGAATCTCTATCGGTGAAAACGGCGAGGAAGGTCCTGATGATGGACATGACATGCTGCACGGACCGAAAATCGGTTTCGGCCGGATCGACGTTGTAATTCACGATGAATTTCAATTTCTATTCTCCGCACGGACGTCGCTGTTTTGTTGAAATTTTGTGCGCGACCTAATAACGCAAAGAAGATGATGACCTTCATGCCGCTTTTATATCGGTTTGAAAAAGACTCCAGTCTTTTCTCGTCATGCTGGTGTTGATTGCTCAGGTTCGCTAGGTCTGACGCTTGGGGGTGTCTTGCCGATGGACACGGGCAGGGATAAGCTTCCCGCCAGATAAGAAACGTGACCATTTTAAAATTCTCTCGGGAGCCCATCCAGAAATGAAAATGAAAGCCGCCGTCATCTATGAACTGGGCGCTGCTCAGCCCTATGCCAAATCGCAGCCCGTGCGGGTGGAAGAGGTCGACCTCGATCCGCCGCAGGCAAACGAAGTGCTGATCAAAATGGCGGCTGCGGGTGTTTGTCACTCTGACCTGTCGGTCGTCGCCGGCGTGCGCGAGCGGCCCTTGCCGATCGTTCTGGGCCATGAAGCGTCTGGCATCGTGCAGGAAGTCGGCCCCGGCGTGACGGACCTGGAGCCGGGCGACCATGTGGTTTTCGCCTTTCTGCCGTCCTGCGGCAAATGCCGCCCCTGCCGCGAAGGCCGCCCGTCGCTGTGCGAACCGGGTGGCGCCGCCAACAGTTCGGGGACGTTGCTGGGCGGCGGTATGCGCCTGCACAAGAACGGCACCAAGCTGTATCACCAGGCGGGTGTGTCCTGTTTCGCGGAATACGCGGTGTCGCACCGGTCGTCGGTCATCAAGATCGATAAGGAACTACCGCTCGACGTGGCTTGTACGTTCTCCTGCGCGGTGATCACCGGCGTCGGCGCGGTCATCAACACGGCGAAGGTTACGCCGGGCTCGACAGTCGGCGTTGTCGGCCTGGGCGGGACCGGCCTGGCCGCCGTGATGGGCGCCAAGGCCGCCGGCGCCAAGCACATCATCGGCATCGACGCCCTGGACGATAAGTTGGAATGGGGCAAGCGCCTGGGCTGCGATCAGGTGTTCAACGCCCTGGACAACAACGTGGTCGAGAAGGTCAAGGACGCCACCGGCGGCGGCCTGGAATACATGTTTGAATGCGTCGGCAAGGTCGAGGCCATGGAACTGGCCTATAAGGTGACCAAGCGCGGCGGGACCACGACGTCGTCGGGCCTTAGCCATCCGGCCACCAATTTCTGCGTCCAGCACGTCAACCTGGTGACCGAAGAACGCACCATCAAGGGAAGCTACCTGGGCAGCTGCGTGCCGGAACGGGACATTCCCAATTACATCGAAATGTACAAGCGGGGCGCGTTGCCGGTGGACAAGCTGATCTGCGAGAAAATCCCGTTGGAACAGATCAACGAAGCCTTCGACCGCCTGCATGAAGGTCATACGGTCCGCCAGGTTATTACGTTTTAATCCGGCGCGATTACCCACGTGAGATAGACGCAGCCCCAATGTCGGGGCTGCGGGGCTGGGGAGGAGCCTGCTCATGACGACCTATGAAACCATTACGGTGCGGCCCCTGGCAGGCACGATCGGGGCGGAAATCGACGGGTTGGATTTGTCCCGCCCGCTGGACAACCGTCAGGCCGAGGAACTTTATCGGGCCTTTCTCGAGCATCACGTGGTGTTCCTGCGAGACCAAAAGATGACGCCGGACCAACACAAGGCGGTCGGCCGCCTGTTCGGCGAGATTTGCGGCATTCCTTTCGTCAAGTCCGTGGACGGGCATCCGGAGATCGTCGAGATCGTCAAAGAAGCCGAGGAGCGCAAGACCTATAACTTCGGCGGCAACTGGCACACGGACATGACGTTTTTAGAGGAACCGTCCAAGGCTTCTGTCCTATACGGTTTGGAGGTTCCGGCGGCGGGCGGCGACACCAAGTTCGCCAGCACGACCGCAGCCTACGAAGCGTTGTCGCCGGTCATGAAGGACATCCTGGAGGGGCTGACGGCGCTGCATACCGCCGGGCGGTCCTATGGCAAGGCCGGAAAATTCGCGGGCAGTAATGCCTCGACCAAATCCATGCAGATCGATGCCTCCGAAGACGCCGAGGCTGAAATCGAACATCCCATCGTCCGCGTGCATCCGGAAACGGGCCGCAAGGCGCTGTATGTGAACCCGAACTATACCCTGCGGATCAAGGGCATGGCCGAGGACGAGTCGGCGGCGATCCTGAACTTCCTCTATGCCCATATGGTCCGCGATGAATTCACCTGCCGGTTCCGCTGGACGCCGGGCGCTGTCGCCATCTGGGACAATCGGGTGACCATGCATCGCGCGGTCAATGATTACGACGGGTCGCGACGGGTCATGCATCGGGTGACGATCGCCGGGGACCGCCCGGTGGCCGCGGCCGCGGAATCGACCGTCGCCGCCTAACAGTACACTGCTAAGAACAAGGAACCGGAATGGTCGATTTCAATGAGCTTTATCGCGATGCCGATCCCGCACCCGTGCGGGTCGGGCTTGTCGGCGTGGGGGAATTCGGCGCTAGCCTGATCACCCAATCCCTGAACCACCCGCGTATCGATGTGCCGATCGTCGCCGATATGGACACGGACCGCGCCGTCAATGTGCTGTTGCGCTGTGGGGTCAAGGGCGATGCCATTGAAATCTGCCGGGATGGGGACGCCGCCCAGGCCGCGATGGCTTCGGGCAAGGTCGCCGTGGTGCCCGACGGTCATCTGGTCGTCGGTACGGACATCGAGGTTCTGGTCGAGGCGACGGGGGCCCCCGATGCCGCCGCCGCCGTGTCCGAAGCCGCGATCCTGGCGGGCAAGCATGTCGTGTTAGCGACCAAGGAAGCCGCCGCGACCTGCGGTCCATGGCTGGCCAAGCTGGCGGCGGATAAGGGCGTGATCTACACCCTACCGGACGGCGATCAGCCGAGCCTGCTGATCGGCCTGATTTCCCGTGCGCAATTGCTGGGCCTGGACGTGATCATGGCGGGCAAGGCGAGCGAACACGATGTCGTTTGGCACCGGGCCAAGGGGGAATTGAGCTATCGCGGCGATACCATGGCCGCGCCCGATTTCGCCGATAGCTGGAATTTGGAAGGCGCGGATATTCCCGAGGTTTTGGCGGACCGGGCCTTTCCCTTGGGCGCGCGCCCGCTGAAGTCCGTTGCCGATCTGTGCGAGATGACCCTGGTCTGTAACGCCACGGGCCTGAGCCCCGATTTCGATGCCTTCCACGCGCCCCTGGCGCGGACGGTCGAACTGCCCGACATCTTCCGGCCCGAGACCGAGGGCGGGATACTGATGGAAACCGATGCCGGCGGCGTGGTCGATATCGTCAACTGCCTGCGCCGCACGGACGAGTTGAGCCTTGCGGGCGGAGTGTTCGTCATCGTGCGCTGCGCCGACAAGGAAACCTGGCGGGTGATCCGTGACAAGGGCATGCCGGTCAGCGCCTGCGGTAATTACGGCCTGTTGCACAATCCGGTGCACCTCCTGGGGATCGAGGCTGCGGCATCGATCATCGCGGCGGCGCGGGGCGGCATGCCGACCAGCGGGCGGCGACCGACGCCGAAGTTCGATTTGATCGCGCGGGCGACCCAGGCGTTCAAGGCCGGTGATATCCTGGACATGAACGGCCCCCGCCATAGCATCGACGGTCTGGAGCCTTTGGTGCGACCGGCCCAGGCGGCTATCCCCGGTGGGCCGTTGCCTTACTATCTGGCGGCGGGAAACAAGCTTGTCGCGGATGTTCGGCCGGGTGAAATCCTGACTGTCGAGATGATCGAAGTGCCTGAAAATTCAGACCTTTGGCGGCTACGTCGACAGCAGGACGAGGGCTTTTAAGCCCACTTGTCGCGCCGAATTGGTTGAAAAAATATTCATTATAAGACACTAATCTTCGGCCTAGCTGCCGGAGATTTTCGATCGTGCTTGTCGAAGTCGATGTCCAACCGCCCAAGCAAGACACCCTGCCGCCGTTTCTGGACGAGCTCCATGCTTATTGGGTCGCCCTGAAGGGGGATCGGTGGGCGCCGACTTGGCCGGAATTTCGGCTGCCGAACCTCAGGCCCCAAATCATTCCCAATATCCTGGTAATGGATGTGATCCCATCGCCGTTGGATTTTACCTATCGGTTCTGGGGCACGGCGAATACGACAAATCTCGGCTATGACCTGACCGGAAAGTCGGTTTGGGCCAATCCCGCGTTCGGGGAGAAGGTGTTCAACGAATGCCGACGGATCGTCGACGAGCGCAGGCCCCTGGTTTTCGCATCGAAGGTCACCCGGGAAGACGGCATGTGCCGCCAGTACGAACGTATTCGTTTGCCGATCTCCAACGACGGCGAGAACGTGACGCAGATCGCATCGACCATTTATTTGGAAGAAAAGCTCGGCGATATCTTCAACGAAGACTAGGCTTCCGACCCATCGTCCCGGCTTTGTATTCGATATTGATGCAACGAAAGGATATGGGCGCGTTTGCCCTCGTCGTTTTCTAATGGCAGATCGATGGTTTCGAATTCCAAAAAATCGCGATTGGGATAGGTGCTGACGCCCCAGCGGTGGATAGGGATATCGCCGTTCAAGGCCATGAGGTGCGCCTTCTTGACCTGCTCCAGGCTCTTTTGCGGGAAATAGTCGCTCAGCAGCTTGCCGGAGCCGTCGAACTTCAGCCAATCGGTGACGTTCGTGCCCCAATAACGCACGCGGAAATCGCGTCCGTCATCAATGGCGTCCTTGATCACGATTTTGGGTGCTTGCCGGAAAAGACTGGGAAGGTTGATGTCGCGCAGCCTAGGGCAGGGGCGATCGCCCCGCTTTTCCTGCCAGTAATCGCGCATCCAGCAAAATTCCGGATCCGTGAAATCCCATGTCTGCTCGAAGTACGGCCCCTCGACCGTCGTCAAGCCAATGGCATCCAAAGCCATCCGTCGTCTCCCCTTGCCTCCCCATCAGGCGGGGCTGGTAGCTTAAACGAATCCGAGAACAGGAGTCATGTTGTCTGTACCGTTTATTGGTCGAAATTCTGTTTCTATAGAGTTGACGGTGGAGTGTTATAGTCGAAAGAAAAAATATACAGGAGGAGCATCAATGACGATCAAGATCGAACCGTTGGACGCCGCGATGGGCGCGGTCATCCACGGACTGGATTCCCGAAAACCCCTAAGTGATGAAGATTTCCGCGCGGTCGAGCAGGCGATGCTCGACCATATCGCCATCGTGATCCCCGATTTGGAGGAAAACGTCCCCTGGCTGCGCGATTTCGGCAGCCGCTTCGGCCCCCTGGTGCCGCATATCCTCAACCAGTATCACCATCCGGACGGGTTCGAGGTATCGATCATCGCCAAGAACATGGACAGCCCCGAAAGCCGCACCACGGCCAAGCCCGCGGGCGCGTTCTGGCATTCCGATCTGTCCTACGAGGTCAGCCCGTCGGACGCGATCTTCCTGTATTCGACCCATCTGCCGTCCAAGGGCGGGGATACAGAGGTCGTCAACATGCGCGCCGCCTATGCGACCCTGCCGGATAAGACCAAGCAGCGGATCGAGGGCCTGACCTGTATCCATCGTTGGGGCTGGAACACTTTGGGCGCCACGCCCACGCTGACCCCGGAACAGCAGGCCGCCCATCCGGATGTGATCCATCCGGTGGTCCGCCCGCACCCCAAGACGGGTGTGCCGATCCTCTACGTCAGCCCCGGCTACAGCATGCGGATCGTAGAATTGGAACAGTCCGAAAGCGACGATCTGTTGGCGGAATTGTTCGAGCATGCGTTGAAGCCGGAATTCCGCTATCGCCATAAATGGACCCTGAACAGCCTGGTCGGGCTGGATAACAGGTCGTCCATGCATTGCGCCATCGACGACTACACCGAACCTCGGCGGATGCTGCGCATGATCGTCGGCTGCACCGACGGCCGGAAGGGTAAGATCGCCGCCTGATCAAGCGGTGGAAAGCGTCGCGTGGGCTCTTGCGCCGGGCGACGGCAGGCATAGATATCTAGTCGATCTGGGGCGGTCCCGCGGGGCCGCCCTTTTTGGGGAAGGATATCAAGGAATGCTTCGTATTCTGCTGTTTCTCGGCACCAACCTGGCGATCGTCGCGCTGATCAGCCTGACCTTTCGCCTGCTCGGGCTGGAAGGGCTGCTGCAGCAGAACGGCGTTGACCTGAACATCAACGCCCTGGTCGTCTATTCGGCGGTGATCGGTTTCGCCGGGGCGCTGATCTCGCTGTTCCTGTCCAAGACCATGGCCAAGGCCGGCATGGGGGTGAAGATCATCGCCCAGGCCGCCAATCCGACGGAAAAGTGGCTGGTCGATACGGTCGCCCGTCAGGCTAAGCAGGCCGGTATCGGCATGCCCGAGGTCGGGATTTTCGATCATGCCTCGCCCAATGCCTTCGCCACGGGCTGGAACCGCAACGATGCCTTGGTCGCCGTTTCGACCGGATTGCTGACCTCCATGGAGCGCAGCGAGGTCGAGGCCGTGCTTGGCCACGAAGTCGCCCACGTCGCCAACGGCGACATGGTCACCCTGACCTTGATCCAGGGGGTGGTGAACACCTTCGTGATCTTCCTGTCGCGGATCGTCGGCCATGTCGTCGACCGCACGGTGTTCAAGGTTGAACGCGGCCATGGCCCGGCGTTTTGGATCGTCTCGATGATCGCCGAATTCGTGTTCGGGATCGCCGCGATGGTGATCGTGATGTGGTTCTCGCGCTGGCGTGAATTCCGCGCCGACAGGGGCGGGGCGGAATTGGCCGGGCGGCGTAACATGATCAACGCCCTGAAGCGCCTGCAGGCGGCGCAGGACGGCCCGCCCATGCCGGACGAAATGAAGGCCTTCGCGATCAGCGCCGGAAAGGTCCAGGCCCTGTTTTCCAGCCACCCGCCGCTGCAAAAGCGGATCGAGGCCCTGGAAGCCATGGAAGGCGGCGAAGCCGTCGCCCAACCGGGGCGGGTGTCGCGGCCTTGGCGGTAAGTATCGGCCGGTCTATTGCTGTGACGATTTCTTGTCGATCACCTTTTGCAGGCTGGGAAGCAGATTGGACCTGAGCTGTTCTCGGAGTTCCGGCCAAGCCGCAGGGTGGGTTGTGTATTCGAGAATTGGCTTCTTTTCGAGCCCGGCGATGATTGTGTCCATCCCATGTCCACAGATCCAGGACGGGTCGGTGTCGGTCGGATATGTCGCTTCGATTTCCAACGCTCTTTCGCCGGCAGCGATCAGGATGTCGGTTCTATTGCGCAGTCCCTTCGCCACGTCTGGCGCGAGAGATGAAAGCAGGCGATAGCCGCCCCGCGCGCTCTTGTCTTTGCATTTGAGGGCATCGAACTTGGCCCGCATGTAGCCGGCTAGATACCAGGAAATAGCCTCGGACTGATTGGTTGGCCAAAGCCGTCTTGCAAGTTCATACAGGTAAGGCGGCTTCAGTGTTTTCGCGTCTTTTTTTAGCTCTGCGATGATCTCCGGGCTTTCCTCCATCGGCTTCAAATGCATTTCTTCCATATGCTCCGTATATCCAACGGATGGCGGTAAGAGGCGAGTTACCAAGCCTCTTTCTTCCTTGACTTGCGGGATACGCTTTTCCAGGGCTGCGACGAAGCCCTTGGCCGGAGGAAAGCCGGACTCAGCAGCCTTGCGGCCCCATTCAAGAGCCTTAACCGGGTCTTTTGCCGTTCCCTTACCTTCGATGTGGGCCAAAGCGAGTGCCATTTGGGACTGGGGGAAACCTGCCTGGGCCGATTTTTCGAACCATTCGATGGCGGTTTCCGGCGACTTCTCAGCACCTTCCCCGTTCAGATACATGCTTCCGACTAAATCGGCAGCTCGAAGGAAGCCGCCATCGGCAGATTTCTTTGCCCATTCCAATGCTTCAGTTTGGTTTTTCTCGACGCCTTTGCCTTCACGCAGGTGAAGTGCGACAAAATATTGGGCTTGCGGATGGCCCCGCTCGGCCGCGTTCAAAAAGCTGCGGTAGATAATGTCTTCGCGCGCCTTTTGCAGCATGCGCTGGATGCCTCGACTGTAGTCCTTGTCGGGGTCCATAATCGCCTTGCGTAGATCTATATTGAACGGATCTCCGCGCAGCTCCGCCGACGCGGCGAAGGGCAAGGACGCCGCGACGACCAGGGCCGCAAGCAACAGTTTCTGAATACGGAGCATGTTTTTCTCTCCTCCCCAGGGAAAAACAAAAGGACGGCGCAATGGCCGTCCTTTTTTAACACACCTTGTCGTTGATCGGCGGTCTTACTTGCTGAACGCCTTCTCGTCGCCCGGTTGCATGACCACGACTTGCGCGGTCGAGCCCATTTCGGTCAGCTGCTTTTTCAACTCGTCCGGGGTGCCCTTGAGCGGCGGGAAGGTGCCGTAGTGCATGGGCATGACGGTGGTCGGCTTCAAAAGCTTGGTCACCGCATAGGCCGCGTGGCGCGGGTCCATGGTGAACCAGCCGCCGATGCAGATCAGGGCCAGGTCCGGCTTGTACAGATCGTGGATCAGTTCCATGTCCTTGAACACGCCGGTATCGCCGGAATGATAGATGGTATAGCCGTCTTCCATCTTGATGACGTAGCCCGCGGGCTCGCCGCCGGGGAAGATGCCTTCCTTGCCGTCGGGGCCTTTAGATACGACCTCGGACGAATGTTCGGCATGGGTCATGGTGATGACCACGTCCGGGCCGATCGGGGTGATCGGCCCCGATTTATTGAACCGCACCAGCTGTTCCTTCGGCACCATGCCCAGGATACGCAGGGTATGGCCCATGTCGGCGTTGAGCGCGACCTTGGCGCCCGTCTGCTTGGCCAGGGCCGCCGTGTCGCCCAAGTGGTCGCCGTGACCGTGGGTGACCAGGATCAGGTCGACCTTGCCGATTCTCGACAGGTCTTTGTCGGCGGCGGGGGTGCGGGGGTTCTTGGAAATGAACGGGTCGATCAGGATCACCTTGCCGCCCGGCGTTTTGATCCGGAATGCGGCTTGGCCGTACCATTTGACCTCGGCCGAGGCCTGGGCGTCCTTGGCGGGCGCTGCGGCCCAGGTGAAACCGGCAAGCAACGCGCCGGCGATGGTTGTCGTCAGAAAACGTTTCATGTCGATGGTCCTCCCTTGGACAAGCGTTTGCTGTCCTTGATGCGTCAAAGGTGCCACA